>DZAU01000108.1 GCA_022729635.1 Flavobacterium psychrophilum
AATCAAATCGCCATTAGTAATTTTTTTCCGTGCCACAACACGCTTGGATTGATGAGAATAATGCTGAAAACACCGGCTACAATTAAGAATTTCAAGACATTGTGAAGTAATATGTATTGCTCTTTTGTATTTGATTTCCAAAGATATTGTAAGAAGAAAATCAAAATGATGAGACAGGAATAAAAATAAATATCCATATAACCTACGTCGAAAATTTCGATTAAAACATAGACTGGAATTAAGGTTGCGATTGTCAAAGCCGTAATTATTTTCTTCGAAATTTCTTCGCCATAAAGGATTGGAATGGTTTTGTAATCGTTTGCCAAATCGCCTTTTATGTTTTCTAAATCTTTAATCATTTCGCGAATCAAAAGCAATAAAAACAGGAAAATGGCGTGGCCTAAAATAACTTCGTACAGGTTTTTGTAATATAAAAAAACGGCAAAAAACGGCAAAATTGATAAAAATGCAGAGGTTAAATTGCCAATAATCGGAAATTTTTTTATGCGGTGTGAATAATACCAAATCAAGAAAATATAGACTGAAAAGTAAACAAATGCACGCCAGGAAACAAAAATTGCCAAAAAAACAACTATGAAATTGAGGGAGAAATAGACGTTTAATTTTGTTTTTTGGCTTACCAATCGGTCGAGCATTGATTTGCCAGGACGATTGATTAAATCCTTTTTGCTGTCATAAAAATTATTGATGATATAACCTGATGCAATTGTCAAAGAGGAGGCAAAAACAATGATAAATAAATCAAAATCGAGCAGAATGGAGAGTGCTCTTTTTTTGGGAGCAAGGATAAATATTGCCGAAAGATATTGCGCCAAAACGATTATCGGAATATTATAACCCCTTACGACAGAGAACAAACTGACAAATTTCATCACTAAAAGTTTGTGCTTCCTACTTAACATCGAAGAGGTTTAAAAGTTTAGGATTTAAAGTTCAAAAATTTAAACTTCAATGGATTATAATAATTTTTTAAGAGCTAAAATTGATAAACTACTTCTAGTTTATAGTCTTTCAAAGCATTTTTTGCTTTTTCCAAATCTTGGGTAAAACCCAAAATATAACCGCCACCACCTGAAC
Source organism: Flavobacterium psychrophilum (assembly GCA_022729635.1). GTDB lineage: Bacteria > Bacteroidota > Bacteroidia > Flavobacteriales > Flavobacteriaceae > Flavobacterium > Flavobacterium psychrophilum_P. The sequence goes on from DZAU01000108.1 coordinate 1,099, forward strand.
CACATAGTTTTAGATAGTAATCATTAGACTCAATTCCTTTTTGCCATACAGAATGAAATTGTTCCGGAATCATAGGTTTGAAATTATTCAAAACCACTTTCGATAATTTTTTGGTATTGGCAAATAAGGATTTTATATCGCCACCTAAGAAATTTTCGACACAAGCATCAGTGTGTTTAATGAATTGGGATTTCAACATTTTTCTAAATCCTTGGTCTTTCAGGTTTTCCATAAAAATATTGACCATTGGGGCAGTTTCGCCCACAATTCCTGAATCCAATAAAAACACGGCGCCGTTTCCTTCCAGACTTTGGGTTGGAATTCCGGTTGCTTCAATATTGTCTTTGGAATTTATTAAAATGGGTATGCTCAAATAGCTGTTCAAAGGATCTAAACCGGAGCTTTTACCGTGGAAAAAAGATTCCATTTGGGCAAAAATATTTTTTAGTCTTAATAATTTTTCACGAGTTAAATTCTCTAGAACGGTAATTTTATGTTGGGCATATTTGTCGTAAATGGCTGCCACCAAAGCACCGCTGCTTCCCACTCCATATCCTTGTGGAATGCTGGAATCAAAGAACATTCCTGTTGCAACATCATTTTTTAAAGTGTCTAAATCGAAAGTAACTAATTCCGGTTGTTCGCTTTGTAAAGTTTCTAAATAAGAAACAAATCGCTTTAAATTTTCGTTAGATTTTATGGCTTCGGCTGATGGATTTTCTTCTCGTTTCAGTGCGCCATTATAGAAATTATAAGGAATAGACAAACCTTTCGAGTCACGAATAATTCCGTATTCTCCAAAGAGTAATATTTTTGAGTAAAATAAAGGTCCTTTCATATTTAATTATCAATTAATAATTGACTCCCCATTCCAATTTCGTCACAAATGTACTGACCATTTTGGCAATAGCCAACTAATTCGTCCTTAATAAATTGCAAAACGTTTTCTTTAGTGTTTTCTGGGTATAAAACGTGAACGTTCGCACCGGCATCAAGAGTGAAACAAACAGGAATTTTTGTTTCATTTCTGTATTTCCAAATCGCATTGATAATTTCGAGTGTGTTGGGTTTCATCAAAATAAAATACGGAATCGAAGTCATCATCATCGAGTGCAAAGTCAAGGCTTCGCTTTCGACTATGGTAATAAATTCCTCCAAATTTCCGCTTTCGAAAACGCTAATTAATTTGTCTAAGTTTTCGTGTGCTTGTTCAAATCGCCTTTCGGCAAAAGGATGTCCGTTCATTAAATTATGACCGATAGAACTCGAAACTTGTTTTTCGCCTTTGTCAACCAGCAAAATTGTGTCTTGAAAATTCTTGAAATTTTCGTGAATTGCATTCGGAAATTCCACTCCAAACAAATCGGAACTTCCTTGAATATTTTCGTGATTGCCCCAAATAACTACATTTCCTTTTATGCTTCGGCAAGCACTTCCTGAACCTAAACGTGCCAAGAAAGAGGATTTTTGGTAAAAGTAATCTTCGGTCATTTCAGGATTTAAAGATTTTTCCAAACTCATCAAGTTCATTGCCAAAGCTGCCATTCCTGATGCTGAGGAAGCAATTCCTGAACTGTGTGGAAACGTATTTTTTGTATCAATTGTGAAGTGATAGTCTTTTAGAAATGGCAAATAAATTAAAACTCTTTCGAAAAATTGCTGGATTTTTGGTTTGAAATCTTCTTTGGCATTTCCTTCAAAAAGCAAGTCGAAAGAAAAATCTGAAGCCGTCACACTGAGCGAGCCTGTACTGAGCGAAGACGAAGTATCGAAGTGTTTTTTGGCGAAAGCCAAAGAGGTAATCGTTTTACAATTATTGAGTGTGAAACTTACCGAAGGATTTGCTGGAATTTGCTTCGCCAGTTCGCCTTTCAGGCTCGTGTGTTTGTCTTTTTTTCCCCAATATTTCACCAAAGCTATGTTGCTGGGCGAACTCCATTGAAAATTACCGCTTTCTATAGAATGCGTGTAGAGAGACGGAATAAAATCGTTTGCTGAAAACATCAATTATAAAATTTCTGCAAAGATACTTTTTTTGGTTTACACCTTGATTTGTTTATTTGTTGAATTGATTGAAGTCTTGTAAAATTTAAACAAAATGAGCCCGATACAGTATCGAGCTCATCAGTATCATTTTTTTAAACTTTCGGATGTACTTTAAAAGGCTTTTTTTAAATTATCTTGCTATAAATACCCAACCAGATTTTGAAGTTCCGTCATTGATTTCGGCAACATAAAAATAGGTTCCGTCAGGAAGTGGTTCCCCTTTGTCATTGGTTCCATCCCATTGGTCAGAATAATTAGAATAACTTTTCACTTCCCTTCCATATCTGTTAAATAATTGGAGTTTAGAAACACCACAACCTTTCAAGTTAAAGGTGTCGTTATAAGTATCATTATTTGGTGAAATTGCATTTGGAAACATACAAATGGAATTTACAGTAACTCTTTTATTGAATTCACACCCATTTGCATCTCTAACAGTGACGGAATAATTATCAGGAGCAAGATTACTATAGAGTGTATTGGTTGTAAAGGAACTATTGTTTATACTGTATTGATAAGGACTTAACCCATTTGTAACTCCTGTAATTTCTATGATTCCATCTGGAGAGTCATTAATAACATCTGTTGTTTTAAGTGTTATGTCAGTAGGAGATTGGTAAACCACTACATTCATAATAGTTGTCAATGCACATTGACCGGTTGTTGGCGTAAAAGTATAAATTCCGGAGGCTATATTGCTTACAATTGCAGGATTCCAAATTCCGGTAATAGAATTATTTGATGTTGTTGGTAAAACAGGACTTGTCGAACCGGAACACATTGGAGCAATTGCAGTAAAAGTTGGTGTAATATTTGGATTTACGGTAACATTCAAGGTTGTTGTTCCTGTAGAACATTGTCCAGGATCAGGGGTAAAAGTATAAATTTCGGAGGCTGTATTACTCACAATTGCAGGATTCCAAGTTCCAATAATTCCGTTGTTTGATGTTAGTGGTAAAACTGGGCTAGGATCACCAAAACAAATTGGAGCAATAGGAGTAAAACTTGGTGTAAGAATAGGATTGACTGTTACATTTAGTGTCGTGGTTGTAGCACATTGACCAGCATCAGGAGTAAAAGTATAAATAGCAGAAGCGGTATTGCTTACAGTTGCTGGATTCCAGGTTCCAGTAATTCCGTTTGTTGATGGTGAAGATAATATTGGCGCTGTTGCGTTTGCACAAATTGGAGCAATTGCAGTAAAACTTGGGATTATGGTGTTAACATTAATGCTTAATGTTGTGGTTGAAGCACATTGACCAGTATCAGGAGTAAAAGTATAAATAGCAGAAACTGTATTGTTTACAGTTGCTGGATTCCAAGTTCCGGTAATTCCGTTGGTAGAAGAACTAGGTAAATTTGGTGCAATAGAACCGTAACACACATCGGCAATTGGATCAAACGAAGGAATAGTTTTTGGAGTTATTGTAATATCCAAAGTTGTTGTTTGAGCACATTGACCAGAATCAGGAGTAAAAGTATATGTAGCTGAAGTAATATTATTTACTGTCGACGGATTCCAAGTTCCGGTAATTGAATTATTTGATGTTGTAGGTAAAACAGGACTTGCTGAACCAGAACAAATTGGCGCAATTGCTGTAAAAGTTGGAGTGATTTTTGAATTCACGACAATAGTCATCGTTGCAGGCGTTACAGTACATTG
>DZAU01000196.1 GCA_022729635.1 Flavobacterium psychrophilum
TCGAAGATTCGGCAATTTCTTCGTCATCTTCTTCTGTTTCTTCTTCTGTTTCTTCCTCGACTACTTCTTCAATTTCGTTAGTTACAATTTCTTCACTAACGATTTCCTCTTCCTCTTTTTCTTCAACTATAACTTCATCAATATGTTTTGATGGCGTGAGATCTGACAAATGATTTTCTTCGAAAAATTGTTTCATTTTTGCCACAATTTCGGCTTGACCAATGGTTGGTTTCACACCTTCAAAATGTTCTTCGACAAACTGTAAAATTGCCAGTTTTTCATATAGTTTCCTTGTTTCTATACATAATTGATTGATGTCAGATTTGTTTTTAATTTGCAATACTCTGTGCGCAATGCTCATTAAATCGGCTTCCAGTTTTTTCTTCATAACTTTTGAAATTATAGTGAGTAAGATGTGTCTTTTTTAATAAATTTGGTTTCTGTTACAAAGTAATAAAAACTATTCATTTTAAGCGCAAGAAAAATACAAAATGTTTCTCGAAAATACAGTAAATCATAAAGAACAATTTGGTTGGATTGAAGTAATTTGCGGTTCAATGTTCTCGGGCAAAACCGAAGAACTCATTCGAAGACTAAAAAGAGCGCAATTTGCCAAACAAAAAGTGGAAATCTTCAAACCCGCAATAGACACTCGTTATCACGACGAAATGGTAGTGTCGCACGATGCCAATGAAATTCGCTCCACTCCAGTTCCAGCTGCGGCCAATATTGCTATTTTGGCACAAGGCTGCGACGTGATTGGTATTGACGAAGCCCAATTTTTCGATGATGAAATTGTAAAAATTTGCAATGATCTCGCCAATCAAGGCATTCGTGTTATCGTTGCCGGACTGGATATGGATTTCAAAGGCAATCCTTTTGGTCCAATGCCAGCGCTGATGGCAACCGCCGAATATGTTACCAAAGTTCACGCTGTTTGCACACGAACAGGAAATTTGGCCAATTACAGTTTCAGGAAAACAGATAATGACACACTCGTTATGCTTGGCGAAACCGAAGAATACGAACCTTTGAGTCGCGCCGCTTATTTTTATGCGATGAGAAAAAATGAGGAGTAAGCTCAGCGATTAAAGAGAGGATTGTTAGCGAAAAGCTAATTTTGTTTTTTGTACGGTTATATTTTGTATA
>DZAU01000044.1 GCA_022729635.1 Flavobacterium psychrophilum
GTAAAAATAAATAAAAAAATGATGATTTTTCTTTACTTTAGTACAATAAATAAAAACAGGTTTATAGTCTAAAGTCAACCGAAATTTGAGTGGATTTCGCAATTGTGCTGAAGATGTCTATTGAGTTAAGAGGACACCTATTTGATATAGTAAAACAAAAACAATAACAAAAGATGGATATTAGATTAAATTGGTTAGAAATCAAAAAACATTTCAACAAGAGTTTCAGGACGAATTTTCACGTTTCTATTGCATCTGTCGATAAAGAAAATAATCCGACAGTAACACCAATTGGCTCTTTGTTTCTCAATAGCAATCAGACAGGATTTTACTTTGAGAAATTCCCGACGAAACTTCCTGAAAACAGCAAAGACAATAAAAATATTTGTGTGTTAGGGGTAAATAGTAATACTTTGTTTTGGTTATCTTCCCTTCTTAGTGGGCAGTTTAAAAGTTTTCCAGCAATTAAACTTTATGGACAACTTGGAAATAGAAGAAGAGCTACTGACATTGAAATTAAAAGACTGAAAACTAGAATGCGAACAACTAAATGGTTAAAGGGAAATGGATATTTGTGGGGGAAAATGGAATTTGTAAGAGAGGTAACATTTACTAAAGCTGAGAAAATTAATTTGGGTAAAATGACCCAAAACCTATGACGAACATGCCCGAACTACAAACACAGGTAACCATTGCACAACCGTTTTCTTTCAAGATTTGATAAGACTTGCTAAATAAATTATTAACTTTGAATTTTAAATTTTGCTATTATGAATGTCAATATAAATGTTTTAAATCAAAAGTTGGAATTAATCCAATGGCTTTCGACAATTGAGGACTCTTCAATTATTGAGAAAATTATGGATTTAAGAAAAAAAGAGAGCATAGATTGGTGGAATTCAATTTCTGAAAGTGAAAAACAATCTATTGAACTTGGTTTGAAAGATGCAGAATCTGGAAAGCTAAATCCACATTCAAAAGCAAGAGAACTATATGAAAAATGGCTATAAATTTTTTTGGACTGATAATGCACTCAAAGAATTACAAAAAACTATAGAGTATCTTGAAGAAAATTGGACAGAAAAAGAGCTTAGAAATCTGGCTAAAAATCTTGAAAAAACACTCACTTTAATTTCACAGAATCCTTATATTTTTCAGGCATCTGATGTAAAAAAAGATGTTCGTAGATCTGTTATTTTAACTTTGAATACTATGTATTATAAAGTTTCCGAAAATAACGTCGAAATTTTATCATTCTTTTCAAATAGACAAAATCCTAAGAAGAGAAAACTAAAATAAAACATTACATAAACTGGTTTTGCCCTATTGTGGGTTTTGGACTTAATTTAAAGTATATTTTGTATTTTTGAAGTTATAGTACTAAACCGAAAGTTTTCGGCTTCCTTAATCCGCAACAGACGTAAAGCCTGGTAATATTACCCAACTATCAATCCCAGGTAAAAATGAAAACAAAAATCGGAATTTTATACTCCACTGTAGATGGGCAAACACTAAAAATTTGCAATGTAATTAAAGAAATTTTAGACGAAAAGGGTGATGAAGTTGAACTATTCTCGATTGAGGATTTTGACAAGAAAGTAACCGATTTGGACAAATTTGTGATTGGGGCAAGCATTCGCTACGGCAAACACAATTCGAAAATAATTAATTTCATAAATCAGAATAAAGAAGAACTACAAAAAACGGAAAACGCCTTTTTTTCGGTTAATCTCGTGGCGAGAAAACCCGAAAAAGCCAGTCCGGAAACGAATCCTTATTTTATAAAGTTTCTCAAAGAAATAGATTGGATTCCCAATAAATCGGCAGTGTTTGCCGGTAAACTCGACTATCAAAAATATCCTTTTACCGATAGGCTGATGATTCAATTGATAATGTGGATGACAAAAGGACCAACGAATTCAAAAACCAAAATTGAATACACCGATTGGGACAAAGTGAGAGAATTTGGGGTTATGCTCCACAATATGTAGCATTTTATCGACTATTTATACCGTTTAAACTTTTATTTGATTTTCTAAATAAATTATTGTTACTTTCGAAATCTATTACTCATAAAAAATTTCCAAAATCTAGAGTAAAGCCGTATTTATTTAAAAGAGTTTTAAAAAATCATCATTCAACAATGAGTAAATCTCTAATTTGGTATTTAAGAAGACATCCTCTATTGTATAAAATTAGGTTTAGATTAGTGTCTAAAAACTCATCATTAGACCGCATTGAGAACTTTAGCTACAATGAATTAAATACAAAAAACAAGATTCCAAATCTATATTTCGAAATAAATAGTTCAATATTCAAAAATTTAGTCTCTGTACCAACTGATTTTGAAAAGGCCAAAAAAATTGCAATTTGGCTTAAAAAGAACATCAAAGGTGGACCGGGACTTGGCAAATCCTCAGCAAAGGCTTTAACTAAAATGGTCAATGGTGAAGGGGGCGTTTGTAGCGACTTTTCACAAGTTTATAATAATTTTTGTGTCATCAATGACTTGAAAGTTAAGGAATGGGGAATGAAGAATTTATCCAATGATTCCACAGTTTCCGGCGGACACTCCTTTAACGAAGTCTATTGCAAAGAATTTCAAAAATGGATTATGATTGATGTAGCAAAATCAATCATATTCTATAATTCTGACCAAAGAATTCCTTTGTCAACCATTGAATTTATTCACCTGAAAAACGAAAAAAAAGAAATTCATTTATTTAATTTAATTAAAAATACTCTGATAGACGATGAAAGTGCGAATGAAATCTTTATAAATTCGATTTCCTTGCCTTTTCTAATCACGAATTACAACAATACAACTTATGATTATTTCCTTGATAAATTTGATTATTTACCGGAATCAATTACGCACGGAATGTTAATTCTCGCAGGGAAAAGTTACCGCTTTGAGTTTCCACAAGTAGATTGACAAAGAGACAAATCTTTCCATAAACTTACCATACAAAATCATTCCTATTTGTATCTTTGCTAAAATTAAAACTCTATGCAAAATATCATCGAACGCTTTATAAGCTACGCTATCATTGACACCGAATCAGACCCAAATTCGAAAACCACACCAAGCACTAAAAAACAATGGGATTTAGCCCATAAATTAGTCGAAGAGCTCAAATCCATTGGAATGAAAGAAGTAACCATCGACAAGAAAGCCTATATTATGGCAACTTTACCTTCAAATGTTGCGCACGATGTACCCACAATTGGTTTCATTTCGCATTTTGATACTTCGCCAGATTTTAAAGGTGCTGATGTGAAACCACAAATTATCACGAATTATGATGGCAAAGACATCATTTTAAATGCTGATCAAAATATTATTTTATCTCCAAAATATTTCAAGGATTTATTGCAGTACAAAGGGCAAACCCTGATTACAACTGATGGAACCACACTACTTGGCGCAGATGACAAAGCCGGAATTACCGAGATTGTCACCGCAATGGAATACCTGATTAAAAACCCAGAAATCAAACACGGAAAAATCAGGGTTGGCTTCACTCCTGATGAAGAAATCGGTCGCGGTGCGCATCATTTTGATGTAGAAAAATTTGGCTGCGATTGGGCTTACACAATGGACGGAAGCCAAGTAGGCGAACTCGAATTTGAAAATTTTAATGCGGCTGGAGCCAAAATCACTTTCAAAGGAAAAAGCGTTCATCCTGGTTATGCCAAAGGAAAAATGATTAATTCGATGCTTATCGCCAATGATTTTATCAACAAATTGCCAAAAGGCGAAACTCCTCAGGAAACCAAAGGCTATGAAGGTTTTTTTCACGTGCATCATTTAAAAGGAAGCATCGAAGAAACCGTTTTAGAACTCATTATCAGAGATCACAGCAATAAAAAATTCACGAAACGCAAAGAATTAATTCAAAAAATCACCAATAAAATCAATAAAAAATTTGCAAAACAATTTGGAGAAGACATCGTAATTGCAGAAATAAAAGATCAATATTTCAATATGAAAGAAAAGGTTTTGCCTGTAAAACATATCGTAGATATTGCCGAAAAAGCGATGAAACAATTGGGAATTAAACCTATCATAAAACCCATTCGTGGCGGAACCGATGGCTCGCAATTATCCTACAAAGGTTTGCCTTGCCCGAATATTTTTGCAGGTGGACACAATTTTCACGGTAAATACGAATATGTCCCTGCAGAAAGCATGCAAAAAGCAATAAATGTAATCGTGAAAATTGCCGAATTGACCGCCTTAAACGACGATATTAATGAGGAAAAACAAAAAAGAAAATAATCAAATTTGTTGCGACAATTTGGTATAAACACAATTTCATTATGGACTTAAACTTCAATAAAAATGAAGACCACAATAAACTCCTTCTTTCTGATTTGCGTCATAAATTTGCCAAAATAAAACTAGGTGGCGGAGAAAAACGCATTCAAAAATTACATTCCGAAGGTAAAATGACCGCACGAGAACGTATTGATTATTTGCTTGACGCCAAAGGAAAAACTATTGAAATTGGTGCTTTCGTTGGCGAAGGGATGTATGGAGAACACGGCGGTTGCCCATCAGGTGGTGTTATTGTGAAAATTGGATATATCAAAGGAAAACAATGTATTGTCGTGGCAAATGATGCGACTGTAAAAGCAGGAGCTTGGTTCCCGATTACGGCAAAGAAAAATTTAAGAGCGCAAGAAATTGCAATGGAAAATAAAATTCCTATTATTTATTTGGTTGATTCTGCCGGTGTTTATTTGCCTTTGCAAGACGAAATTTTCCCGGACAAAGAACATTTTGGACGCATCTTTCGAAATAATGCCATAATGAGCAGTGAAGGAATTACCCAAATTTCGGCCGTTATGGGAAGCTGTGTTGCGGGCGGTGCTTATCTTCCAATAATGAGCGATGAAGCTTTGATTGTAGATAAAACAGCGAGCATTTTCTTGGCTGGAAGCTATTTGGTTAAAGCTGCCATTGGCGAAAGTATTGACAATGAAACTCTTGGCGGAGCAACAACACATTGCGAAATTTCGGGAGTAACCGATTATAAGGCTAAAGACGATAAAGACGCTTTAGACAAAATTAAAAATATCATTGACAAAATTGGTGATTCCGACAAGGCAGGATTTAGTCGAATTAAATCAGTAAAACCAGCCCTTGACGAAAAAGAAATATACGGAATTTTGCCAAAAGCCCGTAACGAGCAATACGATATGATGGAGATCATCAGCCGATTAGTCGATAATTCAGAATTTGAAGCTTACAAAGAAGGTTATGGTCAGACCATAATTACCGGTTACGCCAGAATTGACGGTTGGGCTGTGGGTATTGTTGCTAATCAAAGAAAAGTCGTGAAAACAAAAACCGGTGAAATGCAGTTGGGCGGCGTAATTTATTCAGATTCTGCCGATAAAGCCACCCGATTTATTGCTAATTGCAATCAGAAAAAAATTCCATTGGTTTTCTTGCAAGATGTTACCGGATTTATGGTGGGTTCTAAATCTGAACACGGCGGAATTATTAAAGACGGTGCCAAAATGGTGAATGCCGTTTCGAATTCGGTAGTGCCAAAATTTACCATAATCATAGGGAATTCGTACGGTGCAGGAAACTATGCCATGTGCGGAAAAGCATACGACCCAAGATTAATTGTGGCTTGGCCAAGCGCAGAACTCGCCGTTATGGGAGGAACACAAGCGGCTAAAGTTTTGGCACAAATTGAAGCTTCTTCGCTAAAAGCAAAAGGTGAAATGGTAGATGAAGCTAAAGAAAAGGAACTTTTCGAAAAAATAAAAGCTCGTTATGACGCTCAAACTTCACCCTATTATGCAGCTTCCAGACTTTGGACAGATGCCATCATTGATCCGTTGGAAACCAGAAACTGGATTGTTATGGGAATTGAAGCGGCAAACCACTCGCCTATCGTAAAGAAATTTAATTTGGGAGTAATTCAGGTTTAATTATGAAAAAAATATTCTTATTGGCAATCGCCTTAATTTCCTTAAATATAACTGCACAAAAGCTTCATGAAAACGGCAAATATGTTGATGTCAACAACGTGAAATTATATTATGAAATGTATGGCGAAGGAGAACCATTATTGATGATTCACGGCAATGGAGGTTCATTTGTTTGTTTTGAAAATCAAGTAGTAGAATTCTCAAAACATTTTAAAGTGATTTTAGTTGATTGCAGAGGAAGAGGAAATTCAACTTATCAAAAAGGTGTGGAATTGACTTTCGACCTGCAAATTGAAGACATTAATTTATTTCTTGACAAAATAAATATTGCAAAAACAAATATTCTTGGCTGGAGCGATGGCGGAATAATTGGATTATTACTGGCAATAAAACATCCTGAAAAAGTTAACAAATTAGTAACTTCTGGAGCCAATATTTTTCCCGAAGGAGTTATTCATTTAGAGGAAATGAAAAAAATGGTTGTTGAATTAGAAAGCAAAAATATAAATCACGAAAATGATTTAGACATTGATTTAAACAATTTAGATATAAATTACCCCAATTTAAAATACTCAGATTTGAGTGTTATAAAATCTAAAACTTTAATCGTTGCCGGTGATCACGATGAAATTAAAAGTGAACACACCCTTAAAATTTACGAATCCATTCCTGATGCACAGTTGGCTATTTTGCCTAATAGTACCCACTCGGCTTTGATAGAAAATTCAAAACTTTTTAATGAAATAGTTTTGCATTTTTTAATGCAGCCTTAATAAAAAAGAGAGACTTCAAAGCCTCTCTTTTTTTTTATAACTCTACGAATCCTTTCCTCAGGAAATACTCTCTTCTCTCATGATTTTACCTGTGGCAGTTTCTTTAAACTTCGAAATGAAGGCAATTTCTTTTGGTATTTCATATTTATCTAAAACTTCGAAGATTGATGGTTTGATTTCAATAGGTTCTCCTTCAACATAAAGCACAATTTTTTGACCCAAAGTGGTGTCAGGTTTTCCGTAAACAAAATAACGTCTAGGAATTAATGTAGAAAGTTTCTCCTCGATTTTCTCTGGAATTAATTTAATACCACCACTATTAATCACATTGTCTATTCGTCCAATCCATTCAAATTGCTTGTCAGAAAGTATATTTACAAGATCATTTGTCACGATTTTTTCATCGCTGATGTATTTTGCATCAATGACTAAACATTGTCTTTCATCTGCCGAAACTGTCAGATTTGGCAAGACGGTAAACGCTTTTTCTCCTATTTTTTTTGCTGCAATATGAGTAATGGTTTCAGTCATTCCATAGGTTTCGTAAATTTTGATTGGTAATTTCATTAATTCCTGCTCCAACGCTTTATGAACTTTTCCTCCGCCAATGATTAATTTTTTTACTTTTCTTAAATCCTTCAAAGAATTTTTTGCCTGAAGCGGAACCATTGCACAAAAATCAAATTTTTCGTCAATATTTTCCAATGGATGCGAACTTGGCGCCACAAATTTCATATCAAGTCCTAAAATAAAGGCTCGAATAAACATCATTTTTCCTGCTACGTATTTCATTGGCAAACAATGCAATACTTTATTTCCAGGAGATAAATCAAAAAAATCTCCTGTGGCCAAAGCCGATTCGAGCATGGCTTGTTTCTCGATACGAATCAATTTTGGTGCTCCAGTTGTACCAGAAGTATTCATTTCCATATACGATTTTTTATCAAACCAATCGAGGATAAAATCGCCAACGGAACTCTCGTATTCTTGCCCTTCTTTTATAAAACTATAAGCAACCCTGCATAAGCTTTCTCTATCTAGATGAAATCCATTGAGTTTAAAAAGATTGTGTACGTTATTGTATGTAATTTTCTTCATCTCTGTTATTTGTTTCTTTAGAAAAAGATTGATTGTCTTTAATTTTGTCTGTTAATCGCTCTTTCCAATTTGTCCAATTGTATTTTTTAGCGAATATAATCAAAATAATTGGATAGATGATTCCCATTGAAACCAGCATTTCGTCAAGAGTATCAGCAATGTTTTCAGCTCCTGAATATTTAAAAACAGCATCGGTGTGCAATGCCGCATAATCGGAAGTGATTAATAAGGCTGACATCAAATTATTTCCTAAATGAAAACCCAAAGCCAGTTCCAGACTTTCATCCATTAAGGTAATTATTCCAAGAAAAAAACCCGTTCCAATGTAAAACACCATCACTCCGAAACCCATTTTGGCAACTTCGGGATTGGCACTATGAAAAAGACCAAAAACAACCGAAGTAATTAGCAAAGGAAACCATCTATTGTGCACCAAAATACCAATTTGCTGCATCAAATAGCCTCTGAATAAATATTCTTCAAAACCTATTTGAAAAGGAAACATCAGCAAACTAATAACAAATAAAACAGCAAATTTCTTTAGGTTAAAATTCCAAATAATATTTGAATTATCAATAAAATAGGTAATTACAAACACCACAACTGTAAAGAAAACAACCAATGAAAAAGAAAATAAAATCCTTTTATAATCTATCTGGTTTCTTGAAGTGGTAAGCGAAAGCACGCTTCTTTTGTGCAAAACACGAACCATTAAAAATAACATTACCAACAGAAAAACAAAAGGGGACAAATTAATAATAAGTGACCAATTATTGGGTATATCACTCATCGATTTATAGACTTCGTCCATTTGTTCTTTCGACATTAAGAAAAAGGCAATAAAATTAGCAACAAATATTCCTATTGTCAACAAAGTGGTAATTAAAACTCGCCACCAGACATTGTTTCCTTTATATGCTTGTTCTATAAACATTTACAAAAATTTAATATGATTCTATTTGTCTGCCCGAAATTAAGGTTATTTTCCGTTTTTATGCCTTACTTTGCAAAAAAATAAAACAATTTTCTTATGATTCAAATTTATCACAATTCACGTTGCACAAAATCGAGAGAATGTCTGGCTTTTCTTGAAGATTCCGGCAAAGAATACGAAATCATCAAATATCTTGAGGACATTCCTACATTTGAGGAATTGAAAACAATCATTAAAAAATTAGGTATAAAACCCATTGAATTAGTGCGCCAAAAAGAGAAAATCTGGATAGAAAATTTTAAAAACATAGCCATGTCTGATGATGAAATTATACAAGCAATGATTTCGAACCCAGTTCTCATAGAAAGACCCATCGTAATCAACGGCAACAAAGCGATAATTGCCAGACCACTCGAAAAAGCATCCGAAATTCTTTAGAAAATAGGCCTCCTTGTTTTAACAAACTTTTGTGATTTATTCCTTAAACCAAATCCTATTTTTGCGCTCTAAACAGATTAAAATCAACTCCTAAATGAAGAATCTTAAATTTATTGCAATTTTATTATTGGTATTGACTTCAATACATAATTATTCTCAACAAAACCCTCAGCCTAAAAAAATAAAAGTCACTGGAACAGTCATCGAAAAAGTGAGCAAACAACCTTTAGAATATGCTACTATTAGGTTTGTAAATATCAAAAATCCAAAAGGAATTTTCGGAGGAATCACAAATGCTAAAGGGGAATTTGATGTCGAAATTTCCCAAGGAATGTACGATATAAAAATAGAATTTATCTCTTTTAAACCCTTTGTAATCAGTCAAAAAAAACTTCCTGAAAGTACAGATTTGGGGCAAATTTCTTTAGAAGATGATGCAACTCAATTGAACGAAGTTGTAGTTAGAGCTGAAACCACGTCTATCCAAATCAAACTCGACAAAAAAGTATATAGCGTGGGCAATGATTTAATGGTAAAAGGCGGAACCGTGAGCGATGTCCTTGATAATATTCCATCAGTTTCAGTTGACGCAGAAGGAGTAATAAGTTTGAGAGGCAGTGAAAATGTGACCATTTTTATCGACGGAAAACCCTCAAACGCCATCAATATAAGCGAAGCATTGAGACTAATTCCTGCCGAATCTATCGATAAGGTAGAGGTAATTACCAATCCATCAGCGAGATACGATGCCGAAGGCGGTGCAGGAATCTTAAATATTATTCTTAAAAAAGGTACAAATCTTGGGTTTAACGGAACTTTAATTGGCATAACCGGTTATCCAAGAAACAATGGGCTAAGCGGAACTTTAAATTACAAAACAAAAAAATATAATTTGTTTACAAACCAAGGGTATAATAACCGAAATTTTCCTGGAAACTCCTTGATTGAAACGGATTATCTTAATCCAAAACCAGATTCACCTGTATTTATTTTGGAAACACGTGAAAATGAGCGACTAAACAAAAGTTACAACGGAAATTTAGGTATCGAATTATTTCTCAATGAATCTACTTCTTGGACAAATTCTATCAATTATAGAAAAAGTAATGGCGATTTTCAGGACAATGTAAACTATGACAATCAATATGCAAATCCTGCAGACAATTATACCCGAACTCGTGTTAGCGATGAAGATGCCCAAAGCGAAAACGTAGAATATATCTCAAATTTTGTAAAAAAATTCAAAAAAGAGGATCATAAATTAACCGTTGATGTTCAAATTGCTAAAAACGATGACACCAATATTTCCAATATTATCGATAGTGAAAACGGCAATGACTACACCCAAAGAATTCAAAATCAAAACAAAGAATTATTTCAGACCGATTATGTTTTGCCAATAGGAAAAAATAGTCAGTTTGAAGCCGGTTATCGAGGAAGTTTTCAAAATTTAACTACAGATGCTACCGTTTATAACAATGATGTCATCAATCCTGATTTAACTAATAAACTGGAATATATCGAAAACGTAAATGCTTTTTATACACAATATGGATTCAAAATAAACAAATTCTCCTATCTGTTTGGGCTTCGTTGGGAAGCTTCAGATATTGAAATTAATTTATTTTCAACAAACGATTTTAATCATAAAAAGTACAATGATTTCTTTCCATCTGCTTTTTTTACTTATGAAATCTCCGACCAAAGCAGTCTCTCCCTTAATTACAGCCGAAGAATTAATCGACCAAGAGGAATGATGATTAATCCTTTCAGAAATTATTCCAGCGATATCAATATTTTTCGTGGAAATCCCGATTTAGACCCAACAATGACAAATTCAGTTGATTTTGGATACTTAAAAAAATGGAATAAATTTATGTTGAGCACTTCGCTTTATGCAAAAAACACCAAAAATGTATGGGCGTTTGCAAGAATAGAATCAGGCGATTATGTAAATGGCGTTCCAATAATTATTTCCGGACCAATCAATCTTGCCACTGAGTTTAGAACAGGATTCGAATTTAACTTAAATTATTCTCCATACAAATGGTGGCGATTGAACACCACTTTCAATTTTTATAATATTGATACCCAAGGCGATTATACTTATACCGACTTCAATAATCAGGTTGTTACCCAGAATTTCGATAAAAATGCGTCAGCTTGGTCAGCAAAACTAACCTCAAAAGTTACCCTTCCAAACAAAATCGATTGGCAAACCAATATGAATTACATCGGCGATCAAAAAACAGCACAAGGAAAAGTTATTGGTGCCTTTACGATGAACCTTGGGTTCAGCAAAGACGTGATGAAAGATAAAGCAACAGTTTCTTTTAATATCAATGATGTTTTTAACACTCAAAAAAGAAAAATAGAAACCCTTATTCCAGGAGTTATTCAGTCCTATGCCGAAATGCAGTTTCACCAAAGACAATTCAATTTATCTTTTACTTATCGATTCAACAAACAGAAAAACGATAAAGAAAAAGAAAAACAACCAAAGAGAGAATTTGAGGGTGGAGATGATTTCCAAGGATAAAAAAATTAAAATTTACTTTTAATTATGACCAAAATAATAGTTTTAGGAGCAGGAATGGTAGGCAGTGCAATGGCTGCTGATTTATCAAAAAAACACAGTATAACCATTGCAGATTTGAGTATTCAGCGATTAGAACACATCAAAAATAAAGACCAAAATTTAAGTATTTTACAATTAGATGTTTGTGATACAAAAAAACTACAAACGGTACTTCAAGATTTTGATTTTGTGGTTTGTGCCGTTCCAGGATTCCTCGGTTTTCAAACCATAAAAACGATTATTGAAGCCGGAAAAAATGTGGTGGATATTTCCTTTTTTCCAGAAAATGCGCTCGAACTAGACGCTTTGGCAAAAGCAAAAGGAGTAACAGTCATTGTCGATTGTGGCGTTGCGCCCGGAATGCACAATATCATTTTGGGATATTACAACGAAAAACTAAAACTGACCAATTTTGAAACCTTGGTTGGCGGTTTACCAAAAGTCAAAAAATGGCCTTTCAATTACAAAGCTCCATTTTCGCCAATAGACGTAATCGAAGAATATACACGTCCGGCTCGCTATGTCGAAAACGGAACTATCATCATTCGTGAAGCCTTAACTGACTGTGAATATGTTAATTTTGATAAAGTAGGAACATTGGAATCCTTCAATTCTGATGGATTACGTTCCATTCTTTTTACGATGCCACACATCAAGAATATGAAAGAAAAAACACTGCGATATCCCGGTCACGTAGAATATGTAAAAGTTTTGAAAGACAGCGGATTTTTCAACGAGAAAAAAATAATGGTAAATGGAACCGAAATTTCTCCATTAGATTTTACCAGCAAAATCCTTTTTAACGAATGGAAATTGGGTGAAACCGAAGAAGAATTGACCGTGATGCGTATCACATTAAAAGGAGAAAATAAAAACGGCCAAATCGAAGAAGTTGTCTATAATTTATACGACGAATATTGTCCCGAAACCCAAACTTCATCTATGGCGAGAACGACTGGATATACCGCAACGGCTGTAGCCAATATGTTTTTAGAAGGTTTATTTACTGAAAAAGGGATTTTTCCTCCGGAATTGATTGGAAAACACGAACTTTGTTTTGAATACGTTTTAAATTATTTGAAAGAGAGAAATGTAAATTATGTAAAAACGCAAACCAAACAAAAAGCATAACTTTTAGTTTTATGACTGTCCGTTACTAATACCAATGATATTTTTTTGTCAGGAATGACAGAGTGGAGTTGTTTTTTTTGATTATAGGTACAAGTAACGGACGTCATATTTAGTTTTTATTCGTTTCTCTAAAATATTATCTTATGAAAAACCCACAAATTCTAGTTTTATTCCTCATTGGCGCTGTGCTGACAATTATTGGTGCATTCTACAAAATCACTCACCAACCTAAAGATTGGACCAGTTTTTTTCTAATTTTAGGAATGACTTTTGAAGCCGTTGCCGGAATAATGTTGCTTCTAAAATTATTCAGGAAAAATAAAAACAATTCCGATTCGTTTCTGGATAGTTAATTTGCATTTCAATGAACATCAAACTCCTCGCCATTGGCAAAACCGATAATAAAAATTTGCAATCCTTAATTGACGAATATCAAAAACGCTTGTCATTTTATATCAAATTCGATTTAGAGATTATTCCCGACATCAAGAATGTAAAAAACTTGTCGGAAAGCCAACAAAAAGAAAAAGAAGGCGAACTGATTTTGGCTAAAATCACTCCAACCGACCAACTTATTTTATTGGACGAAAACGGAAAAACTTTTTCGAGCATTGGGTTTTCAGCCGAATTGCAAAAGAAAATGAATTCGGGAGTAAAGACTTTGGTATTCGTAATTGGCGGTCCTTATGGCTTTTCGGAAACGGTTTATACCAAAGCACAAGGAAAGATTTCGCTCTCTTCAATGACTTTTTCCCATCAAATGGTGCGCTTGTTTTTTATCGAACAATTATATCGCGGATTCACGATTTTGAAAAACGAGCCGTATCATCACCAATAAAAAAAAATCGTACTCCATTCACTTAAAGCAGATTACTGATTTTATTAACTTAAAAAAATCAACTTCAACAAATAATCTGAAGCGTTAATTCTTTGTTAATATTCTGAGTATTTTTATAAATTATATCTTATCTTTATCAAGTCTAAATAAATTAAACCCCTGAATTGTACCTCATAGAGATTAAAAAATTATTTAAATAAATACTGATTGTTAATAATTTACAATTTATCTAACCTTAAAAAATTTATTATGAGACATTTTATTAAAATTTTAGCGGTTTTTTTTATTTTCCAAGGAATTGTTTCCTGTAATGATGATAATCCAGCTCCCAATCCAAATGTAACTTTTAAAGCTACAATGAATGGTGCAAGTGAATCAACCCCAAATTCTTCAACGGCAACAGGAACGGCTACACTTATATTTAATACCACCACAAAAATTTTCACAATCACTGTAACACACACCATTGCGGCACCTACAAACGGACATATTCACAAAGGTGCAATTGGAGTAAGTGGTGCTCCTGTTTTTCCTTTTTCTAGTTTTACCTCTCCAATATCTTATACTAGTGTTGCTCTTGATGCCACTCAAGAAGCAGATCTTAATGCCGAACTTTATTATGTAAATATACATAGTGCAGCATTTCCCGGAGGAGAAATTAGAGGGCAGCTTATCAAGCAGGCAGCAACTGGTGGTGGATATTAAACAATAGTGTCATATATATTTATAAAAGTCTTGTTTTCTAACTAAAGCAAGCAAGCAAGACTTTTATATTTTTAAAACTTCTTACCAATACAAATCTAGGTTTCTTAATGAAGATTCATCAGCAGATTTTAGAATTTAGAAGATAAATTCTTCTTCATTATCAATTTTTAAACTTTGAATGAAAATTTTGTTTTGAATGTAATTCCCAAAGCTCATATTTTCATCAAAACCGAAGCTAATTATTTTGGACTTATCTTTAAAATTATTTAAAAAATGTTTTAATTCTTCACGACTTCCTGAAAAACCGTCCACATAGATTTTATTTTTTTTTGAAAAAAACACAATAAAACTAGACTTCGGTTTCCCCATTTTATAATACACTTTCGTGAAGGGTAGAAACGCCATATTCTTACCAATGCTGTCCGCATACGAATAATAATTTTCAGCTAATTCGTTTTTGTGAATTACTGCATTTCGTTTTTTTTCCTGCAATTTCATTACTTCCGGAATGACCAATCGCAACGGCAATCGTTTGTCAATATTAAAAATCCAGTTGGTTGTACCAATGGAGTTTTTTCGGTTTACTTCAACCAAAGTATCTTTCCCTTTGATTCTGAAAAAAATATAAATCGGCGAATGGTCTTCAACGTTTCCAACGATTGTTACATTCGATTTTGGCAACAAAATATCTTCTTTGTTTCCGCAAGAAAATAATAGTAAAATTAGTAGCAAACTTAAATACTTCATTATTTCTGATTGATTTTATTGAATATCATAACACTTTCCATCGCTTCTTTCACATCGTGGACCCGAAGAATTTTTGTGCCTTTGGTCAAAGCGATTGTGTTTAAAACTGTGGTGCCATTTAAAGCTTCTTCTGGCGTGCATTTAAGCAAATTATAAATCATCGATTTTCTGGAAATGCCTATGAGTAAAGGCAGTTCAAGCAATTCAAACAATTCTAATTTTTGTAAAATTTCATAGTTTTGGTCTAATGTTTTGGCAAAGCCAAAACCGGGATCAATTATCAAATCGTTGATGCCAAAACTTCTTGCCAATGCCACTTTTTCTGAAAAATAGAAAAGCAATTCCTTAACGATATTTTCGTAATTGGTCATCGTTTGCATTGTTTCCGGAGTACCACGTTTGTGCATCATAATGTAAGGGACATTATATTTGGCGACTGTTTCCATCATTTTTTCGTCAACACTTCCTGCCGAAATATCGTTGATAATTGACACTCCATTTTCGATACAAATTCGTGCCACCTCACTTCTGAAAGTGTCAATAGAAATTAATGTTTTTGGAAAATGTTTCAGGATTAAATTGACAATAGGAACAATTCTTTTCAATTCATTTTCTTCAGAAACGTATTCCGCTTTTGGTTTACTGGAATAAGCACCAATATCGATAAAAGTTGCGCCTTCTGAAATGATTTTTTTTACCTGAAGTAAAATGTCCTTTTCCTCAACGAATTTCCCACCATCATAGAACGAATTTGGTGTAATATTCAAAATTCCCATCACTTTGGGAGTTGATAAGTCAATCAGATTTCCTTTGCAATTTATAGTCATTTTGTAGTATTGTCTATTAGTTTAACTATTTAATGCTTAAAAATAAACATTCATTAATCATCCTTCTTCAAACAAAAAATTATCCTTATTTTTGTGACAAATATACACCAATAAATGGACATTACTTCACAACAATATGATAGCGTAATTGCAATATGTCGCTCGCTATTTATCAACAAAATGAAAGATTACGGCAGTGCCTGGCGCATTTTAAGATTGCCTTCACTAACGGATCAAATTTTCATCAAAGCCCAAAGAATAAGAAGTTTACAGGAAAATACAATTCGAAAAGTGGACGAAGACGAAGCTGGAGAGTTCATCGGAATTATCAATTATTCGGTTATGGCTTTGATACAATTGGAGCTTGGCGTTGTCGAACAACCTGATTTAAAAGTAGAAGAAGCAACCGAATTTTTCGATAAAAAAATTGCCCTGACAAAGCAATTAATGGAAGACAAAAATCACGATTATGGGGAAGCTTGGCGCGAAATGCGAGTAAGTTCATTGACTGATTTAATCTTGCAAAAACTACTTCGAGTAAAGCAAATTGAAGATAATAAAGGAAAAACTTTGGTTTCTGAAGGTATTGATGCGAATTATCAGGATATGATTAATTACGCAGTTTTTGCGTTGATTTTAAGCCCCCCAACCCCCGAAGGGGAAACTCCAAATTTATAAATAAGCCTTAAAATATAAAAATGAAAAACTTCATCACTCAATTCTCCAGACTTTTTGTCGGGATTTTATTTATTATTTCGGGGTTGATAAAACTGAATGACCCTTTGGGTTTTTCTTATAAACTGGAAGAATATTTCAGTGAATCCGTTTTTAATATGCCGTTTTTCGTGCCTTTTGCATTGGCGATAGCCTTGTTTTTAGTCATTCTGGAAGTCGTTTTGGGTGTAATGTTGCTCCTTGGTTACAAATCAAAACTTACGGTTTGGAGTTTATTGCTTTTGGTAATCGTGTTCTCATTTCTGACCTTTTATTCTGCCTATTTTGATGTGGTAAAAGACTGCGGATGTTTTGGCGACGCCTTACATTTAGATCCTTGGCAATCTTTTATGAAGGATTTGATATTATTATTTTTCATCCTAATTTTGTTTTATAATCAAAAATATATAAAGCCATTATTTTCGAATACCATTCAAAATATTCTGGTTTTTGCAAGCCTTGTTTTGAGTTCATTTATGGGATATTGGGTTTTAAATCATTTGCCATTGAAAGATTTTCGACCATATAAAGTAGGTACAAATATCAAAACCGCTATGGAAATTCCTGCAGATGCGCCAAAAAGTGTCGTTGAAATGATTTTTATCTATAAAGTTAATGGTGTTGATAAAGAATACACCGAAAAAGATTTGATGAATCTTCCGGCCGGAGCAGAATTCGTCGATAGAAAAGACAAAGTGATTGTTCAAGGCTACCTTCCTCCTATTCACGATTTTAAATTAGAATTAGACGGAAACGATCAAACACAACTCCTATTTTCGAAAGAAAAATCACTGCTAATTGTAGCTTATGATTTAGAAAAAGCAAATGCAGAAGCCATGCAAAAACTGAATGAATTTTACAAAAAAACTTCGGCAAAAGGATATTATGTTGCTGTAGCAACTGGTTCTTCGAGTGACGTAATTGCTGAGACGAAAAAGAAATACGGACTTACTTTTGATTTCCTTTTTTGTGATGCAACTGCCCTAAAAACAGTGGAAAGAGCGAATCCAAGTTTTGTGGTTTTACATTACGGAACCATCACTCAAAAAGTGCATTACAACGATGTTGATGATTTGAATTTATAATATTACAAATGGATTATGAGCAGTAGAAGAGAAAGAAAGAAAAAGAAATTAGTATTAATTTTAGTGAGTTGTTTCGTTTTTGCAATAGGTTATTATTTCTTAAACGAAGTCTCAACCTGGTTTGAAGTGCCACTTGGTGTTACTTTTCATGTGATTTTTGGATGTACACTGATGGCGGCTTCTGGAATCTATATTGGATACACAATCAAACAACTCTATTTCACAAAGAAAAGGAAAAGAAGCAAACGTGTTTATTTAGATGATAATTCAAATGAGAAAACTCAATAAAATGCAAAATGTTTTTTGAATTTCTTACAGAGAATCTTTTTGAAACCAAAATATAACTAATATTTGATATTTTGTGTTTTAACTCTTCCAAAATTTTTGATTATTAAACGTAACTTTGTCCCAAAATTTTTAAAATGAAAAAAACACTTGCCTTGCTTTTTGTTTTCGCTAGCTTTTCTTGCTCTCAAGCTCAAAAAAAATCATTTTCAAAAGAAGCTTTATCCGAAACTTTATTATCCGCAGACGGAAAACAAGTTGCTTTTAAGGACATTCTGAAAAAATATAAAGGAAAAACCCTCGTTATCGAAGTTTGGGCTTCGTGGTGTGGCGATTGCGTAAAAGCGATGCCAAAAATAAAAGAATTGCAAACCAATAATCCTGATGTGGCTTATGTGTTTATTTCAATGGATAAAACAGTCGAAAGCTGGAAAAACGGGATAAAAAAACACGAGCTTAATGGCGAGCAATTTATGGCAAACGACCAAATGAAAGGTGTTTTTGGAAAAGCCATAGATTTAGATTGGATTCCAAGATATATTATTATTGACAAAACAGGAAAAATTGTGTTGTACAGAGCCATTGAAACCGATTTTGAACAAATAAATGCCGAGTTAAAGAAGTTAGAAGTGGGAAGTTAGAAGTT
>DZAU01000197.1 GCA_022729635.1 Flavobacterium psychrophilum
TAATTAGACGAATTGCTATCGAATTTATTGTTGAAAGCGGTGATGAATTTATCCAATAAGGTTTGAATAATCTGGTAACCCACAATTTCTTTTTCGATGACTTCTCGACTTTGATAAATATTTTTGACGCTCAACTTGATGATGTCATCCATTTGAACTTTATACTTGCTCTTGTCTGTCAAAGCATACGGAAATCTTCCCTGCAAAATCGCTTCTTCGTTTTCGATAAAAACTTTCACGGCATCGTTTATCAAGCTTCCTATTGCCAAGGCTCGCAAATAACTTATTCGATCTTCTTTGGTGGTTAATGTGTTGTATTTACTGGTATCAATACTGTCTTTTACCAATTTTATCAAATATTCCAATGCAAAATCTTCGGAAACCAAACCAAGATTTATTCCGTCTTCGAAGTCGATAATGGTGTAACAAATATCATCGGCGGCTTCGACCAAATAGGCCAAAGGATGTCTTTCAAAACCAATGTCGTTTCCGTCTTTATTTGGAATCATCCCCAATTCTGAAGCTACATCTTCGAAAAATGCTGCGTCAGATTGAAAGAATCCGTATTTCTTATCTGCGATGTTTTGTGTTGGTTTTTTGGGTAAACTTTCCTTTGGATATTTCAAAAAAGCACCGAGAGTTGCATAAGAAATCCGCAATCCTCCTTCAATTCCGGGACGACTTGCAGTTAGCACCGAAAAACCGTTAGCATTGCCTTCAAAATCGATTAAATCCTGCCATTCTTTGGCCGAAAGTTGGTCTTTATATTGTTGCCCTTTTCCAATGGAAAAATATTCGCCAATGGCTTTTTCTCCGGAATGCCCAAAAGGGGGATTGCCAATGTCGTGTGCCAGGGAAGCCGCAGCAACTATCGCCCCAAAATCATTCGCCTGAAAACCGTGTATTTCCTTCAAATGCGGATATTTTTCGATGATTTTCTTTCCAACCAATCTCCCTATGGAACGACCCACAACCGAAACTTCTAAACTGTGCGTCAACCGAGTATGTACAAAATCCGTTTTCGAAAGCGGAATAACCTGTGTTTTATCCTGTAAACTTCTGAAAGCCGACGAAAATATGATTCGGTCATAATCGACTTCAAAGCCCAGACGTGTGTCATCTTGCTCTATTCGTAA
>DZAU01000198.1 GCA_022729635.1 Flavobacterium psychrophilum
ATATATAGTTCTTGATCTAAGTGGACAAAAGGAACTATTCATTTTACCGAATGAAAATATTGTTGAATACACAAATCGGGTTGTTTCAAAAATTGATTTTTGTAAAACTAAAAAAGAAGTATTGGATTTACTAGTTGAAGAAATGTAAATCACTTATAGTTAAAAGAATAACTCCAAATGGAACAACCAAATTCTGAATTTATTATATTCAAAACCCAAGACGAAAAAATATCGGTTGATGTTCGTCTAAATGAGCAAGATGTTTGGCTTACACAAGACCAATTGGCTTTGCTTTTTGGCGTAGAACGACCCGGCATTACACAACACATAAAAAACATTTTTTCAGAAGACGAATTACAAGAAATTTCAGTTAGTAAGAAATTCTTACGAACTGCCACCGATGGTAAAAAATACAGCACTAAGCACTATAATCTTGATATGATCATTTCATTGGGGTATCGTGTTAATTCAAAAATTGCTACGCAATTCAGAATTTGGGCTACAACACGCCTTAACGAGTACATTCGTAAAGGTTTCACCATGGATGATGAGCGTTTAAAAAATGTGGGAGGTGGCGGTTACTGGAAAGAACTTTTACAACGCATACGTGACATTCGTGCTTCAGAAAAAGTATTTTACCGTCAAGTATTAGATATATACGCCACAAGCATTGATTACGACGCAAAAGCAGATGTTTCCATTGATTTCTTCAAAAAAGTACAAAATAAAATTCATTATGCAGTTCACGGACAAACAGCAGCCGAAGTGATTTTTAGTCGTGTAGATGCTGAAAAAGAATTTATGGGACTGATGACTTTTTCTGGCAAACGCCCCTATTTAAAAGACATAACTATTGCAAAAAATTATTTAAACGAAAAAGAATTGCGAGTATTGGGACAAATCGTTTCGGGATATTTGGACTTTGCCGAACGCCAAGCCGAACGGGAGCAGGCTATGACAATGAAAGATTGGGCAGCACATTTAGACCGTATTTTGACAATGAGCGGAGAAAATTTATTGCAAGGAGCAGGAACTATCAGTCACGAAAAAGCAGTTGAAAAAGCTACTACCGAGTATAAAAAATATCAGCAAAAAACATTAAGCGAAGCGGAAAAAAACTATTTAGAAAACCT
>DZAU01000045.1:0-8048 GCA_022729635.1 Flavobacterium psychrophilum
TTATTTATTTCCCAAATATATAAATAATTCTTTATAAATCATCAAATGGGCTTTTTATTTGTTGTAAACTTTTCGTACTTACATGTGTGTAAATTTCTGTAGTTTTGCTGCTACTGTGTCCTAATAATTCTTGAATGTACCTCAAATCGGTGCCGCTTTCGAGTAAATGAGTGGCGAAACTGTGTCGCAACCAATGCAAACTGACAGGTTTGGTTATACCTACTTTTTTTAGAGCTTGTTTTAACACACTTTGCAAACTTTTTTCAGAATAGGGTTCGCCAGGAATTACTCCTTCGAATAAATATTTTGTGGGTTTAAACACGGTGTAATATTCTCGAAGCATATCTAAAATTTTTGGTGATAAAGGTGCTATACGGTCTTTTTTTCCTTTGGCATTTTTAAGTAAAACCAAATTTCTTTTAGAATCGATATGTACGGGTTGTAGTGCCAATAGTTCGCCACGGCGCAAACCACAACTATATATCAGCGAAAGCATCATTTTATGCTTGATATTAGAATGAGCATTCAAAATCAATTTTATTTCCTCTTTGCTCAATACATTGGGTAATACTTTGGCTCGTTTGGGGCGGTGAATTTTATCAACCATCATCTTTGTATCTCGAATGGTTTGAAAGAACAATTTGATAGCATTGACGGTTTGATTCTGAAAAGAAGCCGAAAGATTGTTTTTTATAATATACTCGTTATTGTACACAATCACATCTTCGTTTGTAATTTCGGCGATGGGTTTTTCTCGGTAGAAGACTAAGAATGATTTCAAGGCTTCGGTATAAGTAGTTATTGTGCTTTCGCTATAGCGTTTGGAACGAAGCCATTGTTTAAATTTTTCGATTTGTGTTATTCCTTCGACCGAAGGGATTGTATATGATATGGGTGTAATATTAAACCTAATCCTGTTTTCCTCTGTGTCTGGAATGTGCCAAACTCGCAGTGATTGACTCCATCTTGCGCCATTAATTTCTTTGATTCGAGCAATCCATTCGGCGTTTTTTTCGAAATAAACGGCGATTCTTTTTTCTTTTTTATGAGTGATGATTTTGGCGCTCCAGTTCATAATCAGTATTTTAATTTACTAAAGTAGCAAATTGTTTTTAAACTTTAAAATAGTGAACTTTGCGGTAAATAATTACGATATGAATATAAATCTAAAAAACGGAATCGATAAGCTCCTTTTCGGAATGAAACAAAACGACGTTATCTCTCTTTACGGAAAACCAAATCGAAACCACAAAGATGAAGACGACAACGTGATTTTTGCCTACAATGCTCTCAAAATGCGATTGACTTTCTATCAGGAAGAAGATTTGAAACTGGGTTATATCGTGGCTTCAAGCCCGGACTTGGAGTTGTTTGGCAATAAAGTCATTGGAAAAAAAATCAATGAAGTCAAGAGCGAATTGGTCACAAAAGGAATTACAAAATTTACCCAGGAAGATTTCGACACTTTAGAAAATTATTTCAATGAAGACAATTGGTTTATCCTGCAAACCGAGTTTGATGAAGTCGTAAAATTTGAAATTGGTGCCATCATCAATGCCAAAGATGAATTCGATTGGAAGTTTAAAAAGTAGTGTTCAGTGGTCTCCCGATAGCTATCGGGATTAGTGTTCAGTTCATAATAGAATGTATCCAGAAGTTTATAATGTTAGAGTTCTCGATACATTTTGTTAAAAAAAGCTATCGCATTTTTCAACAAAACACTCGAACAGACGAAGAAATAGTTCGTAAAATAAACAAACCCGACAAGATTCAAAAACTTGTCGGGTTTGTTTATTTAATCATTGAAATGACAAATTCGGATTTTATTATTTTGGCTCCACTTTATTTTCAATCATTTCAATCTCAAATATAAGCGTTGCATTTGGAGGAATAACTCCTCCAGCACCTCTTTCGCCATAAGCTAGATTCGACGGAATAAAAAGTACTGCCTTGTCACCATAACACAACTGATTTAATCCTTCAATAAATCCGGGAATCATTCCGTCTTTTTTTCCGGCTTCGAAAGGGAATGATCGGTATCCGTTTTGGGCTGCTCTGTTGGCATCGTATTTTCCAAATTCTTTGCATACATTCTCATAGCTGCTGTCAAATAAGTTTCCGTCTTCAAAATATCCTGCATAATTAAAATTGAAAGTGGTTCCGTCAGCGGGTTTTACGCCGGTTCCATTTTGGGTAATTTTATACATCAAACCAGATTCGGTCTTGGTTGCCTCGGCTTTTACAGTCGCAAAATAAGCTGCTTTTGCAGCAATAACACTGCCGTATTTTTCTTGGTAAACTCTCTTTTCTTCGGCTGCTATTTCGGCTTGTTTCCTTTGGTTTTCGGCATTAATTGCTGCTTGTTTTTTGTCATCTTCGGCTTTATTGGCATAGTAGTCTGAAAATACTTTTGGAGCATTAAAAGCTTTGGCTAAATTTCCTTTTCTAGAAATGGTTATTTTTAATATGACATCGTTTTGTGCAATTGCATTCACAATATCTTGACCTTGAGTTACATGACCAAAAATGGTGTGTTTTCCGTTTAGCCAAGACGTTTCTTTGTGAGTAATAAAGAATTGACTGCCATTTGTTGCCGGACCGGAATTTGCCATTGCCAGAATGCCTCCTTTTTCGAATTTCAAATCTGTAAATTCATCTTTAAATTTATAACCTGCGCTTCCGGAGCCATTCCCTGCAGGGTCACCACCCTGAATCATAAAGTCAGGAATCACTCTATGAAATTTTAACCCATCGTAAAAAGGTTTTGCTTTTAGTTTTTCGTCGGTTACATAGGCATTTTTTCCTTCGGCAAGCGAAATGAAATTGGCAACAGTAATTGGCGTTTTTTGGAATTCCAGTTGAACAATAATATTTCCTTTGTTGGTGGCAATTGTGGCAAAAATTCCTTCAACAACTGCTGGAGTTTTCTGAGTAGGTTTAGCCGATGTAGTGGTTGGCTTTTTAGTTGAAATTGATGAAGTTGGTTTTTTGGTTGAAGTTGTTGTTGGTTTTTTGGCCGTTTGAGCCTGAATGTTCCATATTCCCAAGAACAATAATATTAGGATTTTAGATTTCATATGGATTAATTTAATATTTATAATTGTAAAAAAGTTGTTATTTTGTACCTCTTATTTCGTACCTTTTATTTATGGCATTTTTTCTAGTAATTCAATTTCAAAAATTAGATTTGCATTTGGCGGAATTACTCCACCGGCACCAGCTTCGCCATAACCCAATTTTGATGGGATAAAAATTACCGCTTTGTCACCAAAAGATAATTTTTCTATGCCTTCGATAAAACCGGGAATCATTCCGTCTTTTTTTCCTGCTTGAAACGGTAAGGGTTGGTAGCCGTTTTGTGCCGCTCTGCTTCCGTCATATTTTCCAAAAGTTTTTGATACGTCTTCAATACTGGAATCAAATAGGCTTCCGTTTTCGAAGAAACCGGCATAATGAATGAAAATATTGGCTCCGGCAACGGGTTTTTTGCCACCGATTTTCTTGGTTATCACATACTGCAAACCTGAAGGAGTTTTCAAGGATTTGGTTTTTAAAGCAGTAAAATAAGCGGCTTTTTGGTCAAAAACAGCTTTAAATTTTGCATTTAAAACGCTTTCCATTTCCAGTTTTTTCTTTTGATTTTCAGCTTCAACAGAAAAATAATCACGAAAAGTTTTTACCGCGTCGAATTTTTTAGCGGCTTCTCCATTTCTGAAAATAGTGACTTTTACTATATGGTCATCTTGTTCGATTTTGTTGACTACATCCATTCCTTTTTCTACGACATGTCCAAAAACAGTGTGTTTTCCATCTAGCCAAGGAGTTTCAAGATGCGTAATAAAGAATTGACTGCTATTTGTCGTCGGACCATTATTGGCCATAGCCAAAACGCCTCCTTTATCAAATTTCAAGTCCGAAATTTCGTCTTTAAATTTATAACCTGTGTCTCCAGAGCCTGTTCCTAAAGGATCTCCCGTTTGAATCATAAAATCTTTGATGACTCTGTGAAATTTTAATCCGTCATAAAAAGGTCTGTTTTTAAGATTTTCATTGGTGATGAATTCATTTTTTCCCTCTGCCAAAGTCACAAAGTTTGCCACCGTGATTGGTGCTTTTTCATAATCTAATTGTACAATTATAGTTCCTTTATTGGTTTCGATTTGGGCAAATAAACCATCAGGAAGATTATTTTTTTCGTCTTTGCAGGAAGATAATGCAGCGAATAATACAAATGCGAATAGGATGCTTTTTTTCATTTCTAGATTTAATTTGTTAAAGTGTCTTGGGGTTTATTTTCCGGTTTAATTTCTGGTTCTGTCGGAGTGGTTTCCTTAAGTTGAATTTTCTTTTTAAAGGCTGTTTCGGATATAAAATTATGAAGCGTCACGGTACAAAGCAAAGGTTGATTGGTGCCAATTTTTTTGTCGTCGCCGTGATAACCATAAGCAATATGTGATGGAAAAAGGAAAGTCACTTTTTCATTTTTGTGCATCAGTTTTATGCCTTCTCTCAATCCTGTCATAATATTTTGCTTATCGACTAAATAAGTTTGTGGTCTCAATTCAAGTTCCGAATAGATGACTTTTCCTTTTAAATCCTTTATTTCATAATCAAAAAAAGCAACATCTCCTTTTTTTGGAGTTAGGGTATCGAGTGTGTTTTGAACTAAATAAGTGTACCAATATCCTTTTGTCGATGCTAGATATTTTACTTTTGGATTGCTTTTTATAATCGAATCGATTTGACCTTCCTCACCAGCGATTAATTTTCTGTTCCTTTCGGCTGATTTTTTCATAAAAGCCCCGGATGCTTGCGAAATGGGTCTTCTGGCTTCCTGATGTTGTTTGCAACCCGAAACTAAAACAGTAACTAAGAATACAAATAGAATAAGTTTGAAATATTTCATAATGCTTTATATTTTTAGTTTGCTTACCAAATCTTCGAATTTTTTAACGGTTTCTTCCATCGATAATTCCGATTTTCCTCCGGCTGCATTGCGATGACCGCCACCATTAAAATAATCTCTTGCAAAAAGATTTACATCAAAATCGCCTTGGGAACGGAACGAAATCTTGATGATTTTTTCTTCCGCATTTTCGATGAAAATGGCAGTAAAAACAATTCCTTTTATGCTTAATCCATAATTTACAATGCCCTCGGTATCGCCTTTTATATGATTAAAATTGTCTAATTCTTCTTGGGTCAAAGTCGTGTAAGCCGTTTTATGCTCTGTCAAAACTTTCATATTTTGAAGTGCTCTCCCCAATAATTGTAATCTTCCATAAGAACTATTGTCATAAAGAAGAGCTGGAATTTCGCTGTTTTCGACACCCAAATCTATTAAATCGGCAATAATTCTATGGGTTGTACCTGTTGTTTTCGGGAATCGAAACGAACCTGAATCAGTCAAAATTCCGGTATAAATGCATGTGCCAATGGTTTTATCAATGTCTGATTTTTTTCCAAGTGCAGCAATGAAATTATACACCATTTCGCAGGTAGATCCATAAGCAATATCCGAGTAAGTAAACGTAGCATAATCATCTGGCGATATATGGTGATCAATCATTATAAAAGGAACTTTTAGCTTGTTGAGCACATTTTCCATTTCGCCCACACGATGCAAAGCATTGAAATCCAAGGTAAAAATCAGCTCGGCTTCTTCAAGAATTTTGGTACAGGTTTTTTTATTTTTTTCGAATATTTTAACGGTTTCAGCACCCGGAATCCAAGCCAAAAAATCTGGAAATTCGTTTGGCGAAACTACGACAGCCTGATGCTTATTTTTTATTAAAAAGTGATACAAACCAAGGGTTGAACCCATTGCATCGCCGTCAGGATTGCGATGCGGAATAATGACAATTTTTTTTGGAGTTGACAATAACTGCTGGATCGCTTGTATTTCTTGTTCTTTCATAGGTTGCGAATTTACATTTTTTTAATCGAATGTTAAAAACATTTCAAGATTTAACAAACTTTTACCAAACTATAAATCCTCAAGATTTTGTCTTTTAATGCGTTGGTATAAACGATGTTTTGCGCCTTTTACAATTTGTGAATGATAAATCCCGATTGTACCCGAAGAAAAATAAGCAACAATGCAGGTAATTCCAATAAATACGCCACTTTCAATCCCAAAAAGTTCCATTCCCATAACCGTGCAGGCAATAGGAGTGTGCGTTGCTCCCGAAAATACGGCTACAAATCCCATTCCCGCCAAAAGAGCAATAGGCAAGGGAACATAAATAGATAAAGCACTTCCTAAAGTGGTGCCAATGAAGAAAAGCGGTGTTACTTCTCCACCTTTAAATCCGGCACCGAGTGTAAATCCTGTAAATAAAATTTTTAAAAGAAAATCATAAGAAGCATTCGGATTTGAAAAAGAATCGACAATGGTCGGAATTCCTAAACCAATGTACTTCGTGGTTCCGATAAAGTATATGGCGACAGCTAAAATAATTCCGCCCACAAACGGACGAAGCGGAGGATATTGTATGGTTTTCGAAAATAATCGCCCCCAAAAGTGAGTGGATCTTGAAAATAACATTGCGGTTAAACCAAATAAAATTCCCACAATAATAATCCACATAAGATTAATTATCGTCATTGCTGGAATAACCGGAATGTGATAATGAGTGTGTTTTACTTGCCAAAATTCAACAGTAAAATATGCAATATATGCCGTCAAAAATGAAAACACAATACTTTTAAAATTGATTTTACTGAAGTACAAAACCTCGAGAGCAAACAAAGCTCCAGCCAATGGTGTTCCAAAAACCGAAGCAAATCCTGCACTGATTCCCAGAATTATCAAAGTTTTTCTATCTAAATTATTCAATTTATCTCTCGACTGCGCTCGAGATGACAGCTTATTAAATTGGTCGGCAATAGCTCCACCCATTTGTACCGCTGTGCCTTCACGCCCGGCAGAACCACCAAATAAATGCGTGATTAAGGTTCCAATTAATACCAATGGTGCCATTTTTAGCGGAATGGTTTTTTGAGGATTTTCGTATTCTTCCAGCAATAAATTATTGCCTTTTACCACTTCTTTTCCATAATAATGATAAAGCAATCCTATGGCAAGTCCACCCATTGGTAATAGCCAAATAATTAAAATATTATGTTCTCTAAATTGGGTTACCCATTCTAAACTTACTAAAAAAAACGCCGAAGCCGAACCTGAAAAAATGCCTGTCAAAACACATAAGAGAATCCATTTGAAGGTGAGAAATAAGGTTTTTTTTAGGTTCATTTTATGGGGCTTTGATTAAAAGATTATTCTTTTTACTAGAATAAAATAAGGTTTATTTGTCATTCCGGAGGAATCTCAACAAACGTGAGCAATTAAAAGAGATTCCTGCGGAATGACAAAATTGTAGTGATTACTTCTGGGATAAACGACAAAATTAAATAAAATTATCCCGCAGTAATAGCCGTAAATTCTATTTCTACCAAGTATTCAGGTGCTACTAATTTGCTAATTTCATAAAAACCGGTGGTGGGTTTGATGTCTTTAAAAAATGTAGAGTGTGCTCGGGCAACATCTTCAAAAGTGTTGATATCAGTAGTAAAAATGCGAGTACGAATCACATCTTTCATTCCTACATTTAGGTCTTCAAGAACTTTTTCAACTCTTTCCAGTATGTTCAAGGTTTGCGCATAAGCATCGTCGGCTTTTACTTTTTCGCCATCTACAATGGCAACTGTTCCTGATACTTCGATACAATTTCCAATACGAACGGCACGGCAATACCCCATTTTGTCTTCCCAAGGTGAGCCAGTCAAGATGTTTTCTCTTTTCATTTTTAGAATTTTTTACTGATTTCAGCTAATTTGTAATTATTTATTTAGAACCGCAATTTATAAAAAAATACGACAGAAAAATTGACTAAGTTTGGTATTCAAAGAAGAATTTTTGTGGCATAAATTTTGTTCACTCACCAACAAATATTCGGAATATTTCGAAATACTGAACCTAAAATTATTTTATGTTATTTTTGTGATTTTGGTTTAAAAGTTTCTTTTATTTTTGAATTTTTTAAAAT
>DZAU01000045.1:8148-17952 GCA_022729635.1 Flavobacterium psychrophilum
GTTATTTTTGTGATTTTGGTTTAAAAGTTTCTTTTATTTTTGAATTTTTTAAAATCGTTGTTATTCGTTACTGTTTCCAAGTTGCGATTTTTGATTAAACCTTATTTTTTTGTCATTTCTCCCGATGATCGAAATGACAAATAACACCACAATAATGTAAACTAAGGATAGTTATTTTTTAAAACATTGACATATCAATTTGAAAAACTATATGATTAGAATTCTTTTTTTTATTTTTATAATTGGTTTTGCTACAAATGCTTTTGGGCAAAGTGAATTCAATACTAAATTCAAAGCAATTCCGCCATTAAATACGAAGGTAAAACCAAAAAAAGAAACTTTACCACCGCCACCACCTTTGAATTTACCAAAAATAGTAGCTCCAAATGTTTTAAAAGAAACCAATATTTTTGGCACAAAACCCAAACCAAATAATTCTTTTCAAATGGGTGTGACCAAGAATTTTTCATTGACTCCAAATAATAAATTTGTTAATCCCGGTGATAAAGTCACGGATAGATTGAACAAAAAAGCGAACAATGAAGATCAAATTGTATATAGAAGAAACCAGAATTTGGGTGATTTTAGGACGAAATCAAAAACAGCAAAAGTGTCCTACCGAGATTATGGAGAAGTTGATGGAGATGTCATTAGAGTTCTTCTGAATGATAAGGCAATTGCCACAGGAATTTCTTTAGATAGTAGTTTTCAAGGTTTCGAAATAACATTGGAAAATGGTATTAATAAGATAGATTTTGAAGCATTAAACCAAGGCGCATTAGGTCCAAATACTGCTGAATTTCAGGTTTATGACGACAAAGGAAATCTAATTTCGGCTAGCCAATGGAATCTTGGGACTGGGTTTAAAGCGACTATCATTATTACCAAAGAATAAAAATCCAAATTTTCCAAACTTCAATTTTCCAATCCCGATTTTATAAAGTATTTTTGCCCAATGCAACACAACGTACTTATTTTAGATTTCGGATCGCAATACACTCAACTTATTGCCCGTAGAGTTCGCGAATTAAATATTTTCTGCGAAATTTTTCCTTACAACCATTTTCCGGATGATTTATCATCTTATAAAGCGGTAATCCTTGGCGGAAGCCCATTTTCTGTTCGTTCAGAAGATGCGCCACATCCAGATTTATCCCAAATTAGAGGAAAATTACCAATGCTCGCCGTTTGTTATGGAGCACAATATTTGGCTCATTTTAGCGGAGGCGAAGTAGCTGCTTCAAATACCAGAGAATACGGTCGGGCCAATTTGTCTTATATCAAGGAAAATGAAGTTTTCTTTGAAGGAGTTTCAGAAAATAGTCAAGTTTGGATGAGTCATAGCGATAGCATAAAAGCCTTGCCAACTGGAGGGATTAAGCTTGCAAGCACACACGATGTGGAGTTTGCAGCTTACAAAATTGAAGGAGAAACAACTTACGCCATTCAGTATCATCCCGAAGTTTTTCACTCAACAGATGGTTCAAAAATGTTGGAGAATTTCTTAGTAAAAATTGCACATGTTCCCCAAAATTTTACCCCAAATGCTTTTGTAGAAGAAATTGTGGCTGAAATGAAAGAAAAACTACAAGACGACAAAGTGGTTCTTGGTCTTTCGGGCGGAGTAGATTCGACCGTAGCAGCCGTTTTATTGCATCAAGCGATTGGCAAAAATTTATATTGTATTTTTGTAAATAACGGTTTACTTCGAAAAAATGAGTTCGAAAGTGTTTTAGATCAATACAAAGGAATGGGTTTAAACGTAAAAGGAGTCGATGCTTCACAACGTTTTTACGACGCTTTAGCAGGAATTGAAGATCCAGAGTTGAAAAGAAAAGCCATTGGCAACGCATTTATAGAAGTTTTTGATGCTGAATCGCACTGGATTGAAGATGTAAAATGGTTGGCTCAAGGAACCATTTATCCTGATGTGATTGAATCTGTTTCGGTAAAAGGACCTTCGGCAACCATAAAATCGCATCATAATGTAGGCGGTTTGCCGGATTATATGAAGCTAAAAATTGTGGAACCTCTTCGAATGCTTTTCAAAGACGAAGTCCGTCGAGTGGGAGCAACTTTAGGAATTGACCCGGAATTATTAGGCAGACATCCTTTCCCTGGACCAGGATTATCTATCCGGATTTTAGGAGCAATTACTTTAGAAAAAGTGCAAATTTTACAAGATGTCGATAAAGTTTTTATCGACGGATTAAAATCTTGGGGATTGTATGACAAAGTTTGGCAAGCCGGAGCGATTTTACTTCCGGTAAATAGTGTAGGAGTAATGGGAGATGAACGTACTTACGAAAAAGTGGTAGCACTTCGAGCGGTTGAATCTACTGACGGAATGACTGCCGATTGGGTTCATTTGCCTTATGATTTCTTGATGAAAGTGTCAAATGATATAATAAATAAAGTGAAAGGCGTTAATAGAGTAGTGTATGACATTAGTTCAAAACCGCCGGCAACTATTGAGTGGGAATAAGGAACAATGTCAATAGCAAAAATCAATTTTAATAACAATTAAGAAATTGTCTTTTTTATAGAACACAGATAAAACGGATTTTTTTTCATTGAAATTGCCATTGCCATTGAAATTGCCATTGCCAATGAATTTTTTAAAACTTAAAATTATGATAAATAGAGTCGTTTATATTTTTGTTTTAGTAATAACTGCAACCGTTTTTGGTCAAAATTTTGAAAAGCATAAAGTTGAAAAAGGGGAAACCATAACCCAAATTGCTCAAAAATATAATGTCACTCCTTTTGATATTTATCAACTAAATCCTGATGCTCAAAGCGGTTTAAAACCAAATAGTGTTTTGCTTATTCCAAAAAAAGGCGGAACTCAAAAATCAGTTTCACAAGCTAAAAAACATAAGGTCGAACCCAAAGAAACTTTATTTGGCATAGAAAAAAAATATAATATTTCGGATGAAGAGTTAAAAAAAGCCAATCCGTTTCTTGAAAAAGATGGTTTGCAAATAGGCCAAACGCTTAACATTCCTTTGAATTCGGGTTCTAAAACGATTGTTGCAACTCCTGAAAAAGTGGTTTATCACGAAGTGCTTCCAAAAGAAACCAAATATTCTATTGCCAAACAATACGGAATTACCATCGAAGAATTAGAAAAACGAAATCCTGAAATTATTCTAAATTTACCCATTGGATATAAATTAATCATTAAAGGAACGGCTCCAAGAACTGAAAAAATTACCTTAATCGGAACTAAAGCAGAAACTATAAAACCAACTCCTTCTAAAATTTCTCCGGCAAATAATTAC
Organism: Flavobacterium psychrophilum; assembly: GCA_022729635.1. Lineage (GTDB taxonomy): Bacteria > Bacteroidota > Bacteroidia > Flavobacteriales > Flavobacteriaceae > Flavobacterium > Flavobacterium psychrophilum_P. Next base: position 11,433 of record DZAU01000045.1, read on the forward strand.
GTAAATTATGAGGTAAAACCTAAAGAAACCTTGTATAGCTTGTCTAAAATGTCAGGTTTGTCACAGGAAGAATTAGTCAAATTGAATCCAGCTTTAGCCAATGGCGTCGAAATAGGAATGGTTCTAAAAGTACCCGAATCAGCATCGATTCCACAGGAAATAGAATCTAAAAAAGTTTATACTTCTTTGTCTAAAAAAAGCGGAACAAATGGCAGAAAAAAAGCAGTGTTGTTGTTGCCTTTTAACGTATCAAAAATTGAAAGCGACACCATAAATTCTACAGCAATGCGCTTGAAAAAAGACAAGTTTCTGAATATGACTTTAGATTTTTATTCAGGTGCTTTGATGGCGATAGATTCTGCCAGAAGTATTGGAATTCCTGTTGATGTGAAAATCTTTGATTCACAGGAAACCAAAAACACTTCGAACATTTCGAGCATTAATTCGCAAAATAATCTGGAAATTGCCGATGCTATAATTGGCCCTTTTTATCAAAACAATGCCGAGAAAACTGCCGAATTATTAGGTGAAAATGATGTTCCGGTGATTTCGCCTTTGTCGAAAGACATAGGGAATTCTCATCCAAATTTGTATCAAACAATTCCATCAAGTGACGTTTTAAAAGCTGCTATGTTCGGCTATATGAATGCAAAAGAAGGCAATATTATTGCGGTTGTCGATAAGAAAAAAGAATCGGTTATACAATATATTGAGCAAAATCATAAAGAAACAAAATTTGCGACTCTTCAGGAAAACGGAAGTGTATCTGTCGAAAATTTGAAAAGTTTATTTGTGAAAGACAAAATAAATTATGTGGTTTTAGCTTCCGAAAACACAGGAATGATTAAATCGACAATGGCAGCGATGATGGGCGTTTTGGCAAATTATAAACTCCAATTGGTTATTTTAGAACCCAACGAAACCTTGGATACCGATGAAATTAATTTTGAAAATTTGACGAAATTAAAATTGATGTATCCTTCGATAACCCGTGAAAACGAATCTCATGAAGCTAAAATTTTCGAAAAAGAATATAGAAAGAAAAATAAAATTAACCCGAACACTTATGCTACTCGAGGTTTCGACCTGACTTTTGATACAATGATGCGATTGTCACAAGGTAAAAGTTATCAGGAAACTGCCGATTCAATTGCAACGGAACAAGTCGATAACAAGTTTGAATTTTACAAAAAAGAAGGTGGTGGCTATGCTAATAAAGGAGTTTATATCTTGTATTACGACACTGATTTGATTATAAAAGAAGCGAATTAAAAAAATTACGAATTACGAATTACGAATTATGAATTACGAATTAATAACCTCTAACCTCTAACCTCTAACTTTAAAATGACCTCGAAAGTAACTTATTTAGGTGATTTAAGAACATCGTCAATTCACTTGCAATCTGGGAGCGAAATCATCTCGGATGCACCGCTTGACAACAACGGAAAAGGAGAGGCTTTCTCGCCAACAGACACGGTTGCCAATGCTTTAGCAAGTTGTATGATGACCGTTATGGGAATTAAAGCACGTGATTTGAATGTTGATTTTACAGGTTCTACAGCTGCAGTCACTAAAATTATGCAGGCCGAACCAAGACGAATTAGCACTATCGAAATTGTTTTTGAAATGAATGTTTCTACAGACGAAAAGACCAAAACTATTTTGGAGAGAACCGCAATGACTTGCCCAGTTTTTCTGAGTTTGAATCCAGAAATTGATAAAAGTGTTAGCTTTAATTGGAAGTAGAAAAAAGAAAAAAGAGTATAGAATATAGAAAATAGAGTAAAGATTACTGGAATATGTCTATTCTCTTTTCTCTATTTTCTTTTCTCTTAAAAAAATGGAACAAGACCAAAAACAACTCATCAAATTAGCTCACACCAAAATGCCTTTTGGCAAATATGAAGGCAGACATCTTATTGATTTACCTGAATATTATTTGGTTTGGTATAGTAATAAAGGTTTTCCAAAAGGAGAATTAGGAGAACAAATACAATTGGTTTACGAACTTAAACTCAACGGACTCGAAGAGTTAATAAGAAATATTCGAAAACATTTTCCAAAAGCGATTTAAACATCCTTGATTATTTCTCCATATTCAAAATAGAACATTTCAAACGAATTCATTTTTTCGTGGAAAAAGTAGAAAATTTCATCCCAGTGCTTTCTGTTACTGATACTTACTTCCAGTTTCTCTATCCAAATCCGACTGATTATTTTGCCGTTTTCGAGTACAAAATTCTTCTCAAAAACTAAATCTTTGATAAAATCTTCATCCAAAATGCTTTTTAAGGATTCCAATTTTTCAAAATAGGCAATTCGTTTGTCCTCATTTCGAGATTCGATGTCAATTAAAACTTGCGCTTTTTTGTTATCAGCATAAAATTTAAAAGAAAAATCCTTAATTTTGGTATCGTATAAAACCCACTTTCTTGGATATTTTTCGGCGAAATCAATCCAAAATTCCCGCTTTAACCTTTGATTTTCCTCTTTGCTATACATTTTTATGGTTTATGGTTTGCCTTTTTGCTGGCAGGTTGTCATTGAAATTGTCATCACCATTGTCATTGCCATTGAAATTTGGTATATTTACAAACACTTTCCGATTGCAAAAATAGGTTTTGATTATGGATTTCCAAGATTTTTTAAATTATGTTCCAAAACTGACACAAACCGCTCTTCCTGCAAGTGATGCACATTATAAAATGGCTCCGCTTGAGAGAATCCAGAGTATGAAAAACTTGGAAATTGAAGGCAAAAACCCAAAAATTGCTGCGGTAATGATGTTGTTTTATCCAAAAAACGGAGCAACACATTTGGTTCTCATTGTTCGGAATTCTTATGAAGGAGTACATTCAGCCCAAATAGCTTTTCCAGGAGGCAAATTTGAAGCCTGTGACGAAAATTTCGAGAGCACCGCTTTGCGTGAAACCTACGAAGAAATTGGCGTTCAGCCTGAAAATATTGAAATTGTAATGCCATTTACAAATTTGTACATTCAGCCCAGTAATTTTATGGTTTATCCTTATTTAGGGATTTGTAGGCAAGAAATTATTTTTGTTCCAGATAAAGAGGAAGTAGCGAATATAATCGAATTGCCTCTATCTGATTTTTTGAGCGATGATTTAATTGTAAGTGCCAATATTTCAACTTCTTATGCTGAAAATATTGAAGTTCCGGCATTTAATATTAATGAATACATAGTTTGGGGAGCAACGGCAATGATGCTGAACGAATTGAAAGAAGTGCTAAAAAAGGTGCTTTAATTTATTATTTTCGTAAGTTTGTCTTCCAAATATACAAATTACATTTTTTCATGGGATTATTTAAGAGAAATCCATTTGGACATATTTTATTTATTAAAAAATTTTTAATACGGATTTTTGCGGTTTTAACTCACAGGCGTTATAGAGGATTCAATAGTTTAATGATAGATGGTTCTGAAATCATTAAATCATTACCTGATACAAATGTTCTTTTTATTTCGAATCATCAAACCTATTTTGCCGATGTGGTTGCTATGTTTCACGTTTTTAACGCAAGTTTGAGCGGTCGTCAGGATTCTATAAAAAACTTAGGATACATCTGGCAACCCAAAATGAATATCTATTATGTCGCCGCAAAAGAAACGATGCAATCGGGGATTTTACCTAGAATTTTGGGGTATGTTGGAGCCATAACAGTCGAAAGAACTTGGCGGGCAGGAGGAAAAGATGTAACCGAGAAAAGAGCGGTAAACCCTGATGATACCGAAAATATTAAAATCGCTTTGGAAGACGGTTGGGTAATAACTTTTCCGCAAGGAACCACAAAATCATTTAAACCCGTTCGAAAAGGAACGGCGCATATAATTAAGCAGCATAGACCAATTGTGGTTCCAATTGTGATTGATGGATTTCGTCGTTCGTTCGACAAAAAAGGATTACGCCTGAAAAAGAAGGATATTCTGCAATCATTCATCATCAAGCCACCACTCGAAATTGACTATGACAATGATACGATTGATCAAATCGTAGAAAAAGTGGAATATGCCATCGAACAACATCCGTCATTCCTAAAAGTAATTCCAGTCGAAGAGATAAAAGCAGCTGAAGAGCTCAATAAATTAAGAAAGTGGGAATATTAATTTAAAAAGAGTTCGCATAAACGAACTCTTTTTTTATAAATCTATTTTCTTTAATTCATTGTAATTGGCATACAATCTTTTGAGAAGAATTCCATATAAAAGTTTGTAAAACACCCAAAACAAGCCAATCACAACCACGATAAACAGTGCTGAAAGACCAATGCTGATGGCAATAAAAAGCGATTTATGACCATTAGAAACAGCTTTTTCCATTAGTGAAATAAATTGTGAATTATGGTAAAACAACATCACAATCGAAATAATGATACTGACCGTAATTACCCCAAGATTATACCAAATATAATTTCGAACCGTTCTTTTAGTTTTTAAAATGTTGGTCATTAATTGTTTTGTGGAATCGATTGTAGAAATTGTTCTGTAATTTTTATAAAACAAATAAATAAACAGAATAGTAATCAAGTAATTGACGATGTTTACAGCAAACATAAAATCTTCTATGCTATATTCTTGAAGCTTTTCTTGATATTTATCGTCATTTATAAACACAGTCAAAACGCTCCAAAAAAGAAATTCCAAAACACTAATCATCAAAATCCACTTCACGATCGAAGACGATTTTTTATGCAGCATCCCATAAATTTCACTTTCCGAAATTTGCTCAAAAGAATTTCCGCTCTTTTGCCAATCTTTTTTCAATAAATCCAGCTCTTTCATAATCGTTAAGGATTTAATATTTTTTTTAATTTCCCTTTAATTCTATTCATTTTTACCCTTGCATTTACTTCGCTAATTCCCAAAGTCTCCGAAATTTCCCTATAATCTTTATCTTCAAGATACATAAAAATTAATGCTTTTTCAATATCATTCAACTGATAAACCGCACTGTACATCAGCTTCAGCCGTTCTTCTTCCTCAAAATTATATTCCTCATGACTAATAAAAAATTGTTGCTTTTCATAATCCACAGTCTTCACGGCACGAGAGCTTTTTCGGCACAAAGTAATTGCCGTATTCAAAGCCACTCGATAAGCCCAAGTAGAAAACTTACTGTCGCCACGAAACTTCGGGAACGCTTTCCACAACTGGATTGTAATTTCCTGAAATAAATCCTTATGTGCATCCTCACCATTCGTATATAACCTACAAATCTTGTGGATTATATTCTGATTGGTCTTCAATTGTTGCACAAATGATTGTTCTAAATCGTGGTTCATAGTGGTGTTAGTGGTCAAAAAATATATTTTGTTACAAATTTATTTTTTTTTAATTGGGAGCGAAAAATTTCGTTTTTTCAATAAGCAGTCGTTATGCCATCATCCCAATCTTTTTTCCCGAACCCCGACATAAAAGGATTTCTATGTGTTATCGGGATTAAGTGGCAACTTTTAGTATTCTGAAAATATTTGCAAAATTAGTATTGTTTTAGAAAATTTCTTCTTGGGAGTCGAAGTTTACAATTTTGTTTTGTTTACTCAATTTGGTTTTGATAAAAGTATTATTATCTCTATTTTCTTTAAAAGTTTTAACTAACTCTTTTTGTTTTTCAGTAGTTAAATTGGTTCCTGATCTTCTTCCGGTTTTTGGATGAATAAATAAAAGATAGACATTGTTTTCAAAATAAAAAATCCAAAGATATAGTCTATAACCACTACTTTTTCCTGAATTTGAAGTTTCAATTCTTTTTCTTAAAAAAGGATTTTTATTTGGATCTCCACCAAGTCTTTTTGTACCTGTATTTTTTATTTCATCAATATTTTTATTGAATATGTTGTCAATCAGACTTAATTCGCAATCGTTATGAGAATTCGATTTTGATATTAAGGTTACCTCATCAATAAATTCTTGAGTAAAAAATATTTGCATCAATGATTAGATAGAGTTTAAAAGGGAGTTAAACTCATTATCTTTTCTTAATTTAAAAAAGATTTGCTCTATTTCCAAAACAGTGTCTTCAAAATCATCTATAGCATTTTTATAATTATCTATTTCGATTTTACAAATTCCATCTTTAGAAAGTGTTTTTTTTAGAAGGATGTAGTTTTTTAGAGAACTAGAATGATGTTTTTTTGCTTGAATAATAACTTTTTTAATTAGAATTTCTTCTTCTGAATTTACGATATTAAGCCAAGATAGTTTTGTGAATAATTCATCCAAATTGGTTAATTTGGATGTCATTTTAGTTATTTTTAAACGGGTTAAATTTATGGCATCTAATAAACGATTAACTCTTTCTTGTTCAGAAATTTTAGGTGTAATTATTTTATCGTGAGTGATTACTTCGCAAATTTGTTTACCTATAGTTAAAACGCTAGTTTCCATATTTTTATTTAAATTGTTATACAAAAGTAGTACTATATTTGAATTAAACAAATCATTTTAATATTGCTTAAATTTAAAATTCCTTTCCTTTATAATAATTCACCATCAAAT
>DZAU01000199.1 GCA_022729635.1 Flavobacterium psychrophilum
CAAAAATTAAATATTATTGTTACCTTTGTAAAAAAAACAATGGAAACAAATGACATAATTAAAACAAGAATCGAATCTGTTTTACCAATTTTAAACGAGCGCCAACGCAGGATATATTTGTCTGCTGAAGCACAGAGTATTGGCTGGGGCGGAAAGACATTAATCTCTAAATTATCTTCGGTGGCACGCCGTACCATAGCAAAGGGAGAAACAGAATCTTTAACCATAGAATCAGATACAACTAAAAACCGCATTAGAAAAGAAGGTGGCGGAAGAAAAAAATTAGTTGTGCATCAACCGGAAATATTGCAAGCGCTAGAAAATATTGTCTCGCCGCATACAATGGGCAATCCGATGAACCCGTTAATATGGACAAGCAAAAGTATAAGAAAAATTGCAGCCGCATTGAGTAAATTGGAATTTAACATTTGTCACGAAGCAGTTCGTCAGTGCCTTATAGAACTGGGATACAGTCTTCAAGCTAACAAAAAAACTAAAGAAGGAGGGGCTTCTCCCGATAGAGACGCACAATTTGAACACATCAACAAAACTGCAAAAGAGTTTGCTGAAAGTAAAGACCCGACTATTTCTGTTGACTGCAAAAAAAAGGAGCTTATCGGGGATTATAAAAACAACGGACAAGAATGGACTCCGGTAAAAAATCCAACAGAAGTAAATGTCTATGATTTTATTGATAAAACAAATGGAAAAGCCAGTCCGTATGGGGTGTACGACATACAAAATAATCGAGCATGGGTAAATGTAGGAATCAGTAGCGACACCGCTGCTTTTGCAGTTTCGACAATTCGCGATTGGTGGGAACAGGAAGGCAAATTGTTATATCCTTCATCTAATCGTTTATATATTAACGCAGATGGCGGTGGGAGCAATGGTTCGCGAAATCATTTATGGAAAGCGGAATTGCAAAAATTTAGCAATGCGAGCGGGTTGGATATACATGTAAGCCATTTTCCTCCGGGAACAAGTAAATGGAACAAAATAGAACATCGTCTATTTTCTTATATTTCAAAAAATTGGAGGGCAAAACCACTTACATCTCTATTAGTCATTATCAGCCTTA
>DZAU01000109.1 GCA_022729635.1 Flavobacterium psychrophilum
ATTATTCCAGTATTTTAGGTTTTTGAAAAAATCGGTACTGATTGTTTTAGATGATTTTATTTCCACTGGAATTAGTTTTCCAGCATCATCAACAATAATATCCACTTCGTGTCCCGTTTTGTCTCTCCAAAAATAAAGATTAACAGCTAAGCCTTTGTTTGTAAATTTTTTCACCATTTCAATAACAACCATTGTTTCAAAAATTGCTCCTTTTAGAGGATGACTTTCTAGTTGCATTGCGTTGGAAATTCTTAAAAAAGAACAAACCAATCCAGTATCATAAAAATAAACTTTGGGTCTTTTGACTATAGTTTTGTTGAAATTTTGGAAATGTGGTTTCAGCAAGTAAATAATAAAACTACTTTCTAAAATTCCTATCCACGATTGAATTGTTTTTAAATCTACTCCAACTTCGTTGCTAATGGCGGTTAAATTAAGTTCTTGTCCAGTTCTGCCAGCAAGAACACGCATAAATTTTTCAAAAATTAATAAGTCTGTTACATTTTTAATTTGCCTGACATCTCGTTCAATGTAAGTTTTTATATAATTAGGAATCCAATCCAAAGGACTGATTTCTTGGTCATAAATAGGAGGGTAAAAACCTTTATACAACACCTCCTCCTCAGTTTTAGGCATTAAATTTACTGAGGCTAATTCATTTACGGAAAAAGGCAATAAGTTTAAATATGCTACTCTTCCTGCTAATGATTGTGAAATGTTTTCTTGTAAAAGGAAGTTGTTGGAGCCTGTTAGAATAAATAGTCCCTTCTCGTTACTGTTGTCTAAAATTTCTTGTAAATAAGAAAATAATGAAGGTACACGTTGGATTTCGTCTAAAATTGCCCCATTGGATATGTTTTGCAAAAAACCTCTTGGGTCTTCTAATGCAAAATTTCTGATGTCTGGGTTTTCCAAAGAAATATAGGGTTTGTTTGGAAATGTACTTTTAACCAAAGTCGTTTTGCCAGATTGCCGTGGGCCAATAACCGCAATGGCTTTAAAGGATTTGGCTAAACTTTCTAGTTTTGTTTTTGCGTCTCTTTGTATCATTTTACAAAAATATGGAAAAATATGGAATTAGATTCCATATTTTTCCATATTTTTTAAATTTAGTGACAATATGTTGAAAAGGTTTGGGTATAATAATTAATTTATGATTCCAAATGTTTCTCCAATAAAAAACTTTTTATCAAAAAATAATTGTATTTTTGTCAAATAGTAACATAAAAAATCTAGTATTATGATACAATTGGTGGAAGAATATGATAATTACGTTTCTGAAATACCTGAATTAGTCAGTAAATCGTATTATAAGGCAGAATATTTTATTCAAAATTTGGGTTTGAAAAACGCTACTTACTATCGTAAATTAAAAGAGAATAACTTTACCCCTCACGAAATAAAAATAATCACGAAATTGCTTTTTCCAGAAGAAGTTTTATTGCAAAAACTTCAAAAAAGCGAGGAAGATATTCTGTTGGGAAGGGTTTTGGATCACGAAGACGTTATGGCAAATTTACGTTCGAAGTATCGTATTTAGTTGTAACGGGTTTTTGGCATTGTTCCAAAAAACCGACAAATAAATAGTTTGATTCTCGATTTTGTAGAATAAATAGGTTTGTTTTGCAATTAAAAATTTGCGGTATTCTGTTTTTTTGTATCGGCTTCCTGCTTCAAAATTATTCGAAATAACTACCAGTATAGCTTCTGTTTTATCTAGGAAATCTACCACTTCTTTCATTGTGAATTTGTAACTAATATAATTTACAATTTCCTCATAACTTTCTAAAGCTGTTTCTGTCCAAATAATTTTCATAAATTTTGCTCTTTTAATTCCAAAATGGCCAAAAACTTTCCTTCCAATTCATTCATTTGCCCGTTGCCTTTAAATCGTATTTGTTTGGCGATGAAGTAGAGCAAAAACCAAACGATGACCATTAGTAACATCACGATTAAATTCATTGTGGTCGGTTGTTTCAAGGCATAATTTGAATAAGCAATAGTGCTAAAAATAACAAAAATTCCCGCAACCATAAAATGCAGAAACATAAAAAGCGTCCATAAAGTGGGTTCGGGTCCAAATAATCCACGAATGTGAGTGCCACCATCTTCTTTTGGCTCTAATTCTAAATGCAAATGCGGCGACCAATATTCGCGTTTCGCCGAAGGAATATTCATCCAAATGTGATTATGCTTTGTTTTTAGATGACAATCTTCGATGCAATTCACTTTAAAATCTTCAAATTTTTTACGGATAGTTTCAATATTTTCAGGTACATCTTTGTAAAAACGCAGTCGAAGTCTGATTTCATTATTGGCGTCCATAATAATATTTTATAGGTTCAAAATTATTTTTAGTAGTATTGATAGTTTGTCAAAAATTACTAAAAGCACTGCAAAATAGTAAAAAAATTGATAGTATGGTATTTAACACTACCTTTGCAAAAAATTAAAATACTGTATTATTTGCATTTTAAGATGAATGATTTTGGTTATCAAAAATCTGCAATCTGCAATCTGCAATCTAAAATAATTAAAATGAACAATATTGTTGCCATTGTAGGAAGACCAAACGTAGGAAAATCGACGCTTTTTAATCGTTTGATTCAGAGAAGAGAAGCTATTGTAGATTCGGTTTCGGGTGTGACTCGCGATAGAAACTACGGAAAAAGCGAATGGAACGGAAAGGAATTTTCAGTAATCGACACGGGTGGTTATGTTCGTGGATCTGATGACGTTTTCGAAGGCGAAATCCGCAAACAAGTAGAATTGGCTATTGATGAAGCTGATGTGATAATTTTTGTGGTTGATGTAGAAGAAGGCATTACGCCAATGGATGAAACTGTCGCTAAATTGTTGCGTAAGATTACAAAACCTGTTTTACTTGCCGTAAATAAGGTCGATAATGCAATGCGCGAGAAAGATGCCGTCGAATTTTACAACCTTGGTTTAGGCGATTATTTTACCTTTGCCAGTATTTCTGGAAGCGGAACTGGAGATTTATTAGACGCATTGATTGATGCTTTTCCAGTAAAACCAGAACCAGTTCAAGAAGAAATTGTTTTGCCTCGTTTTGCAGTTGTGGGTCGCCCAAACGCTGGAAAATCTAGTTTTATAAATGCCTTGATTGGCAAAGAACGTTTTATGGTTACTGACATTGCGGGAACCACTCGTGATGCCATTGACACCAAATTTGACCGTTTTGGTTTCGAATTCAACTTGGTTGATACTGCCGGAATTCGTCGTAAAGCGAAAGTAAAGGAAGACTTGGAGTTTTACTCTGTGATGCGTTCGGTTCGTGCGATTGAACACGCCGATATTTGTATTTTGGTCATTGATGCCACTCGTGGATTTGAAGGTCAAGACCAAAGCATTTTTTGGTTGGCCGAAAAAAACCGAAAAGGAGTCGTGATTTTAGTAAATAAATGGGATTTGGTCGAAAAAGACACGATGTCAACCCGTGATTATGAGGCTAAAATCAGAGAAGAATTAATGCCATTTACCGATGTGCCCATTCTTTTTGTTTCGGCATTGACCAAACAACGATTGTTGAAAGCATTGGAAGCAACGGTTCAGGTTTTCGAAAATAGAAAACAACGAATTGCTACGTCAAAATTCAACGAATTTATGTTGAAAGTTATCGAAGCTTATCCGCCACCGGCAACAAAAGGGAAATACGTGAAAATTAAATATTGTATGCAGTTGCCAACACTCACTCCACAGTTTGTGTTTTTTGCCAATATGCCGCAATATGTTAAGGAGCCATATAAACGTTATTTGGAAAATAAAATTCGGGAGAACTGGGATTTCTCCGGTGTTCCAATCGATATTTATATTAGAGAGAAATAGTAAAAAGTCCACGCTGCGGCGGGGACTTTTTTTTGGCTTATTTTTTTATCTGATTATTAGGTTCTTGTCGAGTGTCAAAAATTCGGGCAATAAAAATAATTTCTTGATATTCTTTGTAAAGTATTTTGTAATGTCTGACAATTATTCTTCTAAATTCTGGTTCAATTTCGTCTTTTTGATATTGCTCCGCAAAATGAATTTCTTTGGTGGTTTTTAGAATATCATTTTTTATGTTTGTTGCAACTTGCATTGACTTTTCAGAATAATAATAGAAAATGGTTTTCAGTTGTTCTTTGGCTGTATTTGTCCAAATTATTTTCAAATTATTCATTACCAGCTTTCAGATTCCTTTTCTAATTCTTCTTGAGATGTGAATTTTCCTTGGTTTATTTCTTCGATGGCCTGAGTTAGCTCTATTTTATATTGGTTTCTGGTTAGTGGATTTCCATTAACGGTGTAAGCAACAATTTCGTCTTCTTGATAGCTTTCAATAACAGCTTTAACAACTTTTAAAAGTCGCTCGTCAGCTAAATTTATATATTGTAAAACGCTATCTTTTAGTTCTAAAGCTCCCATAGTTTCCTAAATTTGAAACCAAAGTTACTATTTTCTGTGTTTTAAAAAAA
>DZAU01000005.1:0-15899 GCA_022729635.1 Flavobacterium psychrophilum
TTTTCAAAACAAAAAAACCGCAAGCGATAAACTTACGGTTTTCATTTGAGCCGGCGGAGGGACTCGAACCCACGACCTGCTGATTACAAATCAGCTGCTCTAGCCAACTGAGCTACGCTGGCGACTCATTACGGGTACAAATATAAGTCTGAATTTGTATTTTGCAAAAAAAATCAGAACTTTTTATTGACTTTTTTTTACTGTAATTCGTTGATTTTAGCAATCAATTGATTTGCAGTTTGCTCCAATTCAACATTAATCTGTTTGAAATGGGCTTTTTTATTTTCAACATTTTTAGCGTTTACCTTTGTAATCAAAGTGTCAAATGCTGCGATTGCTTCATCGATCAAAGCATTAGTTTCCGTTGTTGGTTTTCCTGTTGTAGAAATTTCAAACAAGTAAACCGCTTCAATAATATCTCCTAAAACGTAGTTGATGTCTTTTTTTAAATTCTTAACGTTTGCCATTTTATTTTTTAATTTTAATTTGCGATTGCAAAAGTACATATAATCTTTCTATTACCGACTATGAAATCGCCACTAAGAACAAGTTTGTTGCAAACAAACACCAATTAGTAAGAAAGCGATACCATAAATGACCTATTAAAAATCGAAATTTACATTTATGAAATATAAATTTCTAAAACAGAAGCTTTTCCGTTGAGCATAAAATTATTCAAAGCAGCAGGGATTAAAACGGTATCTCCTTTTTTATATTCGAATTTAGTTCCATTACATTCCAATTCAAAACTTCCGTCAACACACATATACACCTTAAATGTTTCTCCAGTTTTGTTCACTTCAATTTTTCCATCTATTGGAAGAAAATTAGTTATAAAATATGGGCAATCCACAACAGAATTTGATTGATTTAAAATGGTATTGTACCTTTTTTTGGTGTCAATTTTATTATAATTAATGGCGTCCAAAGCTAAATCTACGTGCAATTCTCGTAAATTTCCCTGATTATCAACCCTATCAAAATCATACAAACGATACGTAATATCAGAAGTTTGCTGGATTTCGGCAATCACCAATCCAGCTCCAATGGCGTGAACAGTTCCTGTTTCCAGAAAAAAAACATCTCCTGATTTTACCTCTACTTTATCAAGAATAGAAAGCAAGGTTTTGTTTTTAAGGTTTTCTAAGTATTCTTCGGCATTTGAATTTTCCTTGAAACCCACAATTATTTTGGAATTTTCATCGGCTTGCATCACATACCACATTTCGGTTTTCCCAAAAGAATTATGACGCTTTTTAGCCAATTCATCATTGGGATGAACTTGTATGGATAAATCTTCGCGAGCATCGAGATATTTAAAAAGCAGTGGAAATTGTTTTCCAAATCGCTTGTAAACATCCGTTCCTAAAATGGCTTCCGGATTTGAATTTATTAAATCGTTTAGTGATTTTCCCTCCAGAACTCCTTTAGAAACTACACTTACATCGCCTTTGACTGTCGATATTTCCCAACTTTCGCCTGTTTTATTAGAAACAATGGCTTTGTTTAGCACTGTTTTTAACTTTACTCCACCCCAAATTCTTTCTTTCAGAATAGGTTTAAACTGCAATGGATATAAAGTAAAACTCATATTTGCGATAATTTTTTATTCATTTCTGCTAATGTTAATCTCCTTTGTAGGTTACAAAATTTCGTGGAGTTTCATATAGAATGACTTCTAAATCGAATTCTGGTTTTATCCTTTTTCTGATTTTATTCCAAATGACAACAACAATATTTTCGGCTGTTGGATTTAGATTTTCAAATTCGGGAACATCAAGATTTAAGTTTTTATGATCAAAAGACACTTCAACTTCTTCAAAAATAATATCGCTTAAATCCTTAATATCCATTACATAACCAGTTTCGGGATTGATTTTTCCTGTAACACTAACAATCAATTCGTAATTGTGTCCGTGAAAATTAGGATTGTTGCATTTACCAAAAACGGCATCATTCTGCTCAAAAGTCCAATCTTTTCGATACAATCGATGTGCTGCGTTAAAATGGGCTTTTCTGCTAATAGTTACTTTCATATCAATAGCCCTTCGACTTCGCTCAGGGTGACATTAGATTAAATTATACCTTGTGGCTTTCTAAAAAATGATAAAACTCATCAAAAATAATTTTAAACCACACTGTGTAAATTTCGGGTTGCAACTGAATGTCTTTTGCCACATCCTCAATACTCATCCATTTCCAGTTTTCGACTTCTTCCCTATTTATTTTTGGCTCATCATTATAATAGCCAATCATTACGTGATCGAGTTCGTGTTCTGTCAATCCGTTATCGAAAGGTGCTTTGTAAATAAAATGAAACAATTCCTTCAAACTGGTTTCGAAACCCATTTCTTCAAACAATCTGCGACTTCCCGCCTGAATATTTGTTTCTCCTTCTCGCTGATGACTGCAACAAGTATTGGTCCACAGCAAAGGCGAATGATATTTAATACTTGCTCGTTGTTGGAGCATCATTTCATTTTTGTCATTAAGCACAAAAACCGAAAAAGCACGATGCAAGACTGCTTTTTCGTGGGCTTCCAATTTAGGCATCAAACCAATTTGCTCATCATTTTTATTCACTAATATTACATTTTCTTCTTTCATATCCATTTTTAGCTTGTCAAAAGTACGAAAAAAGAAATTAGTTTTTGCCTTGCTGAAAGTTTGTGAAAAGTTTAACGAGTGTTAATGAATCTAAAGAGTAATTTTAAAAACTGAAATTTAGATCTAATTCTGCAAAAGAAAACACTGTTAAAATTAACTTAAATAACGATTTGTTTGTAAACCACACGACATTTTCGAGTTCAAATGCTTTCTACTTTTACAAAAAAAACAAAGTATGAAAACAAAACTTCAATTCCGAATCCTGTTAATCATGATTCCTCTGTGTATGCTTCAAGCTTGTGGGCAAACAAAAACTAACCATCCCGAAAATTCAATTGCTATGGAAAATTCAATTACCAAACCCGGAAATCCTTATTATTCAAACACCGACACGACAAAACTTACTATTTCTGATGCCGAATGGAAGAAAGTCCTTTCGCCAGATTTATACGCAGTTTCCAGAAATGCCGATACCGAAAGAGCATTCACAGGAAAACTCTGGAATTCAGATGCGAAAGGCACTTATTATTGTGCTGCCTGTGGCAATAAATTATTTAAATCCAATCAGAAATTTGTCAGTAGTTGTGGTTGGCCCAGCTTTTTCGAGCAAGATAACAAAAACAGCGTGGTTTACAAAGAGGACAATTCTTATGGAATGAGTAGAATTGAGGCACTTTGCGGCAGATGCGGCGGACATTTAGGTCATCTTTTTGATGATGGACCAGCGCCAACAGGCAAAAGATATTGTATGAATTCTATCGCTCTGGATTTTGTTCCTGATAAAGCAATTTCAGAAAATAAAAGTCAAACTAATTTAGGAACCATCACCCTTGGAGGCGGTTGCTACTGGTGTGTGGAAGCCGTTTATGAAAAATTAGAAGGAGTAAAATCAGTGGTTTCAGGATTTGCCGGAGGAAAAACTCCAAATCCTACTTATGAAGAAGTTTGTTCCGGAAATACCGGTGCTGCCGAAGTCGTGCAAATTACTTATGACAAAACCGTTACGAATCTCGACGAAATTTTCAAGGTTTTCTTTACCGTTCACGACCCAACCACTTTAAACCGCCAAGGTGCAGATGTGGGAACGCAATATCGTTCCGTGATTTTTTATGCAACCGAAGAACAAAAGAAAGAAGCTCGTTCCATCATTGATCAATTAACTGCCGAAAAAGTGTACAACAACCCGATTGTAACCACTTTGGAACCATTAACCCAATTTTTTAAAGCCGAAGAATACCATCAAAATTACTATGAAAACAATAAAAACCAACCCTATTGCCAAATGGTAATTCAGCCGAAAATCGAAAAATTTGAAAAGATTTTTAAAGACCGATTGAAAAAGAAATAATTTAAGATTGACAAGAAAAACCGGAGATTTCAATCCGGTTTTTTTGTGCCTCAAAATTAAATTTTCAAATGAGATTTTGTCTGTCTGAGCTATATCTGTCCCGAGCTAGTCGAAGGGTCGAATACAATATAATAAGACACTTCGACAAGCTCAGTGTGACATCCTATACAATAATTGGTCAAAAAATATAATTACACCCAACGGGTTTCTTTTAAACATGTCTTTTTGTAAAATACGCATTGATGAATGAGACAGATACATACAATTCTTTTTACGAATTTAACCACAATTTAAACTCTGCTGCTTTATTTTTACTAATAATAATGTCTGCATCTGCCTTTGGTAAAACCTCTATTTTTAATTGACTATTTCCGTACTTTATAATTTTATCAACAGCATATATAGATAAAATATATTGTCTGTTTACTCTGTAAAATAAGGTTTTATTCAATTGGCCAAATAGTTCATCCAAACTACTATTACTAGTAGATTTTTTTCCTTCTAAAGAAATAACAAAAGTGATCGAATTCTCTGTATAGATATATGCAATTTGTTCAATTAAAAGAGGCACCAATTCATTTCTTGAATAGGTTACTATTCTCTGTTTGTCTTCAATACTCTTATTTTCAGCTACGTTTGTAATTTCCTTTGGGGATATTTTTGTTTTGTAATTTAGTAAATCAAGATTTAATTTTGATAGACTTAATACTTCGTCAGATAGTTTTTCGTTTTTTAATTCTAGTTTATTTTCATAACTACTCCCAACCATTCTGATTGTGAGAAATGAAAGAATTACAATTATGGCGCCTGTAATCGCAGACACGATAAAAAACTTTTCCTTTAACTCACTAATGTGTTCTTTAATTTTATAGGTATTTGCGTGTGCAGCTACAATCCAGTCCGAATTCTTAACCGGGTAAACATAAATTATTTCGGACTCTCTTTTTTTATCAACAAAACTTCTTTTACCTCCTCCTTCTTCTTTATTTTTTAAATAATCAAAAAAATCTCTTGATGTAGCATCATCACTTATGGTAGAAATAAAAGATTCTTCAGGGTTTACATATTTCCCAACACGTTCAATATTTGGATGACAAATTTCTTTGCCAGACCAATCGAACATACAAATAAATCCTGTTTCATTATTTGTGTTTTCAATACTTTTTTGAATGTTATCTATTACATCCTTTTTTGAAATGCCATTCAACAATTGTGATGAAATCATATTAGAAAACTCTTTTGCTTCTCTCTTACTGGATTCCATTTGAATTTCTAAAAGCTTTTCCGTATTGGCATCAATGAAATATCTAATGCTGAAATAACCAATTAAGTAAACTACAAAAAACAATGATATAAATGTAAATAGGTAAAGTTTGTCTTTTTTCATTATTAATTATTGATGAGCAAATCTAATTTAAATAAATACATAAATTAATATTTCATCAAAAATTTAACCCTTGATTTTTCCCTTTTAACAGCTATTTTTTCCCTATAAGAAATGTTTTTAGTATTTAAACTTTATTTAATCATTTGATTTGCTGAAAATTAAAAACCTTTAAAATTTAAAAAAAATGAAAAAATTAATTACAAAAAGTGCTCTTATTTTTTTAATGACACTAACGGTATCACTGCAAAGTTGTAGTGATAATAATGGAAGCGATGATGGTGGTAACAACAATGAACCAACAGTAAAACTTTCGAGCAGTCCTACTCTAGGCAGTATTTTGACAGATTCGAAAGGAAGAAGTCTTTATTTCTTTTCAAAAGATACAAAGGCAAATTCTGTTTGCTTAACCGGATGTATTGATATCTGGCCCGCATTTTATACTGAAAAAATTGTTGTTGGAACAGGATTAATAGCCGAAGATTTTAAAACCATAACGCGCACTGATGGCAAAATGCAAACAACCTACAAAGGTTGGCCACTATATTATTTTGCAAGTGATGTTAATGCTGGAGATACAAAAGGAGAAAATGTAAATAATGTTTGGTTTGTTGCAAAACCTGATTATTCATTAATGTATGCCAAATCACAATTGGTAGGTCATGACGGCAAAAATTACAAAATGGATTACACCGTTGGAGATGGAGAAACAAGTTATATTGTTGACATTAACGGTAGAACTTTATACACTTTTAAAAATGATAAAAAGAACACCAATAACTTTACTAAACCTGATTTATCAAATAATGGTGTATGGCCAATAGCTGAAATAACATTAGATAAAATACCAAGCATTTTAAACAAAGCTGATTTTGGAACCATTACTGTTTATGGTAAAACTCAGTTAACTTATAAAGGATGGCCTTTATACTATTTTGGACAAGATACAAATCGTGGTGATAATAAAGGAATCAGTTTTCCAGCGCCTGGTGTATGGCCAATTGCTAATGTGAACACAACAGCAGCTCCAGTTGCCGAAGTACCAACTGTTATGCTTGCTAACAATCCTACTCTTGGCAGTATTTTGACAGATGCAAATGGTAAATCTCTATATTTCTTTTCAAAAGATACAAAGGCAAATTCTGTTTGCTTAACCGGATGTATTGATATCTGGCCCGCATTTTATACTGAAAAAATTGTTGTTGGAACAGGATTAATAGCCGAAGATTTTAAAACCATAACGCGCACTGATGGCAAAATGCAAACAACCTACAAAGGTTGGCCACTATATTATTTTGCAAGTGATGTTAATGCTGGAGATACAAAAGGAGAAAATGTAAATAATGTTTGGTTTGTTGCAAAACCTGATTATTCATTAATGTATGCCAAATCACAATTGGTAGGTCATGACGGCAAAAATTACAAAATGGATTACACCGTTGGAGATGGAGAAACAAGTTATATTGTTGACATTAACGGTAGAACTTTATACACTTTTAAAAATGATAAAAAGAACACCAATAACTTTACTAAACCTGATTTATCAAATAATGGTGTATGGCCAATAGCTGAAATAACATTAGATAAAATACCAAGCATTTTAAACAAAGCTGATTTTGGAACCATTACTGTTTATGGTAAAACTCAGTTAACTTATAAAGGATGGCCTTTATACTATTTTGGGCAAGATGCTAACCGTGGTGATAATAAAGGAATCAGTTTCCCAGCACCAGGTGTATGGCCAATTGCTAATGTGAACACAACAACTGCTCCAAATTAATAAAACAAATACTATTTTAGTTTCATTCGATTGATATAAAAGTAAGCAACCATTTTTTAAAAATATGAAAATAAATAAATTAATAATAGGCGTTTTTGCTATTCTAGTAATCATAATCATTGGATATCAATTTAGTGAAATAGTTCCCAATCCGCCGGTGACTAGCGATTTTACTGAAGCTTCTGCTGAAGTAAAGGATATTCTAAAGAACTCGTGTTACGACTGTCATTCAAATGAAACTAAAATATCTTTTTACCACAAACTACCATTTATAGCAGGAATGGTTAGTAAGGATGTCACAGATGGAAGAAAAAAACTGAATTTTTCTGAATGGGATAAATATTCAGAAAAGGAAAAAAGAACCCTCCTTTATAATTCATTAACAAAAATAAAAAATAATATAATGCCTACAAGAAGTTATTTGTTTATGCACCCAAAAGCAAATATTGACAAAAACAAATTAGCCGTTCTTGAAGCGTATATTAATGGATTAGATAAAAATTTGGATCTCAAAGATTCGAAAGAAAACAAATTAGATTACGAAAAAAATTATACTAATTGGATTGATAATCAAGGTGTAAAAAAACAAATTAAAAATGCACCTAATGGTATTGAGTTTCCACATGACTATAGAAGTTGGCAGGTTGTAAGCAGCTCTTTTAGAAAAGACAATAGTACTTTGCGAGTAATTTTAGGAAATGATGTCGCCATAAAAGCAATCAAAGAAAACAATATCAATCCTTATCCGAATGGTGCTATTTTAGGAAAAGTAGTTTGGAACCAACGTACCGATGAAAACTGGGAAGCTGCTATTGTACCTTCAACTTTTGCCCATGCAGAATTTATGTTTAAGGATTCTGAAAAATATAAAACTACCAAAGGTTGGGGTTGGGCAAGATGGCTTGGGCAAGATTTAAAACCCTTTGGAGAAGATTCCAACTTCTCTCAAAGCTGCATTGAGTGTCATATTCCGGTAAAAAATAGGGATCATGTATTTACATCACCATCTATTTTTCCATAATTAATTAGATTGGTAATTATTCGTTTGTAAAATAGTAATAGAGAATGTAAACAATAAAATGTTACAATTTAAAAATTCATAAGAGATGAAAAATATAAAATATTTATATGGTTTAATAGTAATAACAACGTGTTTCACGGTTTTTTCCTGCGAAAATAATGTTGAAGAAAAGTATGAAATAATAAACCAAAAATGCGATCCAAAAACATCATTCGCAAATCAAATTAAACCAATTATTGATAAAAATTGCATCGAGTGTCATAATGGAAATCAATTTCCTGACTTAAGAACATACAAGGGAGTTAGTGATAATTCAGTAATAATAAAACAACAAGTTGTAAGTAGATCTATGCCATTGGGTGGTTCGTTGACTAATGAGGAAATTGACTTAATTGCCTGTTGGATTGATAATGGATCTCTAAATAACTAATAAATTAAAGTTATGAATAAAAGAAAAACAATTGTTTTAATGTCACTATTTTTTGTGGCCATTTTAATTATATTTTTTGGCATTAAAACATACAATAAGCCACACATAGACATTAAAAATTCTACTCCTGAATTCACTATCAATTCACAAAAAATAGTAGATGAATTTCAGGACAATGAAGTTTTAGCAAATAAAAAATATTTAGATAAAATAATCCAAATAAAGGGGAAGATATCTAAGATTGAAGCTTCCGAAAAAAATGATATTATAATAACCATCCAGAGTGACGATATGGGTTTAAGCTCGGTTATTTGTCATTTATTACCCGAAGAAAATAAAAATTTAAGCCTTTTAAAGCAAAACCAAAGTATAACATTAAAAGGTATTTGTACCGGGTATTTAATGGATGTTATTATAATTCGATGCAACATCGTTAATATCTAAAAACAATGAAATATATATTCAGTCTATTAATAATTATTTTATCAATAAATAATTCATTTTCGCAAAACAAATACCTTACAAAGCAAGGTACAATATCGTTCTTTTCTCATTCAACAGTAGAAGATATTGAAGCCGAAAACAATCAAGTTTTAAGTATTATTGATTTAGAAAAAGGAGATATTGCCATTTCCATTTTGATGAAATCATTTATGTTTGAAAAGTCATTAATGCAAGAGCATTTCAATGAAAATTATGTAGAATCTGATAAATTTCCTAAATCAACTTTTACAGGAAAAATTGCAGATATAAATAATCTTGAAGGTAGGAAGAAAGTATCTATTAAGGGAGATTTAACCATACACGGTATCAAAAAGAATGTAATAATTGAGCCCTTAGTAGAAATTGAGGGTGATAGCATCCTATTAAAAGGAGTCTTTACAGTTCTGGTTTCGGACTATGAAATCAAAATCCCTTCGGTTGTAAAAAACAACATTGCAAAAACCATTGAGGTAAAATTTTCCCTAAAGCACAAAAAATTTAAATAATTTATTATGAAAAATATTTTAATAATCGCACTCTTATTTTCAATTAACAGTCTATCATCTCAAAACCTTTTAGATGTCTTGGAGGCTGAAAGTCCAGCTCAACAAGAATTTGTGTCGTCAACGTTTAAAGGAACTCGAATTCTTAACGGACACTCCATTGAAACTAGAAAAAAAGGAGTATTAGAATTTCTAATTTCTCACAGATTTGGCAGTATTAATGAAGGGATTGAAGAATTATTCGGATTAGACCAATCAAATATTCGTTTTGCATTTGAATATGGTTTTACAGATAGATTAATGCTGGGTATTGGCAGGAGTTCATTTAAAAAAACCTATGATGGTTTTGCAAAATATCAATTGATAAAACAAAGAAAAGGAGAAAAGTCTTTTCCTTTTAGCGTAACAGTTTTTGAAAGTATGATTTACAAAACTCTAAAAGATTATGATCCCGAAAATCCATTAGATTTTAGTGAAAAATTAGCTTATACTTCACAATTGTTGATTGCAAGTAAAATTAACAACTCTTTGTCAATTCAAATTTCTCCAACATATATTCACAATAACTCCGCAAAAACATACGAAGATCCACATGATATTTTTGCAATTGGTTTTGGAAATCGAATGAAAATTAGCAATCGAGTATCTTTAAATGCAGAATATTTTTACACCATAAACCCTTTAAAATCAATAAATACAACAAACTCTGCTGCCGTTGGTGTAGATATCGAAACAGGAGGACATGTGTTTCAACTTATCCTATCAAATTCAATTGCAATGATAGAGAGAGATTTTATTACAGAAACTACTGAGGAATTTTTTAAGGGAGGAATTCATTTCGGATTCAATATTTCGAGATCATTTTAAAAAGAAACCAAACCAAAAAAGGAAAATTAAATATCAGATTGTATTTGCGTATCAAAAATTAAAAACAATAAAAACCAACCCTATTGCCAAATGGTAATTCAGCCGAAAATTGAAAAATTTGAAAAGATTTTTAAAGACCGATTGAAAAAGAAATAAAATAAGAGTGACAGGAAAAACCGGAAATTTCAATCCGGTTTTTTTGTGCCTCAAAAAAGAGGATTTAATTGAAAAATACACCCTCTTTTTTTTAAAATGGTTTTAGTAATAAAATCTAATCTATTTTCTCATAATTCGAACATTCATTTCTTCTACCTTTTTATCAGATAAAAGTGATGGTGCTCCAAACAATAAATCTTCGCTAGAACCCGTTTTCGGAAAAGCCATTACCTCTCTAATCGATGCTTTTTTCTCTAAAATCATCATCAAACGGTCAATTCCCCATGCAATTCCTCCGTGTGGAGGTGCACCATATTGAAAAGCTGTGTGCATCGTTCCTACGCTTTTAATCATTTCTTCTTTGTTGTAACCCATATTTCTATACGTTGCTTCCAGAATCTCCGATTTATGTGCACGAACAGATCCTCCACCAATTTCGTATCCGTTTAGGATTATGTCGTATTGCTGTGCGATGATAGTTCCAATCTCAGCATCATCTCCTTTCAAATGTTTTTCCAAATCGTAAACCGCTGGCATTGAGAACGGATTGTGCGTAAAAGTCCATCTTCCTTCATCTGTTCTTTCAAACATTGGAAAATCAACTACCCAAGCCGGACATAATTCCTTCGGATTAATTAAATGCAATATTCTACCCATTTCTTGACGAACAGCATCCAAAGCTTTGTTGGCCGTGGCATAATCCGCCGCTGAAAAGAAAACAATATCCCCAACTTGAGCATTGGTCACTTTTATAATTCCTGCTGCAATATCTTCACCTAAAAACTTGATAATTGGCGATTGTAATTCGTCTTCATTTACAATAATATATGCTAAACCTCCCAAACCGTGCTGTTGAGCAATAGCCGTAAGGTTTTCGATTTGACCTTTAGACATACGTTTGTTTCCTTGTGCTGCAGCCGAAACCTTGATACATTTAACAATTCCACCCTCTTCAATAGGTTTGCTGAATACTTGAAAAGTCGTGTCTTTTACAATATTGGTAATGTCCTGCATTTTTAATCCATAACGCAAATCAGGTCTGTCACAACCATAAAAATCCATTGCATCTTTATAAGTGATTACTTCAAACGGACGTAAAATCCACTTGTTGCCATATATTTTCTTCACTACTTCATTAAACATTTTTGTGTTTAAATCTATAATTTGCTGCATACTGCCATAAGCCATTTCCATATCCAATTGCGTAAATTCAGGCTGACGGTCTCCACGAGAATCTTCATCTCTGAAACAACGCGCTACTTGAAAATATTTTTCATAACCACTTACCATCAACATTTGTTTAAACTGTTGTGGTGCTTGTGGCAATGTATAAAAGAATCCAGGCTGTTTTCGGGTTGGCACAATAAATTCTCGTGCTCCTTCATCGGTTCCAGCACTTAAAATTGGCGTTTCAATTTCTAAAAATTCTTCTTCATCAAGAATGTCACGCAATAATTTAATGACTTTATGACGATTTACGATGGCTCGTCGCACTTCTTCATTTCTGTGATCCAAGAACTTGTATTGAAAACGAATGGCTTCGTTAGTTTTTGCTGCTCTTTTGATTTCAAAAGGCAATGTTTTAGATAGGTTTAAAATTTCTAAAACCGAAGTTTCCAATTCAATTTTACCGGTACGCAAACCTGCATTATAATCATCTTCATTACGACCTACGACTTTACCGGTAACAGAAATTACCGATTCCGGTTTTAGTTTCACTAACTCATCAATATTAGGAAATGATTCCCTGCTGATTCGCACTTGAAAAATCTCATAACTCGAATCCCGCAAATCAATAAACATCAACTCACCGTGGTCACGAACACTGGCAACCCAACCCGACAACATCACCTCTTCACTGATGTTTTCCTCTGATAATTGCGAAATTTTATGTGTTCGATACGTGTCTTTTATAATAATCGGAATTTCAGGAAGCGATTCTTCTTGACTTTCCTTCTCTTCGGAAACCGTTACAGACAAGTCGCCACTTGTCTCTACGGTATTTTTTTCTAAAACAGCAGCAGCACCTAATTTGTCTAAAATAATTTGACGAATCACTTTTCCATTGGCCCCTTTTCCGATTATTCCTAAAATTTTACCAACTAAAATACCCGCTTTCCCTTGGTCTCCTGCTTTAATATCATTGGCAACAGCCTCATTCTCTGAAATTATTTTAGCGATAACTTCTTGAATTTTATCTTCCGAAATAGTGTTTTCTTCAAAGTATTTGTTGTAGTCAAAAGTACGATCTTTTAAATATCCCGTAATCGCATTTTGAACTAAAACCGCCGTGATTTTTTCGGCTTTAAATAATTTGAAAATGTCGGTTAACTGCGCAATACTATGAATTTCAGCGTAATCTTCGGCCTTAATATTGTTCGCCAAAGTTTTAGCAACAAAAGAAGGATCTTTGATTTCATTATTTATTGCTACAAATGTTTGCGAACGCAACTTATCTGCTGTGAAAAACTTGGCATCTTGCGGCAAAACTCCACCATTAATTAGAATAGATTCAACCGCATAAGGCAAAGTGCTTGTATCTACTTTAATCGCCTCAATTTCCTTTTTGATATTTACAAAAGGTAAATCCGGTTCCGAAATAAAACGATAATCCGCTTCAAATTCTTTTTTACGCATTGTTTTGGTTTGCTTTAAATCAGCATCCCATAATACAGTTGTTTGGTCAGGTCTAAACTCTTTGTGCTCGATATAATAATGGAACTGTTTCTCCACTTCTTCCTTTAAAGCTTCGACCATAAACTTAAACGAGTTCAAGTTTTTTATTTCCGTTCTTGGATTTAATTCGTAAGAATGTTTTTTTCGTAAAGACACTGAAACATCCGATTTGAATTCTCCTTTCTCCAAATTCGCTTCCGAAATTCCTAAATTCTGAACAATACGTTGAATGTATTGTGCATAGGTTGAAGCATCTTCAATGTTTCTGATACAAGGTTCGGTAACAATTTCAATCAACGGAACTCCAGCTTTGTTAAAATCAACTAACGAAATCTTCTTTTCGTGCATCAATTTCGCAGCATCCTCTTCAATATGAACCTGCGTTAAATTTACAGTAAATTGAGTACCATCATTTCGGTAACAAGAAACGTGACCGTCAGGAATTATCGGATTGTGAAATTGCGTTATTTGTATGTTTTTTGGATTATCCGGATATTCGTAATGTTTTCTATCCCAAGAGATTACTTCATTACTAAATGAAGAATCCACCGCTTTTCCAAAATAAATCGCTTTGGTAATTGCTTCTTTATTTAAAGCAGGCAAAACCCCCATTTGCCCCGTACAAACGGAACATATATTTTCGTTAGGTGTTTCTATTTCTTGATTTGAACAAGAACAAAACAACTTGGTTTTGGTATTCAATCGAACGTGAGTTTCAAGTCCGATAACCAATTCTAAATCGTGGGCTTTAATCGCCGCAGTTAATTGCTCCAATTCCATTATATTGTATCTTTTAAGAAGTTTGCAAATTGCAATACTAATTCATCATTATTTTTTGCTGCAGTAATTTGCAATCCGGTACTTGTTCCTTGTGGCACAGTCAAAGTTGGTAATTGTCCCAAACTAAAACCAACCGTATAGGCATCCGATAAATACATCGCTAAAGGATCTTTTAAACTGTCTCCAATTTTTGGAGGTGTGCTTGGTGTAACCGGCGATAAAATAATATCAACTTCCTTAAAATCTTTACTAAAATTCTCCGAAATTTGGTCTCTTAAAGCCAATCCTTTTAAATATATTTCATCTGAAAAACCTTGTGACAACACTTGATTTCCTCCCACAATTCTGCGTTTAGTTTCTTCCGAAAAATTTTCAGAACGGGTAACAGCATAGCTTTCAATTAAATTTTCCGCTTCAATACGGTTGCCATAATTTGTTCCGTCTAAACGAGATAAATTTGAAGCCGTTTCTGCCATTGCCAACGTATAATAAGTCGAAACTAAAATATCTGATTTGAAAAAATCCAATGCTGCCACTGCAATTCCTTTGGCTTTTATTTTTTCGATGCTAGTTAAGAAATCAGATTTTATTTGAGAATCGATAGCATCACTTTCGATAAAGTTTTTGAAATAACCAACCGTTTTTACTGCAGAAGTATCAAGAGCTTCTTCACTAATTGCTGTTGAAGAGATTGAAGTTTGATCTTTCGCATCTTTCCCACTCATTACATTCAACACAATTCGAATATCTTCAATTGATTTTGCCAATGGTCCAACACAATCTGTAGAAGAGGCATAAGCCATCAATCCAAATCGAGAAATTCTTCCGTAAGTGGGTTTAAAACCATAAATATGATTGTAACCGGCAGGCTGGCGAATAGAACCTCCCGTGTCTCCACCAATAGAAAACACAGTGTATTCTTTTGCCACGTTAACTGCTGAACCTCCGCTTGAACCTCCGGCAACCAATTCTGGATTAATTGCGTTTTTCACAGCACCAAAAATGGTGTTTTCACTGGAAGAACCGTGACCAAAACTATCGCAGTTTTCTTTTACTAACGGAATAGCGCCAGCATCCAATAATTTTTGAATAGCAGTAGCCGTGTAAGGAGATTTATAATTTTTTAACAAATCAGAACTTGCCGTGGCGTAAGTTCCTTGAAGCATATATACATCTTTAATTCCAAAAGGAATTCCTTCTAACAGACCTATTGTTTCCCCGTTTGCAATTTTAGCATCGACTTTTGCTGCTAAATCTAGCGCCAAAGTATCCAACAAAGAATTTGCTGAATTATAAGTATTTTGTTTGAGTAGGTCTAATTTTTCTTGTACCAAAGCCGTACAAGTTATTTGTTTTGACACCAATTGTTGGTGTATTTTTTTTATTTGAGATTCCATTTTATCCTTCTATCACTTTTGCAACCACTAAAAAACCATTTTTCTTGTTCGGGAAATTTTCTATAATGAGTTGTTTCTCCATAGCCGAACTTTCTATCACGACATCTTCTCTTAAATCACTTACAGACACACAATTATGATTGACAATATTCAAGGAATTATCATTTGATGAATTGGCATTTTTAATTACCTCAAATAATTGGTTCACGCTCTCGGAAGGCTGTGCTCCTTTAATGCTCGACAAGATGTCGACTGTCATTGTTTTGCTCATAATTTAATTCGTTTTAAAGTCAAACTTTTAAGTCGGCAAAATTACGAAAGTTTTATTAGGGAATGATGTTTTATTTTAATGATTTCGATAGTATTTTGTTAAAGAAGATGTCAATTTAACATTATCGTACAATGTTAAAAATTAGTCCAATTCAGGAGAATGGAAAACGGATGAGACAGATGCTCCAACGCGGATT
>DZAU01000005.1:15999-42832 GCA_022729635.1 Flavobacterium psychrophilum
TTAGTCCAATTCAGGAGAATGGAAAACGGATGAGACAGATGCTCCAACGCGGATTTTATTCAATCCTCTCAATCAAATACTTCGTCCCGTTAATCTCAAAAGAAAATCCCACTTCATTTCCAATCAATTTGTTTCCCAAAGGAGATTGTGGTGAAAGCGCAATAACATTGGTACCTTCAATGGAAATTTTTGGCAAAGCCGCACTTAAATACAAATAAATTCCGTTGGCTTTGACCAAGCTGCCAACAATAATAGTTTTGGCCATTGTGGAGGAATCAATTTTGTCCAAAATAGCTTTTTGAGCCAATACTTCCTTCAATTTATGATTGAGTTTTTCTTGTTCGATGTGCATCATCGACAAAGCGGTTTCGTGCTTATCTCCTGCCGAACCTTTGGCATCGTTTTTTGAATCTTCGGTCAAAGCCACAATCATATCCTTGAAGACATCGATTCTGTCTTGGGCTAATTGAAGGTAATGTTGGTGTATTTTTTGTTTGAAAGTCATATTTTTTTGCCGCAAAGACGCTAAGTCACAAAGAAAAAGAAATTAATATTTGTTTAAATCACAAAAGAACAAAAAAACTTTGTGGCTTTGTGGCAAGAAACCTTGTGTCTTAAATTAGAAATCAAATTTATAATTCGCTCCCAAAACCACTTGAAATCCCTGAACTGGGTAATCCAACCATTTTTGATAGGATTTGTTCGTGATGTTATTGGCACGTAAAAAAGCAGTTAATCTTTCGTTGTACTTGTAACCTAAATGCGCATTGACATCAAAAAAACTGTCTAAAGTAACTGGACTCGGAGCCACAATATAAACTATATCGGTGTTCAGTTTTTGGTCTTTTCGTTCTCCAACAAAAAACACATTAGCTCCAGCATACCATTTTTCAGTGATGTTGAAATCAATATTTGCGTTTAATTTTATAGAAGGTAAATTCCAGGCTTCACTTTGAATATCGGTGGTATAACTGCTAAATGTTCCGTCAATACCAAAAGTCACATCCTCAGAAATATCCGCTTTTAATTCACCATAAAAACTGACTGTCTTCAAATCGTCATAAACCACTTGGAAGGAATTCCCAAAAGCATAATCTTCATTCGTACTGTTTTCGTTGTAATCATTGCTTTTAAATAAAGCTTTATCTTTTTCGTTTACGTAAGAAGCTCGAAGAGTATAACTCACGGTATTAGTCAATTTTCCTTTTAAACCGGCAAAAACATCATATAATTTATCTGTTGGTTTAATCTCTAAAGTTGGCGATAAATAGGGATTTTCAGCGACAAAATCCGAATAGGTGTTTTGCTCCAAATTTCCTTCAGCTCCAAGATAAAAAATCATTAAATCGCCCACAACTTTGTAAGAAGCATTAACCTGCGGATAAACATAAAATTTATTACTGCTGTTTTGAGTGCCCAAACTGTAAAAGAACCCTGCTCCTATTTTCAATGTCCAATCGTCTTCTTGCATCACAAAACTTGGTGCCATTCCAAAATTCGTAAAACCATATTTTATGGGGTTTGAATTCGAATAGTCGCTTTTGAAATTTCCGTCAAGATAATCTACAATCACATCCGTTTTTATTGCCAAATTATCAATGTCAAACTCGAAAGAAGGTTTTAGGTAAAATCTATTTTCTGAGGAACTAAATGCATCCGAAAAATGATTAAATTTTACGCTCGCGTCCTTTACAAAACTTCCCTCCAATTCAATTTTGCTTCCCAAATAGATGTTGTTGTAGCTTTGCTCCGGATTTATTCCGTCAATTAGAGTGGCTCTGTCATTTGGAGACAAAGAACTTCCAAAATCGTCTGGCAATCCATACCAATTATAAAGTTGGTTTTGGTAGCCCAAATCCACATTCCACGACAACTCTTTTTCGTGAATTCCATAAGTCAAATCAATAGAAGTATCGTAAAAAGAATCGTCCAATTCCACGTTTTTAATTCCGCCTTGAGAGGAAAGATGGCGTAACATTCCGCCCACATAATCAGTAGCACTGATATCTTGGGTTACAAATAATTCAGCGTTTAGGGTTTGATAATTTCCTACTCCAAAAGTGGCGTAATTAGTAAACAAATGTTCTTGTTTTTCTTTTTCGACACCTTCGGCTTTTCCTTTCGATGGCGTAAAAGTAGAAGCTACCGGAAACGAGAAAATATTGTATTTCAGCGTTTCTTTTTGAGCATTTCCTTCGTCGTCGAGCACTGGAATTTCTTTTATTTTAAAGGCATCCGAAATTGTTGGTGTGTATGGTTTTACGACATTTACCACTTCTGTTCCAATGTTTTCTCCTTTTTTTTGAGCGAAAGAAAATAGGCTTGTTAGTAAAAGACAGACAGATAATAGACGGATAGATGATAGACTTTTTAACATAAAATTATTGGTTTAATGTATTTTGAAATGACATTGTGGCTTTTTGAAATTCTTCTATTTTATTTTCAATATACTCTGTTAAATCATCTGCTATATAATTTTGACTATTCGCTAACAATAATTGCGTTTGAAGTTCGAATGATGAACCTAAAGAAATGTCTAAAAAATAACTAAAAGATTTATTAGTTCTACTTGAACCTTCTGCAATGTTAGAAGGCATAGAAACAGAACATCTATTCATTTGACTTATTAGCCCAAACTTTTCTGAACTTGGAAAACTTGATGATACCTTGAAAATTTCCTTTGCCAATTCCATAGCCATTTGCCATATTTTTAGCTTTTTAAAATTGTGCCTTTTAAATTCACTCATAATTTTTTTCTATTATCTATTCGTCCATTATCTCTATTCATCTAATTCTGAATCGATGAATTAGTTTTAGATTCTTCATTTTTAATAATTTCCAATTCTGTTTGGGCTTCTGAAACTACATCGGGGAAATCGGTGAAGTTTTTTATTACGTTGTCCAAGATATAAGTCGCCTGAAAGCTGTCTTTCAATCCATAAAAATTCTTCGCCATCAGGATTAAACCTTTGGCTCCAAAATATTTATAACTGGAATAATTCTTGGCTAATTTTTGAACTACCACATTCGAATCTTCAAATTTTTTGTCTTTATTTTTGAAATAAGCTTCATAAAACAAGGCTTCGGCAGCCAATTCGCCTGTGGCAATGGTTTGTAATTTGGCGTAAGCCGAACGTGCTTTACTTTCATCGCCGGTTTGAATGGCAGCGCGAGCAATAATAATTTGCGCATCACTTTTTACATTCGCATCTGTTTTTGGGTTTGCCAAAACTTTTTCGGCATAAACAACCGAATTTTGATACTCTTTTTTGTTGTAATAACAGCGCATCAAATTTGATTGGGCGAATGTTTTATTTTGAGGAAAATCGGCTTCGTTTTCTAATCGCGTCAACACCGGAATCGCTTTGTCGAAGTCGTCATTTTTCAAGAAAATTTGCGCTAATCTAGCCAAGGATTGTTCCGTAAATTCGCTTCGCGCTGCTGCAATCACAAATTCATAATTAGGAATTGATTTGCTTTCTTGCCCATCGGAAAAATAAGATTGCGCCAAATAAAAATTCGCTTTTAAAGCGTGAATTCCATTTGGAAATTTAGCTACATAACCGCTAAATCCAGAAATAGCTTGTTTGGTATTGTTCTGCAAATACTGTTTTTGAGCCGCTTCGAAAGTGTCGTTATCCAATTCTGCATCAGTAACGGCAACAAAATCTAGCGTGCGAACCCAAGTCGCATATTCATCTACTTTTCCGTTGTCGACATAAATTAATCGTGCTGTGGCAACGGCTTCTAGTGCTTCGGGAGTTTTAGGAAAATCGGCAGCCACTTTCTTGAATTTCGTCAATGCCTGCTCATCTTTGTCTGAGTTATAATAAATCAAACCTTGGCGCAAAATCGCTTTAGAAGTAAAAGAACCATTTTTGAATTCGGCATTCAATTTATCAAAAGTTTTTATCGCTAAGTCTTGATTGTTTTGGGCAACATAGGTATTTCCAAGTTCAAAAAAAGCATCGTCACGGTATTCTGATTTTGGATACAATTGCAAGAAAGAATTGAGTTCTTGAATTTTCTTTTCGTTTTTTGAAAGAAAACCATAGCAAAGTGCTTTTTGAAAATAGGCATAATCGGCATCAACGCTTTTCAATTCAATTACCTTGTTATAAGCCTCCAAAGCCGCAGTATATTTGGTTGTTACGAATCGGCAATCGCCCAAACGCAGGTAAGAATCATTCAAACGCACTTTGTCGTTTTTGCCTTTTTCAATCTGGTTTTCGAAATAATTTCCGGCTTCGTCATAATCCTTCAATTTGAAATAAGTGTAAGCTAAATTGTAATTGCTGTTTTTAAATTCAGGCGTTTCATTGGCTTGAGCCAAACCAACGAATTGCTTAAAACTCAAAGCAGCATTTTTGAAATCATCTAAAATATATTCGGTTTCGGCTTTCCAAAAAGTAGCGCGGGCAGTGAATTTGGCATCTTTTTGTTCATCGATAGATTTTTCGAATAGTGTTGCAGCTTCTTGATAGTTGGAGTCATTGTACAATTCCAAACCTCTATAAAAAGCTACTTTTTGATACGCCAATTTATTTTCAGGCGATTTGTTTTTCTCCAATAAAATAAAGGCTTCTTTATAATTTTTTGACGAAATATAAGAATCTATCAACAATTTTTCGATTTCAGAAACACTGGCATTTCTTGGATATTTTTTCAAAAACCCAATCAAAACCGAAGGAACATTTTGATAGGAATTCCCTATTTCGTAGCTCAATTTGGCATAATTCAAACTCGCATCTTCCTGAATGGAAGTATCAAAATTCATCTCGGAAGCATTTTTGAAAGCGTTTAAAGCTTGCGTTTTTTGATTCGTTTTTAGATAACTTTCTCCCAAATGGTAATAGGCATTTTGCGCCACAAAATCTTTGCCGCCAATGATTTTATTGAATTGGGAAATCGCATTTTCGAAATCATTTTGCTTGAAGTAAGCATAACCCAGTTGGTAAAAATCAGTGTTATTCCATTTTCCTTTTTTGCCTTTATACAAAGCCAAATATGGAATTGCTTCGGCATATTGTTTCAAATTAAAATAGCTTTCGCCAATGATTTTATTCAATTCCGACTTTTCAACTGCATTTGATTTATCCATTGCTTTCGTGCCCAAATCAATTGCTTTTTGGAAATTTCCCAACTTAAAATTCATATCAGCTTGATAATAGGACAACTTTTCTTTGTATTTCTCTTCGCCGGAAACCTCGTCGAAATACTTGGTTGCTTGCTTATAATCGTCGCCATCATAAGCCATAAATCCTAAATAATATTTGGCCTGTGAGCCATATTCTGGCGAGTTTACCACTTTGTTAAAATAGGTTGTCGCTTCTTTTTTGTTTTTGGAAACAAAAAAACTATAGCCTTTTTGAAAATAAAATTGGTCTCGATCATTATAATTCAAGTTGTTTTCGTTTACTTTTTCGAACCATTCTAAAGCTTGCGGGTAATTCCCCTGATTGAAATAATAATGCGCCACTTCAATATAAGCTTGATTTTGCTTTACACTTGTGGGATAATTTGTCACGAAACGTTCCATCAACACATCGGCGTTGGGCTGATTAGTGCGAATGGCGCAATTGGCAATGTAATAAGCACAATCCGAAAGCAGTTCTTCATTGGCTTCAGCCAATTTTACTTTTTCAAAAATAATTTGAGCCGAAGCATATTGCGCCTCATTATATAACGAAAGTGCCTTATCAAAATCTTTCGAATCGTGAGTATAAATAGCAGATTTTTGGGCCGAAATGTAAAGAGATTGAACAAAAAATAATAATAAGAATAGCCAAGGAAGTTTACGCATTGTGGTTTAAATTTAATAATTCAAATGTATCGCTTTATGAAGTCTATAACGAAGTGCCAATAGCTTTTATTATGAACAAAAGTTTTAACAAATAGTAAAAAAATCATTGCTGACACTTGATAATTGCTTCTGTGGTTTGCAAAACCCCGTTTTTGTTTGCTCGTGTGATAATTGATAATTACTTTTACCAAATAAAACAACAGTCATTATGTCAAAACCAGTATTGTCTTTAAAAAATGTAACCCTCTCGCAAGAGGGAAAAATTATATTATCGAATATAAATCTTGATGTAAATCAGGGCGAGTTTATTTATATCATTGGGAAAACCGGAACCGGGAAAAGCAGTTTTATGAAGGCTCTTTATGCTGATTTGCCTTTGGCAGAAGGCGAAGGAACAATTATGGATTTTGATTTGGCTACTTTGAAAGAAAATGACATTCCGTTTTTGAGAAGAAAAATAGGTTTTGTTTTTCAAGATTTTCAATTATTGCCGGATCGTACCGTTGAAGACAATTTGCATTTTGTGCTAAAAGCAACTGGCTGGAAAGACGAAGCTGAAATTCAAAACAAAATTGAAGAAGTTTTAGATAAAGTTGGCGTAAAGGAATATGCCGATAAAATGCCACATCAACTCTCTGGCGGTGAGCAACAAAGAGTGGCAATTGCTCGTGCTTTACTCAATAATCCTGATTTAATTCTTGCTGATGAACCAACAGGAAATCTTGATCCACAAACGAGTGTAGAAGTTCTAGAAGTGTTGAAAAAAATAAATGCTACTGGAAAATCAGTAATTATGGCAACGCACGATTATGCGCTGTTGATGAAATTCCCTTCGAAGACCTTGAAATGTGAAGACGCCAAAATTTTTGAAGTTGTCCAAAAAACACTCTAATGCTTTCAATCCTTATTCCAACGTATAATTATAATGTAGTCCCTTTGGTTTTGGAGTTACATAAACAATGTTTGGAATGTGAAATAGATTTTGAGATTCTATGTCAAGATGATAATTCAATTGATTTTGTACAAGAAAATCA
Organism: Flavobacterium psychrophilum; assembly: GCA_022729635.1. Lineage (GTDB taxonomy): Bacteria > Bacteroidota > Bacteroidia > Flavobacteriales > Flavobacteriaceae > Flavobacterium > Flavobacterium psychrophilum_P. The sequence goes on from DZAU01000005.1 coordinate 22,837, forward strand.
AATTATTAATAATTGGTCAAATTGCCAGTACTTTATAGAACCTAAAAATTCAGGACGCACCTTTACAAGAAATAAGTTAGCCCATAAAGCTCATTTTGAATGGCTTTTATTTTTAGATGCGGATGTAATTCCAGTAAATTCAAATTTTATTCGTAGCTACATTGATTTTATAAAACCCAAACATCAAATTATTTTAGGCGGATATCGCTATGAAAACATTAAACCAAATAATGAAACCATTCTGAGATACAAATACGGGAAAGAACGAGAAGAGAAAACAGATTCAGAAAGAAATTTAAACCCTTACCAATATGTGTTTTCAGGCAATTTATTAATCAAAAAAAAGATTTTTCTAGATACAAATTATACAAATAAGAACTCCTTTTATGGAATGGATGTCTTTTTTGCCTATCAGCTTTTTATCAATAAAATTGATGTATTTCATCTTGAAAATCCTATATACCATTTAGGTCTCGATACGAACGAAATATTCTTGGAAAAAAGTCTTAAAGCAGTCGAAAGCAGAAAACAATTTCTAATGAACTGTGACCAAATCGAAAAAATAAGTCCTCTAATAAAACAATATAAAACAATAAAAAAATATGGTTTATTGCCACTGATAATTGTATTTTTTAGATTTTTTCGACCTATTTTAAAAAAATTAATTTTAAATAAAAATCCAAGTTTACTATGTTTTGACTTATACAGATTAGGTTACTTATGTAGTATTCAAACCTAATAATTATTAATTTAACAAACTTTCAAAAAGAGATTTCCACTGTTGCATTATAGTCTCGATATCATATTTTCTGACACTCTCATTTGCGTTTTTCCCCATTTCAATTCTTAAATTTTCATCTTCTATTAATTGTTCTAATTTTTCAACAAAAAAATTCACATTTCCATCTTCAACCAAAAAACCACTCTTTCCATCTTCTATAATAGCTCGTGGACCGGAAGAACAGTCATAAGCAATGCATGGCAGACCAGAAGCCATGGCTTCGAGTAAAACCATGGGAAAGCCTTCTGAACGAGAAGTCATAACACATATAGAGGAAAACAAGTATTTTTCAGCAATAATTTTGACAGGATTGTTTAGGCTCACATTGTTTTCTATACCTAAATTTCTGATTAAGGGATACAAATCAATAACAGATTCACCATAAATTTCAAGAATCCAATCTGGGTGTTTAAGAATCACTTTTTGCCAAATCTCGAATAACCTATCAAGTCCTTTTTCATAGGAATTTCGGGCAACTACAATGACTTTTTTAGCTTTTAAATTTGATACCTTTTCACTTTGTATCCAAGAAGGATTTGGAATAACCATTCCATCTTTCAAATTCCATTCTTTTAAGTTTTCATTTGATAAAGCAATAAATTTTGAAAATTTATTTGAACAAAAATCTTTGAATGAATACTTAAAATAGTTCTTAATATGTGAAATATAATTTTTCTTTAAAAATTTTACTTCAACAAATTTAGACCCATGACACTCAAAAACAATTGGAATTTTACTTGAAAGAATAAATGGAATTAAATAAGCCTTTAAACCATTATCGCTTACAATTATAATATCAGGCTTTATATTTTCTATATTAGTTTTTAAAGATCTTCTATACGAATTTAAAAAATTAAAAACAGATCCTTCTAAAATCATATCATGAAAAACTATCTTTTCATGAAAAGAATAAAACAATGGAAAATTTCCTTCGTTCTGAGTAAGAACATGAACTTCATATCCAAAATTTTCAATCAAATACTTCAACTTTATCGAAAAGACTCTAGCAACTCCTCCTGCGTTATTGATTTTTGAAACTATATATAATAATTTCATTTCTTGAAACTTAAAAATTCATCATAATTTCGAATATAATCGGCTTCATCAAAAACATCCGAAGCAATAACAAGACAAACAGCACCCGATGAAAAATTTTGTAATTCGCGCCAAATCCCTGTTGGAATCAATAATCCCATATTGGGTTTATTCAAATGAAACATTTTTTTTTCGAATCCATCATCAAGAACCACTTCAAAACTACCCGATAAAGCAATTAAAATTTCCTGTTGATTTATATGTGAATGACCTCCACGAAAGGCATTACTTGGTACATCAAAAAGATAATAAATTCGCTTCATCTCAAAGGGCAAAACATTATTTTGAATAAAAGCTAAATTTCCTCTTACATCTTCAATAACAGGCATTTCCAATAATTGAATCGTATTTACTGTTTCCATCTTAAATTGTATTGATTTGCATTAAATCCAACCATTGCTTTCCTATTGTATCTAACAAAAATGGAGTAACACTTTCTTTTGCATTTTGCTTGCAATATTGATATTTTTTTTCGTCTTCAACCAATACATTCATAGCTTCGGTAAGTTTTTCTAAATTTTGATTTTCTACGAGAATTCCATTTTCAAAATTACTGATAATTTGCCTTGGCCCACAAGGGCAATCAAATGAAACCACTGGAATACCACAAGCCAATGATTCTAAAATAACGTTTGGCAATCCTTCATTTTTACTGCTCAAAACTAAAAATAGAGCATTTTTCAAATATTTGAAAGGATTATTTTGATACCCTAAAAAATGCACAAAATCATTTACATTACACTCTTTTGCAACTTTTTTCAAATTACTACTATCCCCTTTTCCAATTATCATAAGATGAATTTGTTTATCCTTTAATACTGAATTACCATAACTCAAAATCAATTTATCAAACTGTTTTATATTATTTTCATATTGACCAATTGCAATAATGTATTCAAAATCAATTGTAATAGATTCACCACACTTTTCATAAATCTCCGCTAAATTAATAGGATTAGAAATTGTTAGCACATTCTTTAATTGATGCTTTTTGACAATCATTTCTTCTATTTCATTGGTTATAGCCACATTAGCATAACAGTGATTATACATTAACCTGGTCAACCAAGAATTATTTGGCATATAATGGTCAATCAAAAAACTATGAACTGTAAATATCGTTTTAGTATTATATAAAAATCGAGCAATTATTAATTCTTGAATAACTTTCCTTCGGAATCGAAAATCAATTATAAAATCAAAATCATTAGCATTTAGATAGTTTCGCAAGGAAATCAGTCGCTTAATCTTATTAAACATTCCATTACTTTTATTCTTCAACAGACCTAAATTAACTAGTTTCCCAGAATAAGGATAGGAAACCTCATCTAAAACTATAATAACATCAACATCAATATTTTTTTTAGCAAAGAAAACCGATAAATTAGCCATCACTTTATCACTGCCACCTCCGCTCAAACGATAACCAATTAAGGCAATTTTATATTTTTTGTTAGTTAATATCACTCTGAAATATTATTTTTGAAGCAAATATAATCATTTATGCGAATTTTATTGGTTGGGGAATACAGTGGTTTACATAATACTTTAAAAGACGGATTAGAAAAACTGGGACACCGTGTTTTTATTGTTTCAAGTTTTGACTTTAAAAAATTTCCTGCTGATTATTCTATTCATCCAAAGTTTTGCAATCTAAAATTGATAAATTTTTTTAGACAATTTATTTTTAGACTATTTAGATTTGACATTGCTACATTAGAATTAGGACTTCGATTTTATTTATTGTTACCTAAATTTGAAAATTATGATGTGGTGCAGTTTATTAATGAAATTCCTATAAAAACAACTAAAAAATTAGAATTGTATTTGTTGAAAAAAATTTTTCAACAAAACAAAAAAGTTTTTGTTCTTTCATGTGGCGCAGATTATTTGAATATGAAATATGATTCAGAAAATAAATCCAAAAAATCGATATTGCATGCTTTTTTTAAAAATCCCAAGCTAAAAAAAGAGTATGCTCCTTATTTTGATTTATTGAAAGAAAATCATAAAAAAGTTCACGAATTTGTATTGGCAAATTGCAATGGAATTATTGCCAATGATTTTGATTATGTAGATGCTACAAAAAACCATCCAAAATATTTGGGCTTAATTCAATATCCTGTAAATAGAGAAAAACTGAATATTGAAGAACTTGTTTTTAAAAATAAAATAATTATATTTCTTGGAATTAATCAATGGTCCTACAATCAAAAAGGCTTTTATTATTTTGAAAAAGCATTAGAAAGCATTCAAAAAAAATATCAAGATAAAGTAGAAATAATAATCACCAAAAACATTCCTTATCAAAAGTATATTGATTTATACAACAAAGCCCATATTTTACTAGATCAATCCTGTAGTTGTGATCAAGGATATAATGCACTCGAAGCTATGGCAAAAGGCAAAGTGGTTTTTACTGGTGCAGAACAAGATTTTACAGATTATTATAAATTGACCGAAAGAGTTTGTATTAATGCTAAACCAGATGTTGATTACTTAATAAAAGAATTGTCTTTTTTGATTGAAAATCCAAACGAAATAATTGCCATCGGAAAACGAGCTCAGGCATTTGTCAAAAAGGAACATGATTATATCAAAATTGCGGAAAAATACATAGAAGTTTGGAATTATTAAACTTTCATCCAAATTTTCAAATGCTCATCTTCTCCAATCCAATCTCTTGAAATATTATTTTTTAACAATTTACATGGAATTCTGCCTACAAGAAATATATTACATAAACTATCCACTTCAATCAAAACAAACTTTTCCTAAAATAAACACCTAACACCAATAAATAAATAAAATTATCAAAAGCTTGAGCCATAACAACACCCTGTATTCCGAAAATTTTAATTAGAAAAATACTCGAAAAATACAAAACAGCCAAAGAAGCAATTTCGGTTATAATAAAAGCCGTTGTCATTTTTTTAGCAAAAAACTGATACCCTAAAACCCACGAAGCCGCCTTCAAGATGTCGCCTAGTAATTGCCAAAAAAACAAAGTTGTAACTGGCAAAAATTCATCTGTAAAAAGAAATTTGACAATAATAAAACGACACAAATAAATAACACTTAAAGTAACAATAAATAATGGCAAAATGTTTTTATAGAAACTCCAAAAAACTATTTTGGTCTCTTTATTGTTTTGTGCCACAACCAATTTTGGCAAAAAATAAACAGTCAGTATTGTCGTTACGAACATCATATAATAAGTAGAAATCCTAGAAATTGTTTCCCAAAAACCAGCTTGTTCCAATCCAACAAAACGAATTACGTTTTTACGTATCAATAAGTAAACAAGTGGTCCAAAAACTGAGGAAACTAGTGCCATTAGCGAATAAGAAGACAAATTTTTTATAATTTGAAAATCAAAATACCGAAACCGAATTGCTCCCAAAAAATGAAACTCTTTATTAATAAAATAAAACGTTACAAAAAACAACAATGCAGGCGTAATTATTATTGACAGTAAGGCTCCCAATGTTTTAAAATGTAAAATCATATAGATAGAGACCAGTAAACCAATCCCATTTCCAATAATATTCACCCAAATTACTTCTTTGAATTTCCCCAAACCATTAATCAGCGAAAGTAAAAAAAGAGAAATCGCATACCAAGGCAAAGCTAAAGCTGCTGCTTTGAAAACAATCTGGTAGTCAAAATTACCTCCAAAAATTTGATTATTCCAGTGGGCTGAAAAAAAGTACAATACCACACTCAAAATAACAGTAACTGTTAACAAACTAATAAACACCGTTGAAATTGTTTTCTGAAGTTGACTCTTATCATCCTTGCCTTCTGCCACATATTTTACAATTCCGTTTGTAAATCCTAAAGTAGAGATACTTTCTAATGAAGATGAAAAATTACGGAGATTCCCAACCAAAGCCATTCCGCTTGGACCAACAAAAACGGCCAATAATTTTGAAGTAATCAAACCTGTCCCTATTTTCAATAGGATACTCAAACTATTTAAGAATGTAATCTTAAACAAATCGCTTTTGGATATTTTTTTAATGAATTCCAAATTAATATTTATTTAAAATTGCAATAACAAAACTCACTTCTTCCGTTGTCAATACAGGATTCATCGGCAAACTTAAAACCTCATCATGAATTTTTTCAGTAATTGGAAATGATAAATTATTCCAAGAAAAAAATGCTTTTTGCTGGTGTGGCGGAACTGGATAATGAATCATGGTTTCAATGTCGTTTTCTAACAAATAGTTTTTCAATTTTTCTCTATTTTGTGTTCGAATGACAAACAAATGAAAAACATGATTTGCTGTCTTATCCCAAAATGGAAGCTGAATTTTATCGTTTTTTATTTCAGTTAAATAGCGTTTCGCAATTGCTTTTCTAGCATTATTTTCGGCATCCAAATTAGGTAATTTTACGTTCAAAAAAGCCGCTTGTAATTCATCAAGCCTAGAGTTTACACCAGCAAAATCATTATAATATTTCTTTTCTGAGCCATAATTTCGCAAGGATTGAATAGTTTTTGCCAAATCGTAATCATTGGTTGTTACCGCTCCACCATCGCCTAAAGCTCCTAAGTTTTTTCCTGGATAAAAACTGTACGCTACGCTTGATTGTAGATTTTTGATTACAGATTTTTGATTGCATATTGCACCGTGAGCTTGAGCAGCATCTTCTACAATAATCAGGTTATTTTGTGTTGCAATTTCATTTATTTGATTCATTTCGGCCAATTGTCCGTAAAGGTGAACTGCTAAAATTGCCTTGGTTTTTGAAGTGATTTTTTCTGAAATCAAATCCGGATTGAGATTGTAGGTTTCTAATTTTGGCTCAACCAAAACCGGAATCAAATCAGCTTCTAAAATAGCGAGAATACTGGCAATATAGGTATTTGCCGGAACAATCACCTCATCGCCTTTTTGTAGTTTTCCTAGCTGAATATATCCTTTGAAAATTAGAGCCAATGCATCAAATCCATTGCCAACTCCTATACAATATTTTGTTCCGCAATATTTGGCAAAACTGGTTTCAAATGCGGTGACTTCGTTACCCAAAATATACCAGCCACTTGCAAAAACTGTTTTCAATTTTTCCTGAAAAGAGGTTTCATAAGGAGCGTTTATTTTTTTTAAATCAAGGAATTTTATCATGTTTATTGGCAAACTACTTGCCATTTATTTGTCGAAGTTGTTGAATGTCTAATAAATCTTTTGGTCTGTTGGCTTTTATTTTGCTGGTTATCAAATCTTCATAAGATAAAATATTCCATTTTAAAAAAGGATTGTCATTCACAATAACGGTTTCAGCATTGCGATAGGCTTCGTCAAAAGATTTATTGACAGAGAAATTGGTTATTAATTCCAAATCTAAATCAATGGGCGAAAATTTAATAGAAATATTTTGCTCTTGCTTTTTTACTTTTTCAGGAAAATCATCAATTTCATAACCCATTTCGTTAAAGACTTTTATCAAGTTTTTAAAATTCTCTTCGGTAGTTTCGATCCAAAAATCAACATCGGCAGAATGGCGTTGGTAACCATGAAAATAAACTGCCCCACCACCAACCATTAGCATTCTAACTCCATATTTGTTAGCTGCAATAATAAATTGGTTTATATTTTCTTCCCAAGGTTGGCTCATTGTTTTGATTTAATTTCAATCAAAAAATTATTCGATTTTTGTTCCATCCCTCTTTTGGGAAGTTGTTTACTTTTCATCAATAAAGTTATAAAACTATAAATACGCTCTGATTTTGATAATTTCAAAAAATCATCCAATTGGGCTACATTGCTTTCCTCTTTTGTTTGAAATATGATTTGCATGGTATTAGTTTTATTCAAATGTAAGTATTTTGATTATATGATTATGGCATCAAGCAGTAAATAATTTGCCGTTTCTATTTCGTAAAAATCCTGAACAATTGTGCTTGCACCAAAACTTTCCTTCCAATAAGACAGCCCATTATTTAGCTTTCGTCCTTGATTTTCATTGGAAATTCCAAAATCGAAAAAATGTTTGTCTTTAAAAACTTTTGTAATTAAATGATGAAATAATAAATCTAATCCGCCCAATTCGTTTTTATCTTCTTTCCCAGAAATATACTGACAATGAGCAACATTTGCAGATTCAAAAATCGTTGTTCCTGCAACAATAATTCCGTTTTCATACACATTAAACTGCCTGATATTTTTAAGAAATAATCTTTTCAAATTAGTGATTTCATCAAGGCTATGCACTGGTTTTGCACGATGCTTCTTATCTAAATTCGGAATTAGAATTTCGTTCCAGAATAATTCAAAATCATCAACCTCTTTTATCAAAAAATCATTCGAGTTTCCTTTTTGAATACTCCTTTTTCTAAGTTTTGACAAACTATTTTTCTTTGACAGATCAATAACCGCCATAGAATCTCTTCTTATTAATTTTGATTCAGTCAAAAACAAAGCATAATTCAATTCTTCGGCAGGCTTTTGATGATAAATCGATGGGATTAATTTTAACTGTAATTTTGTTATTTTAGTATCATTCAAAAACGACAATACACTTTTAACTATTTCAATAACGACTGCCAATTTTATTTTTTCGGTATAAATTAATCCGCCATACGTTAATCCCTGATGCGAGAAAATTTCGTTTTCAACTCTATTTGCGGGCAGAACGGCAATCCATTTTTCTTTATCTAAAACTATCAAGGAATAATCCTGAAATCTATCGCTATGATATTCCATAAAATCACGATGAAAAAGGAAAGTCGCATTTTTTGCTTTGCCAATAAAAGCGTTCCAATTTTCACAATCACTTTTTTGATAGCGTTTTATACTGAAATTTTTCAAATTAAGGTATTAAATAGTTGCCTCAAAAATATGTAAAAAAAACCATAAAACCTTTGTAACTTTGACACTTTCATATCTTTTCAAAAAAATGAAACAAATCACTTCAATCCAAAATCCGTTCATAAAATCTTTAGTTCTTTTGCAGGAAAAAGCAAAAGCACGAAAACAATCCGGAATCTTTTTGATTGAAGGCAAAAGAGAAATCGAATTAGCAATCAAAGGCGAATATGAAATTGAAACACTTTTATTTCTGCCAGAATTAATTTCGGAAAAACAACTACGAAGTTTTCATCCCGATATAGAATTGATAGAAATTTCGAAAGAAGTCTATCAAAAATTGGCTTATCGTGATACCACCGAAGGAATTTTGGCAATAGCCAAAACCAAATCCTTGCAATTATCAAATTTAAAATTATCCGAAAACCCATTAATTCTCGTTGCCGAAGCTCCTGAAAAACCAGGGAATATTGGTGCTTTACTTCGCACTGCTGATGCTGCTAATTTAGATGCTGTGATTATTGCCAATCCAAAAAGTGATTTATACAATCCAAATATCGTTCGTTCCAGCGTAGGTTGTTTATTCACAAACCAAATTGCCACAGGAACCACAGCAGAAATTATTTCTTTTTTGAAAGAACAAAAAATTAATATTTATTGCGCAACTTTACAAAACTCAACTTCCTATCACACTCAAAATTACACAACTCCAACCGCATTGGTCGTTGGCACAGAAGCAACTGGTTTGACTGAAGAATGGCGAAATGCTGCCACACAAAACATCATTATCCCAATGCAGGGCGAAATAGACAGTATGAATGTTTCGGTTGCAGCAGCAATTTTGATTTTTGAAGCGAAAAGACAGAGAGGGTTTTAATAAAATTAAAAATTACGAATTAAAAATTAAAAATTATGAATTTCAAATTAGTTATTGCATTATTGATATTGATATGTTTCAATACAAATGCTCAAATCAGCGAAAAACAAGTTGATGAATTGGTCGAAAAAACCTTAAAAACATTCAATGTTCCCGGAATTTCGGTAGCGATTGTCAAAGACGGAAAAGTAATACTCTCAAAAGGTTATGGTGTAAAATCGATTATTACGAACGAAAAAGTAGATGCCAACACCTTATTTGGGATTGCCTCTAATAGCAAAGCCTTTACCACTGCTGCTTTGGCAATGTTAGTCGATGAGGGAAAATTAAAATGGGATGATAAAGTGATTCAATACATTCCGGATTTCAAGATGTACAACGACTATGTGACCAATGAATTTACCATTCGGGATTTGGTTACCCACAGAAGCGGATTGGGTCTTGGCGCAGGTGATTTGATGATTTGGCCTGACGGAAGTGACTTTAAAACGACTGATATTATTCATAATTTACACTATTTAAAACCCGTTTCGTCTTTTAGAGCCAAATACGATTATGACAATCTGCTTTATATTGTGGCAGGCGAAGTCATTGCGAAAGTGAGTGGTCAAACTTGGTGCAACTTTATAGAAAATCGCATTATGAAACCATTGGAAATGACTCATAGCGCAGCTTCTTTTGTACGGTTGAAAGACACTACAAATGTTATTGCTCCGCACGTTCCTACAGATGGCAAACTCAAAGTAATTCCACGCTATAAAAATCAAACTTTTGATGGAGCCGCCGGAATTTATTCGAGTGTAAACGATTTAAGCAAGTGGATGATTCTGCAATTGCAGAACGGAAAATATGGAACAGAACAGCAGCATCAATTGTTTTCTAAAAAAGAACAAGACGAAATGTGGCAGTTGCAAACTATAATTCCAACCAATACAAGACCGCCTTATAATACGCATTTTAGCGGTTATGGTTTGGGTTGGTTTTTGAGTGATGTCAAGGGCTACAAAGAAGTGACTCACACCGGAGGATTGGAAGGAATTGTAACTCAAACCACATTATTTCCGGAGTTGAATTTAGGAATTGTGGTTTTGACCAATCAGCAATCCGGAGCAGCATTTTATGCAATCACAAACACAATTAAAGACAGCTATCTCGGTATTCCGCACACAGATTATGTTGAATTATACGGAAAAAGAGAAAAGGACAATATCGCCGAAGCCGACAAAACTACTGATGAAGTCTGGGCTGCTGTTGCCAAAAATCAAAAAGAAAAAACAAAAATCGACTTAAAAAAATACGAAGGTATTTATGTTGATAATTGGTTTGGAAAAATAGAAATTTCGGAGAAAAGAGGAAAATTATACTTTAAATCCATTCGTTCCACTCAATTAGTTGGCGAAGTTTTCTTCTATAAAGACCATACTTTCACAGTGAAATGGGACAATCGCAGTTTTAACGCAGATGCCTTTTTGTTTTTCGAACTAGACAAAACCGGAAAATCTAATGCTCTTAAAATGAAACCCATTTCGGAATTAACCGATTTTAGCTACGACTTTCAGGATTTAGATTTTGTTAGGGTTAGAGAATAGATTTATCAAAATTAAAATTCACAAAGGCTGTTTGCATATCTCATTACTTATTCCTATTTTTAGAAATTGAACCATTCTTTTATGTTAGAAATAGATTTAGAAAAAGAAAACAAGGCAATACTTCAAGAATACAAAGAGTTACTTCGTATTAGTTACCAAACTTTAACTCCCGAAGATAAAAAACTCATACGTAAAGCTTTTGACGTTGCTATGGATGCACATAAAGAACAGCGAAGAAAATCTGGGGAAGCTTATTTTTTCCATCCAATTGCTGTGGCAAAAATTGTGGCTTCGGAAATAGGTCTTGGAGCAACAGCTATCGCAGCCGCATTATTGCATGATGTTGTCGAAGATACTCCAATAACAGTCGAAGATATCGAACGAATATTTAATCCAAAAGTTGCTCAACTTGTAGAAGGATTGACAAAAATTTCGAAAGTTCAAAAAGAAATGAATGTCTCGATGCAAGCCGAAAATTTTCGAAAAATGTTGCTGACACTCAATGATGATGTGCGTGTAATTTTAATAAAAATTGCCGACAGACTTCACAATATGCAAACTTTGGACAATATGGAAGATTTCAAGCAAGTTAAAATTGCTTCCGAAACCTTATACATTTATGCTCCATTGGCCCATCGATTGGGCTTGTATAAAATAAAAAATAAACTTGAAGACTTAGGTTTAAAATACACTGAACCACAAATTTATAATGACATTGTTAGCAAAATAAAAGAAACCAAAGAAGAGCAAGATGCTTACATAAAAGATATTTCTGACGTTCTGAAAATAGCTCTAGATCAGGAAAAACTGCAATACATCATAAAAGGTCGTCCAAAATCTATCTATTCCATTTATAGAAAAATGAAAGCCCAAGGCGTAGGTTTCGATGAAGTTTATGATAAATTCGCCCTGCGTATTGTTTATAAATCTAAACCCAACGACGAAAAATTTCTTGCTTGGAAAATATATTCAATTGTAACAGATCATTTTAGACCAAGTCCTAGCCGATTGCGAGATTGGATTTCATCCCCAAAAACCACTGGTTATGAAGCACTTCACATTACTGTTATGGGTCCAAAAGGACGTTGGGTTGAAGTCCAGATTCGTAGCGAACGAATGGACGAAATTGCCGAAAAAGGCTATGCTGCCCATTACAAATACAAACAAGGCGGCTCTGAAGAAAGCGGCTTAGACGTGTGGCTCAACTTACTAAAAGAGGCTTTGGAAAATTCAGAAACCAATGCCGTAGATTTTGTTGAAGATTTCAAAATGAATTTATATTCCAAAGAAATCTTTGTCTTTACTCCAAAAGGAGAAATAAAATCATTGCCAAAAGGCGCCACTTCACTCGATTTTGCCTTCAGTATTCACTCCGAACTTGGAATTCGTACCCGAGGTACCCGTGTCAACGGAAAATTAGTGCCTTTAAATCACGAATTAAAAAGTGGTGACCAAATTGAAATCATTACTTCCCAATATCAAAAACCAACCATCAACTGGCTTGATTATGTTACGACTTCAAGAGCAAAAAATAAAATAAAAAATGTTCTAAACGAAAACACGAAGAAAATTGCCGAAGAAGGAAAAGAAATACTCACCCGAAAACTGAAACACTTAAAAATCACTTTAAGCGAATCTGTTGTTAACGAATTGGTAAATTTTTTCAAACTAAAAACAAGCTTGGATTTGTTTTATCGTGTAGGAGTTGGAGCCATCGAAAATCAGCAATTAAAAGATTATGCAGCACAAAAAAGCAATACATTCATTAATTTTTTCAAAAACAAAATCAGGCGCTCTCCAAGTACAGCAAACGAAGATATTCACAAACAAGTTATCAGCAGTAATTATGACATGCTTGTTTTTGGCCCAGATCAGGACAAATTAGATTATAAATTATCAACTTGTTGCAATCCAATTCCCGGAGACGAAGTTTTTGGGTTTATCACCATAAACGAAGGAATAAAAGTACACAAAAAAGATTGCCCCAATGCTATAAGTCTTCAATCGAATTATGCGTATCGAATCATTCTGGCAAAATGGATAGACTCTTCACAACAGGAATTCAAGGCTATTTTACACATTACTGGGATGGATTCGATGGGACTAACAAATAAACTTACTAAAGTAATTTCAGATAATATGAATGTTAATATTCAAAGTCTTTCAATAAGCGGTGAAGCAGGAATTTTTAAAGGTCAAATAGCTGTTATTGTACAGAACAATCGTATTTTGAAAAAATTAATCGAGAATATCAAGAAAATTGACGGTATCGATAAGGTAAGTCGAGAATATAAAAATTAAAAGCCCCCAACCCCCGAAGGGGGCAAAAGAAATTAAATAATTAATATTGATATTAAATAAAAAATCAATTTATTCCCACATTGGGGGTTGGGGGCTAATATTTTTTTATCTTTGCATGATATGACACAAATTTCAACGGATAACAGCAAAAATCAAGAAATTGTAAAAAGTGTTTTTACGATGTATCTTGAAAACAAAGGACATCGCAAAACGCCTGAGCGCTATGCAATACTTCAAGAAATTTATGAAAGTGAGGAGCATTTTGATATAGAAAACCTGTATATCAAGATGAAAAACAAAAACTACCGTGTGAGCAGAGCAACGCTCTACAATACAATTGAACTTTTATTAGAGTCGGGCTTGGTTCGAAAACATCAGTTTGGGCAAAATCAGGCTCATTACGAAAAATCGTATTTCGACAAGCAACACGACCACATCATCATGACTGATACTGGCGAAGTAATCGAGTTTTGTGATCCAAGGATTCAAACTATCAAAAAAACTATTGAAGAAATATTCGATATGGATATTACAAACCACTCCTTATATTTTTACGGAACAAAAAGACAAAAATAACACACAAAATTAACTACAAATAACACACAGAATGACCGTAGATTTATTATTAGGATTACAATGGGGAGACGAAGGGAAAGGGAAAATTGTTGACGTTTTAACCTCAAAATATGATATTATCGCTCGCTTTCAAGGAGGACCAAATGCAGGACATACTTTAGAATTTGACGGAATTAAACACGTTTTGAGAACTATTCCTTCCGGAATTTTTCATAAAACAGCCGTAAACATTATTGGAAACGGAGTGGTTATTGACCCCGTTGTGGTTCAAAAAGAAATTGAAGGCTTAGCCAAATTTAATTTAGACATAAAAAATAAACTGATAATTTCCAGAAAAGCACATTTAATTTTACCCACACATCGCTTGCTTGATGCTGCATCAGAAGCCGCAAAAGGGAAAGCGAAAATTGGCTCTACACTTAAAGGAATTGGTCCAACTTATATGGACAAAACTGGTAGAAATGGAATTCGTGTTGGCGATATTGAACTCGAAGATTTCAAGGAAAGATACCGTGCTTTGGCAAACAAACACGAAGAACTGATCAAATTCTATGATGTTGCCATTCAATACAATTTAGACGAAATGGAAAAAGAATTCTTTGAATCCATCGAAGAATTGAAAAAAATAGATTTTGTTGATAGCGAAGAATATTTACACCAAGCCCAAAAAGCCGGAAAAGCGATATTGTGCGAAGGCGCTCAAGGTTCATTACTTGACGTTGATTTTGGAACTTATCCATTCGTAACCTCATCAAATACAACTGCAGCCGGTGCTTGTACCGGTTTAGGAATTGCTCCAAATAAAATAAAAGAAGTTTACGGAATTTTTAAAGCTTATGTAACTCGAGTAGGAAGCGGTCCTTTCCCTACTGAACTTTTTGACGAAGATGGAGAAACAATGGCAAGAGTAGGAAATGAATTTGGTTCTGTAACCGGAAGACAAAGACGTTGCGGTTGGCTTGATTTAGTAGCTTTGAAATATGCTGTTCAAATTAATGGTGTAACCCAATTGATGATGATGAAGGGCGATATTCTGTCAGGATTTTCAACATTGAAAGTATGTACAGAATACAATTACAAAGGGAAAAACATTTCTCATTTTCCTTATAATATTGAACCCGAAAATGTGACTCCGGTTTTTAAAGAATTCAAAGGCTGGCAAGCAGATTTGACTGGAATGACAAAATACGATGAGTTACCAATCGAACTAAAACAATACATTCAATTCATTGAAGATTTTGTCGAAGTTCCAATAAAAATAGTTTCTGTAGGACCAGACAGAAAGCAAACGATTTTGAAATAAAAACACTAAACGTCCCAATAAATCGGGACGTTTTTTATGGGCTTTTGTTTTTCAACTTTTGTACTTCTATCAAATGGTTTTTAGTTTCAATTTTTATGTTTTCTACTATTTTTGAAGGAATCTTAACCTTCAAATTTAATATTGAATTTCCCCAATATACTGCCTTGTTCCATTGTTTTGTTTGATAATAAAATTGAAACAATGCTTGTCTATTTCCAAATAGTTTCGGTTCTAAATAAACTGCTTGAATAAATTGTTTTTCAGCTTCAGGAAATTGTCTTTTTTCTAAAAGCAAGTTTCCCATTAACAAAACACATTTATCATCATAACGATATTTCATTGTTTCATTTAAGACAATTATTGCCAAATCCAGTTGATTAACTTTAGTCAGTTCTTCCGCATAATTATACATTAAATCTCCATCTTTAATAAAATCGTTATACAATTCGCGATAGTTTTTTATTGCTTTTTTTCTGAATCCATCTTTTGATAATAATATTGTTTCATCTGCCTTTTGGTAAAAAGCAAAAGATTGATAACCAAAAAATAACAAACACAGAGAAGTTGCTAAAAGTGATATTTTACTAATGCTTTGAAATTTTTTATCATTCAAAAATTGTTCTTTTGAAGATTTCTTTTGGTCGTAACTAACTATAACTGCAATACACAATACAAAATGAATTAAAATTCCCATCATCTGAAATGGAAAAGAGAAGTACGAACTCACAACGAGACTAATAACACTTAAATAGGCACCATATAAAAGCGGATTTTCTCCTAAATACAAGTAATCACGCTTTAAATATCTAAAAAACTGAATTGTTCCAATAATTAAAATTGCAAGCCATAATATTCCAATTTCAATAATCAATTGCAAAGGATCATTGAACATATAAATTGTATTCCCTGCTAACAAAGCTTCGTCACTTTTTATTGAATGTTTTGAAAAATATGTAGCTTGGAGTTGGTTATATTTGATTCTAAAATTTCCATAACCAATACCAAAAATTAATTCTTTAGGTTCTAATTGTGTATATGCAACTTTGTAAATAAGCAATCGCCCACTTGAAGAATCTGACTTTATATTTATCAATGCGAGCATTAAACAAGATGCGGTCAAACCAATAATTAAAACACTGATTTTTGACTTTAAAAAATGATAATTCAAAAAGAGTAAACCAACTGAAAATCCAATAATTCCAGCTCTTCCTCTAGTAAAAACTAAAATAAGGTAACAAAAAACAATAAAAACATAAGGAAAAATTTTATTACTGCTTTTCTCTCTGTAAAACCGCTTAAGATAGGGAATAACAAACAACAGCTGTCCAGCCAAAAGAATTGAAAAAATACTATCGTTGGGATAAAACCGCAAAAATTGGAACTTTTTAGCTAAAAAAACAAGAACAATTTCTATGCTAATCATTATGCCATAAACAACAATTATAACCTTATTATTTATGCTATTTTTTTCCAACAAGAAACTATAGAACACTTTAAATAAAAGGAACAGAGCCAACAGAAAAATATAAGGAAATACATTTCCTAAACCAAAATAATATAGCAAAACAAGCGACAACACACCCAACAACAATGCTATATTTGTAAAAACAGTACCATTGAAATTTTCTCTTTTTAGAACCATTAATAAACCAGCGAAACCAACAATAAAAACAAATACAGGTTTCATAAACATCCTTTCTTCACTTAAAAAATGAAAAAAAGGTAAGAACAGCAAAATACAAAAAAATGTTTTATATAAAAATGGAAATAATTTATTCATAATTCATTGAAATAAAAAATCGGCACAATTACGACACCGATTTATATTAAAAAACTCAAAACCATCTATGTTTTTAACCACATATTATGAAATCAAATCCTCTTTAATTTACATTTTAATAAAATATACATTCTTGCCTTTTTGCATTGTACTTATTGCAATAATTTTGTTATGTTCATTAATTAAAACAGGAACTGTATTACCATTAATAAATATAAAATATATCAATCCTTTGTCCTCTTGAACAAGATTATAATTAAATCCAAATATTTTTGAAAAAAACAAGACTTCATTATTACTTACTACATAAATAAAATTGGTATTTTTTTTATAATTCTGCCTATAAAATTCTAAAAAAAACTTTGCTGTCTCTTTAGAGTTTTCATCACAAAGTAATTGGTCTTGAATTATGTCTTTGTACAGGATTTCATCATTCACGATATTAAATGCAAAAGTTCTCAAAAATCTCCGTTCATATTGTGTATATAACATATAAACAATGAAAATTGTCAATATAATTACTAATGAGTTTAATATATGTTTTTTATTCAAGGACATGTTTTTCTATTTGGAGCAGAATCTGCTGTTGTTGTTTGTCTAATAGCATCTGTAGGAAGTTGCATTTCTCTAATTTTTTGACCTAACAAACCTGGGTTACTACCTCCTCCATCAGGCCAAGTACTTTCAGATTCTGGTAAATTTAAACCCGCTAAATTAGATATTTGAATTACAAAATCAGTACAATTGAACGTATTTAAATTATAAC
Organism: Flavobacterium psychrophilum; assembly: GCA_022729635.1. Lineage (GTDB taxonomy): Bacteria > Bacteroidota > Bacteroidia > Flavobacteriales > Flavobacteriaceae > Flavobacterium > Flavobacterium psychrophilum_P. Next base: position 40,720 of record DZAU01000005.1, read on the forward strand.
TATGTCCAGTTTCACAATAACCTATTATGTCCACCAATTGTGAAGACGTTATTGGAACTGATATGCTAACATCAAACTCCGTATTTTCATCATTTCCAAAACTGCCATTTGCAGATGGTTGTGTATTACTGACACTAGTTTCAGGATAAAATCCCAAAACCATTCTATTTTCCCCTTGCTGGATAGCAATATAAGAATGTCCTGCATTAATAATACCACCCGAAGAGCTACCACCACCATTTATACTCCACGCCTCTGTACTATTGGCAGTTGGCTGGTCAACATAAAATACAATTCTGGCATTTTGATTTAAATTAAAACACTTCAAATAGTCCTTCATATCTCCGATAGAAATTACTGGATTATCTATAATAATTGATGCTACAGTCGTAGAACCTCCTCCACCATCACCTCCATCATTACACCCAATTCCATAAACATTACACTGGCAATCTGGATCAGCACTATCAGCACACTCATTTTCCCCATCACATATTTCATAGGGTGCTGATTCCCAAACCAAAACCCAATTATCACATTCTCCTGTATACACCCAATAATCTCCTTGTTGTTCGACAACGCACTGTACTTCCCAATACTGGTCTGTAACTGTTATACATGCACTGATTTTATTAGTTGACCGATTTTTATTGGTTTTAGCCTTTTTTTTAAAATTAACCGTTTTAATTGTTTTTCCGTCAGATAGAATTCTTTTGGATAAAATTTGAGAATCCCAAGTTTTAATAATAAGTGTGCCAGAAAAATCATTCCTTTCTTTACTTAAATCCACACCGCTTATATCAAATCCTTTCCGTTCTAAATACTTATAATCTGGAATATAATTGAGCTCTCTCAATATAATTTCGCTTTGTCCTTGTTTTATGAAAACAACTCTGCAAAGTGAAGCGTCTAAAATTCTTTTTCTCTCAAAGTCCGAAATGGCGATATTTTTTTCAATCAGAAATACTTTTTTATCCACTATCAACGGAAACTCAATGATTTCAAAATCTCCCACTTTTCTATAGACTCCTTGTTTCCAATCCGGAAGTTTATTCCCATTTTTTTTGCTGTTAACTTTGAACTGTTCTGATTTTTTTAAAGAATAATAATACCAATCTTTTGCTTCATCAGTTGAAAATGAAGTATCTGTTGGTTGTTCATAAAGTTCTCTTTCGCAAGAAAAAAACAGTAGGTTTAGTATTGCAAGTAAACTAAATAGTTTTGGCGATTTGGGAATTTTTTCTTTCATTTTAATAATTTTTAAATTTATAAAATAATTACTTATTATGTGTAAAATTGAAAAAAAAAAAAACTTAACTATAAGAATTATTTGTATAATTTAACTAAATATTAACACTCATATCGACCAATTACACAAATACTTAATAAATTCATAAAACAATTATTGCAATTATATATACAAACAATTCCATTACTTTGCATTATACTATCTTTATAAAATAAATTTAACGAATGAAAAACCCAATCATAAAAATCCAAAAAACTGAATTACTTTCAGACAATTGGTATATTTTGAACAAGGTAACTTACGATTATCAAAAAAATGACGTTGCAGAAACTCACATTCGGGAAGTGTATGATCGAGGAAACGGAGCGGCAATTTTGCTTTACAATTCCACTCAAAAAACAGTTATTTTAACTCGTCAATTTAGGCTGCCAACGTATCTCAACGGGAATACATCGGGAATGATGATTGAAGTTTGTGCCGGACTTCTCGACAAAGATCATCCCGAGCAATGCATTATTCGAGAGACTGAAGAAGAGACTGGCTATCGTCTTTCAACCGTTCATAAAGTCTTTGAAACCTATATGTCGCCTGGAGCTGTCACCGAAATTTTATATTTATTTGTGGGCGAATATGATGCTACAATGAAAGTGAGCGATGGTGGCGGAATCGACACAGAACAAGAAAATATCGAAGTTTTGGAATTTTCTCTCGACAAAGCACTTACAATGATTCAAACGGGAGAAATTAAAGATGCCAAAACTATTATGTTGCTGCAATATGCAAAAATGAACCAACTCCTTTGATTTAATTAATTCAAAATTTTAATCGAAAAATTTACTAATTTTACTCAAACGATTCTAAATT
>DZAU01000005.1:42932-48355 GCA_022729635.1 Flavobacterium psychrophilum
TAATTCAAAATTTTAATCGAAAAATTTACTAATTTTACTCAAACGATTCTAAATTTTGAAAAACAAAAAAACAGACCACTCTGCACTTCACGAAAAAGCTGGAATTCCTCCTCCGGAAATTGTCAGTTTGAATGCCGTGAAACAAGTCCAGAAATTCAGAAAAATTCAACCTTCTTCAAAAGAACTGATTGATGGAATTTTATCGGGAACTATTGCTGACTTAAGTCGTGCTATCACTTTGGTTGAAAGTACCAATGCCAGCCATTTGGCGAAAGCCAATGAAGTAATTAACGCTTGCTTGCCACACGCCAATAAATCAGTCAGAATAGGAATTACCGGAGTTCCCGGTGTTGGAAAAAGTACTTTTATAGAAACTTTTGGGAAATATTTAACCTCATTAGGAAAAAAGATAGCTGTTCTGGCTGTTGATCCCAGCAGCACGATTTCGCACGGAAGTATTCTTGGCGATAAAACCCGAATGGAAGAACTGGTAAAAGACGTAAATGCTTACATCAGACCATCGGCTTCGGGAGAAACTCTTGGCGGAGTTGCTCGAAAAACCAGGGAAGCAATTACGCTTTGTGAAGCAGCAGGATTTGACACAATTCTTATAGAAACTGTTGGTGTTGGTCAAAGCGAAACTGCTGTTCACAGTATGGTAGATTTTTTTCTATTATTGAAAATTTCTGGTGCAGGCGACGAATTACAAGGCATCAAACGTGGCATTATGGAAATGGCCGATGCAATTATAATCAATAAAGCAGATGGCGATACTATCAGAAAAGCAAATTTGGCAAAAGTAGAATTCAATAGAGCTTTGCATTTATTTCCTGCAAAAAAATCGGGTTGGACACCAACAACTGCCACTTGCAGTGCGATTACGGGTGATGGAATTCCAGAAGTCTGGCAAACCATCGAAAAGTTTTTGGAACTTACAAAAGGGAATAATTATTTCTTTGAAAAACGGACAGCACAAAATCAATTTTGGATGTTAGAAACCATTAACGAACAACTGAAAAGCAATTTTTACAACCATCCTGAAATTCAGAAACTTTTGGAAAGTAATAAAAAAGCGGTACAAAATGATGAAATTTCACCTTTTGCAGCCGCTCAAATAGTATTGAATGTGTATCAAGATTACAAAAAATTATCCTGATACCATTTCACTTGTTCTTCCAGACCTTCCTTCAAACTCGTTTGCGGGTTATAGTTTAATAATTTTTTTGCTTTTTCGATTACGGCTTTAGTTCTCATTTGGTCACCAGCCCTTGCATCTACAATATTTATAGCAATTTTTTTGTTTAGAATCTGTTCCACAATATCAATTCCTTGTTGGGTAGTGTTTTCGACCTCAGTTCCCAAATTAATAATTTCATTATTGACTAAATCTTCTTTACCAATAACGCTCACCACGCCATCTACAATATCCTGAACATAAGTAAAACTTCTTAAATGGTGCTCACTCCCTTTAAACAAAGGAAAGGGAATGTTGCGAAAGGCATTGGCAATTAATTTTGTATATAATTTTTCTGGTCTTTCGCGTGGTCCATAAACAGAATATAATCTTAGGGAGCATGCTTTGATTTTTCCTGACCTGCTACTTGCTAAAATTAATTGTTCGGCAGCTAATTTGGTTACGCCGTAAAAAGAAACGGGAGTTGGCACCACTGTTTCATCAAAAGTTGCGTGTATCCCATAAATAGAAGAAGTAGCAATATTTACAAAAAATTTTAGATTTAGATTTTTCAAAGCAAAATCCAATACGTTTTTGGTTCCAACAACATTATTGCCAAGATAATCTTCAAAACTAGAAGTTGATGAAATCCCCGGTTGTGCTGCAAAATGAAAAAAATAGTCGAAATCTGTAGGCAATTGCATCAATTGTTCCGGGAATCTTAAATCAATTTTTTTAATATCGATTCCTTTAATTTTTAGTGCATTTGCATTCATTTCTTTCAATGAAACATCATAATAATCAGAAAAATTATCCAATCCAATTACTTCATGACCCAAAAAATGCAATCTTTCACATACATGCGAAGCAATATATCCAGCAGCACCAGTAACAAGTATTTTCATCTTAATGTTTTTACAAATCAAAAATAGGAATAAATAATCCTTCTATGGGTGATTGTGCCCAAATTTTAATTGCATTTTAACGAATTTCTTCTCAAAATGAAATACTTTTGCCTAAAATATTTTAGAAATGAATTTTGAATTAACCGTCATAATTCCTGTTTATAACGAGGAAGACAATTTGGAACGTGTGCATCAAGAAATGAAAAAATTCTTGCCTATTGCAAAAAAGAAGACCAAAATTTTATTTGTAAATGATGGTTCTAAAGATAATAGTCAAGCATTAATCGAAAAAATATGTGCTGATACCGAAGAATTTAACTATATTTCTTTTGCCAAAAATGCTGGTTTAAGTGCTGCTATAAAAGCCGGATTTGATTATACAGACACTGCTTGGGTAGGATATATTGATGCTGATTTACAAACTTCGCCCGAAGATTTTAATGTTCTTATGGAGTTTTCCGGCGAATATGATTTAGTTACAGGAGTTCGTTCGAATAGGAAAGATTCTTTCACCAAGAATATGTCTTCGACCATCGCAAACAGCATTCGAAGGGCTTTCACAGACGATGGAATGGATGACACAGGCTGTCCGTTAAAAATTATTCGCGCTGATATGGCAAAAAAAATTCCAATGTTTAATGGTTTACACCGATTTTTGCCAGCGATGATTTTATTGCAAAACGGAAAAATCAAGCAAACATCAGTAAGGCATTTTCAAAGAATTGCAGGAGTTTCTAAATTTAATCTTTGGAACAGGCTTCTTGGCCCTTTACAAGATTGCTTTGCTTATTTATGGATGAAAAAAAAGTACATTAATTATAGCATTGCCAAACAGGGATAATGAGTGGATATCTAATATACTCAATAGGATTTCTGGCTCAGATATTATTTTCGAGTAGATTAATTCTTCAATGGATTATCTCCGAAAAAAACAAAAAAGTGCTAACTCCGGTTTTATTTTGGGAAATCAGTTTGTTTGCTTCCTTTTTATTATTCGTTTACGGTTATTTGAGACATGATTTTTCAATAATGTTGGGGCAATCCATCACTTATTACATCTACATTAGAAACATACAATTGCAAAACGACTGGAATAAAATTCCAAAACTATTGCGCTGGTTTATTCTAATTTTCCCAGTATTTATAGTATGGTATGGATATAATAACAATGTCATAGATGTAGATCATTTATTTAAGAACGAAAATATTCCTCAATGGCTTTTATTTTTGGGCGTATTTTCTCAAATACTTTTCACTTTGAGATTTATTTATCAATGGATTTATTCCGAAAAATGCAAAAGTTCAGTATTGCCAATGGGTTTTTGGGTTATTAGTTTGAGTGGTTCGATCCTGATTTTTATTTATGCAATAATAAGAAAAGACCCTGTTTTATTGGCAGGACATGCAATGGGTTTAGTTATTTACACTCGAAATATTTTTATTATAAGAAAAGATGTCAAAATTAGAACATAAATATTTTTGGTTATTACTTGGAGTTTCCTGCATAATGCTATTTTCACATTTAAGTGTGATTGAAGTAAACATCATGGAGGCTCGAAACTTTATTACAGCCCGAGAAATGGTGAGTAACAATAATTGGATATTGACCACAATCAATGATTTACCACGATACGAAAAACCACCTCTACCTACTTGGCTTACTGCTATTTCAGGAATTATTTTTGGCTTCGAAACTATTTTTGGTTTAAGATTACCAGTGGTTTTTATTACACTTTTACTTGTTTTTAGTACCTATAAATTATCGGGGAAACTTGGCTTGAGCCAACAGCAAAATTTCCATAACGGACTTATTTTAATTACTTCCTTTTATATCTATTTTGCAGGAAGAGACAACCAGTGGGACATTTACACCCATAGTTTTATGATGGTTTGCATTGTCTTTATATGGAAATTCCTAAATGATAAAAACAACACTTTCCTTTATTCGTGTTTGGCAGGATTGTTTTTTGGATTATCTTTTTTGAGCAAAGGACCAATTTCTGTATATGGTTTATTATTGCCGTTTTTGATAGCTTATTCACTTACTTATAAATTTGAATTAAAAGATAAGAAATTTTATATCTTTTTGATTTTACTCATCGGATTTTGTATTGGTTTATCGTGGCCTTTGTATGTAAGATGGCTAGATCCAGAGACCGTTTTGAGGGTTGCCAAGCTTGAAGGTAGCAGATGGGGAAATTACAACATCAGGCCGTTTTATTACTATTGGAGTTTTTTCACCCAAAGCGGAATTTGGACTGTTCCCTCATTAATAGCACTTTTTTATCCCTATTTAAAATCCAGAGTCAGTAATTTAAAAGCCTATCAATTTACTATAATCTGGACATTGGCAGCAGTGATTTTACTATCAATAGTTCCGGAAAAAAAATCAAGATATTTATTACCGGTTTTAATTCCTATGGCTTTAAATACGGGGTTTTATATAGATTATTTGATTAGAAATTTTAAAAATATAACTCTAAAAAAAGAAAAAGTATTAGTCTATTTTGCTTTCGGATTAATTGTATTTATTTGTGTGGCAATTCCAGTTGGATTATTTATTAAAATCAAAAACGATATTTCAGGATTTGAGTTCTGGCTAATTGGCTTAACCATTTCATTGTTCTTTTCAGGCTATTTTCTATTCCAAAACCTTAGAAACAAAGACTTTTTGAAAGTATTTTATGCTGTTGTAGGAGTTCAGTTAGCTGTGATTATTTTTGGTTTACCGTTAACCAAGGTGGTTTTAAAAAATCCAGATTACCACAGTGCTAAAGAGCTCAAAGAATCAGAAAAATCATTGGGAATTAAAACTTATGAAATGAGTACTTTTACTCCAGAAATTGTGTGGGATTATGGACATAGCATTCCCATTTTATTAAACGAAAAAACCAATACTCTAAATTTACCATTGGAAAATAAATTTGGCATATTGGCTTCAAAAACAGATAGTATTCTCTCAAAAAAGAAACTTGAAAACTACACCTTAAAAAAGATTACAACCGTTGATTTGAATAGAATTCCAAAAGAATCAAAAAAACACAACGACCGATTATTCAGAATCTATTATGTTGCAACAAAAAAATAGTGCTTATTCTTTCTCGTAGCGTTCCATTTCTCTATCATAAAATTCATTGGCAAGCACAATCAAACCTTCCATTTCGGCATTGAGTTCTGCTTCGTCAAGGTCTTCGGCTTCTTCCATAAATTCGACTTCATCATCTCTTAAGTTGATGATAAATCTAGGATAATCAAGGTGAATGATAAAAATATCTTCAGGAAAATCAGTGTTGTCTCCGAGTAAAAATTTTGGTAATTCCATATTGTAATATTAGATTTTAGAT
>DZAU01000005.1:48455-52023 GCA_022729635.1 Flavobacterium psychrophilum
TTATTTATCAGACAAAATTACCGGTGCACTTCCTTTTCCCATAAAAATAATTTTGGTATTTGGGGAAGTCGCGATTTCTTTTTGTGCTTTTATTTGTTCGTATTGCAATTGCTTATCCGTCAATCCCATCGAAATAATTCTTTGATAATCAGCGATACCTTGTGCTTCCACCCTTTTTCTTTCGGCTTCTTGTTTCTCTTTTTGCAAAACAAACTGCATTTTTTGAGCTTCTTGTTCTGCATTAATTTTACTTTCGATTGTTGTTTTTACAGAAGCTGGAAGATTAATATTTCGAATTAATAATTGCTCCAAAATCAAACCTCTGGATTTAAAATCAGTTTCGATACTTTTGAAAATTCGCTGTTGAAATTCATTCCTTTTTGTAGAATATAACGCCACCGCATCATAATAGACTGCGTTGTCACGAATACGGGTTCTGGTCACTGGACGAACAATTTTATCATTATAATTAACCCCAATTTGCTTGAATATTATTGGAGCATCTGCGGGAGTAACTTTATACAAAACGGTCAAATCGATAACCACTTCGAGTCCGTCATTCGACAAAACACGAATAGCATCATCACCTTCCTGTGCACCTTCAGCGTGAATAGCCGACATCGTATAATTCTGGGTTTGAATGTCAAAATCAGTTACATCAAGAAGCGGATTTATCAAATGCAAACCACTTTCCAAAACGTCAGGCTGAACACTTCCGTAAAGCGATTTAACTCCCACTTTTCCGGCATCAATTTGCTTGAAGGTCGAGGAGAAAATTCCTAAAGCTATCACTAAAAGTCCAATGATTTTGAGCGTATTCGAAAATTTCGAAAACGGACTGTTCACATTACTTTTTAATCCAAAACTTGCAACTAATAAAATAACTCCGATAATAATAAATAGTATCATTTTTTTAAAATTAAATTGTTCGGTTATTATACGGCGAATTACTTTGGAAGTTACAATTTTTTTTAAGAAAAAACTTTAAATTTCATCGTTTTCCAAAACTAATCTTTTTGCTAATCTCGCAAAACGAAAATATAAAAACAAAGCCGCTGATGTAAGTCCTGCCAAAAGTCCCATCCAAATACCCGTTGCACCTAAATTAGTATGTATTCCTAATAAATAAGATATTGGAAATCCCACAATCCAATAAGCCACAAAAGTAATATACATTGGGATTTTCACGTCTTGTAAACCCCGCAAAGCTCCAAGAACAACGACTTGAACACCATCAGAAATTTGAAATACTGCCGCGACCAAAAGCAATTTTGATGCAATTAGAATAATTTCTGTGTTGTCTAAAGCCTGAGTAGAATCGGTCATATTCAAAAAGAAATGTGGCAAATAATTATGGAAAACCACAAAAATAAGTCCAAAAAATGCCTCGAATAGAATGGTCAACAAAAATATGGAACGTGCTACTTTTATCAAATTTTTAAAATCTCTCATTCCTTTATGATAACTCAATCGAATCATTGCCGTCACACTAAATCCCATTGCGAACATAAAGGTAGTCGATGCCATAATCAACGCAATTTGATTTGCTGCCTGACTATTTTTTCCAAGCGAACCCGAGAGCCAGATTGCCGCTGTAAACAAAGTTACTTCAAACAACATTTGCATCGCCGAAGGAAAACCAAGATCGATGATTTTCATTAGGATAGATTTCCTGATTTCCTTAAAGCTAAAATTCTTGAAATATCTTTTAAAAATAACATTGTATTTCATTATATAATGCATAAAAACTACCATCATAATTCTGGAAATTACTGTTCCTAATGCTGCTCCCAGAATCCCCAGTTTTGGAAAACCCCAAACACCATAAATCAATACATAATTAAAGAAAATGTGGACCACATTGGCTAAATAAATAGCATACATCGAGTATTTGGTTTGCGACAAACCATCAGCAAATTGTTTGTAACCTTGAAAAACAATTACCGGAATCAAAGAGAATGCAACCCAATCAATATAAGGCTTGGCTAGTTTTACCACAGCTTCGGGCTGGTTCATTAAATTCATTAGGGGTTTTGACAAAACAATCAAAACAAATACTGCAATTCCCAAAATAGTGCATAATAATAATCCGTGATGAAAAGTAGTTCGGATTTTTTTATGATCCTTTTCGGCATCAGCTTCAGCAATCAAAGGTGTTATTGCTGTTGAAAACCCAATGCCTAATGACATCCCGATAAATATAAAACTATTGCCAAGAGAAACCGCAGCCAACTCAGTAGAGCCAAGTTTTCCAACCATAAAATTATCTACAATTCCTATCAAAGTATGACCAAGCATTCCCAAAATCACGGGATAAGCCAGTCTCAAATTATAGGAAAACTCTTTGGTATATTGAAATAAATTCACTTTGCTTTTTTAAGATTGCAAAGATGCGAAGTTTCGACACTAATTACACAGATTTACACAAATTTTATTATTACAAAATTTCACAAACTCCTGATTCGTGAAACTCGTGATAAAATTTTAAACTTCCAACTGCTTTTTATATTCAGCAAAATTAGCCTTTACCTTTTCATCTAATTCTGGCTCTTTAATATCAGTATGTTTTTGCATTTCTTCCCAAATAATTTTGGCTACAATATATCGTGCCATTTCTTTGTCGTCTGAAGGAATAATGTACCAAGGGGCAAATTCAGTAGCCGTATTATTTATGGCTTCTTCATAATAATTCATATATTCATCCCAATGTTCGCGTTCTTTTAAATCGCCGGGCGAAAATTTCCAATGGTGTTTCTCTTCCTCTAATCTTCGCATCAATCGCTTTCTTTGCTCCTCCTTACTCATGTGAAAATAGAATTTCATCACAATCGTTCCGTTTTGCGATATATGTTTTTCGAAATTATTAATTTGCTCCATACGATTTTTCCAAAAAATTGGTGTTATATCCTCCACTTTTTCAATTCCAGGCAAGTTTTCGCCCAAAATATATTCTGGATGAACTCGAGTTACCAGAACATTTTCGTAATGAGTCCGATTAAAAACCGCAAACTTCCCTTTTTCGGGCAAAGCCAAATAATGTCGCCACAAATAATCGTGCTCCAGTTCAGTCGAATTGGGCGTTTTAAAACTATGAACCACAACACCACGCGGATTAAATTCCTTGAAAACTTCCCGAATCAAACTGTCCTTTCCTGAGGTATCCATTCCTTGCAAACAAATCAAAACACCATATTTATTGTGTGCATACATTACGTCCTGAAACTCGCTCAGCTTGGCTTGAACCTTGTCTAATTTCTCTTCTTTATCATCCTCACTCGACTCATTAAACAAATTTGTTGGGATTTTTGACAATTCAATTTTACCAACCACTTTAAAATCATCCGGATTTATAGACTTCATAAGAAATAATTTATATTTACAAGTTCAAATATAATAATTATTTGAAGCTGTTTCCTGCTGTACGCTTTATCTTTTTATCCCGATAAAAATCGGGATAAAAAGGATGCCGCTTCCATCAGGGCTAGGTCATTTGTTTTCAAAATAACTTTTAGGTATAGGCGTTTAGACCTCCCATTTTTCAAAAAATAATATTATTTTTGAAAAATGG
>DZAU01000110.1 GCA_022729635.1 Flavobacterium psychrophilum
GGAAAATCTTAACCAAGAAGTCCACAAAGCATTCGAAGTAATACAACAGGGTGGAATTATCCTTTACCCAACAGACACCGTTTGGGGAATTGGTTGTGACGCCACGAATCCTGAAGCGGTTGCCAAAATCTATAAACTCAAACAACGGGCCGAAACTCAATCTATGATTGTCTTGATGAATGGCGAAAAAATGATGTACAACGTTTTTGCAGCCATTCCAGAAGTAGCTTGGCAAATAATAGATTTATCCGAAAAACCGACAACTCTAATTTTGGACAAACCTCGAAATATAGCCCCGAATTTAATTGCGACTGATAATACTTTGGGAATCCGAATCGTAAAAGAACCTTTTTGTTTCAAATTAATGGAAAAGATGCGAAAACCATTAGTTTCTACTTCGGCAAATATCTCGGGACAGCCTACTCCTATTGCTTTCGCAGCTATTAGCCCTGAAATTATAAAAGGTGTGGACTATGTTGTAAATTTGCATCGCGAAAAAATTGCCTGCAACCCTTCGACAATCATAAAATTGACGAGCGATTCGCAGGTGAAAGTGATAAGGAAATAGTTTTTTCGCCACTGATTCACTGATTTTATTTAAAAAAATAAATTTCACAGATTATTATGTCAGACTATTTATACGAAGATGATACTTATAAAATTATTGGTGCTTTAATAGAAGTCCATAAAAATTTAGGCAAAGGTTTCTCTGAAATTGTTTATAAAGATGCCTTTGAATATGAGTTAAAAAGGATTGACTTTTCTTTTGAAAGAGAGAAAGAATATTTAGTTCATTATAAAGATATTATTTTAAATCATAAATTTTATGCTGATTTCGTTGTATTAGATAAAATCATAATTGAAATAAAATCAACAGAATCATTACACGAAAAGCATATTTCACAGTGCCTAAACTACTTGCACGTTTCAGGACATAGACTTGCAATTTTAGTAAATTTCAACAAGACTTCTCTTGAATACAAAAGAATTATCAAATAATTTTTGAAAAAAATCAGTGAATCAGTGGCTATAACAAAAACCAACTATAACAAAGCATTAAATAATAAAATATTCGAAGTCATTTCTCAAGCTTCCCAAGAACTTAATCTTGAAAGCTACGTTATTGGTGGTTTCGTGAGAGATTTACTTTTGGAAAGAGATTTCAAAAAAGACATTGATATCGTCGCTGTTGGCAGCGGAATTGAACTTGCTCTAAAAGTTTCAGAATTACTTCCAAAAAACCCAAAAGTCCAGATTTTCAAAAATTACGGAACTGCAATGTTGCGATTTGAAGAAATCGACATCGAATTTGTGGGCGCCAGAAAAGAATCCTATCATTTTGAAAGTAGAAATCCTGTTGTCGAAAACGGAACCTTGGAAGACGACCAAAACCGTCGTGATTTTACCATCAATGCTTTGGCCTTATCTTTAAACAAGGATAATTTTGGAGCACTTTCTGATCCTTTTAACGGATTAGAAGACATGAAAAACAAAACCATCAAAACACCACTTAATCCGGATATCACTTTTTCTGATGATCCTTTGCGAATGCTTCGCGCTATTCGGTTTGCGAACCAATTAGGTTTTGAAATCGAAGAAAACTCCTTGCAATCCATTAAAAAAAATGCAGACCGAATCAAAATTATTTCTGGTGAAAGAATTGTGGATGAATTGAATAAAATCCTTTCGACAGACAAACCTTCTGTTGGATTTTTACTATTATACAAAACCGGTCTTTTAGATATTATTCTTCCTGAATTAACCGCTTTAAACCAAGTGGAGGAAATAGAAGGTCAAACTCATAAAAACAATTTTTACCACACGCTAGAAGTAGTCGATAATATTTGCCCAAATACGGATGATGTTTGGCTACGATGGTCTGCATTGTTACACGATATTGGAAAAGCGCCAACGAAACGTTTCAACAAAAAACAGGGCTGGACTTTTCACGGTCACGAATTCCTTGGCGGAAAAATGGCAAAGAAAATCTTCGAAAGATTGCGAATGCCGTTGAACCAAAAAATGAAATTTGTACAAAAGATGGTGATGATGAGTTCACGTCCCATTGTGCTTTCGCAAGATTTAGTGACCGATTCTGCCGTGCGTCGTTTGGTTTTTGATGCTGGCGAAGATGTAGAAAGTTTGATGACTTTGTGCGAAGCCGATATCACGACCAAAAATCCAACTAAATTCAGAAAATACCATCAGAATTTTGAGCTTGTTCGCAAGAAAATTGTGGAAGTCGAAGAACGTGACCACGTTAGAAACTTTCAACCGCCAATTTCGGGAGAAGAAATTATGGAAGTCTTTAATTTAAAACCTTCACGTGAAATTGGGGTTTTGAAAGAAGCCGTAAAAGAAGCCATTCTGGAAGGAATTATTCCAAATGAATATCAAGCAGCGTTAGAATTTGTACTAAAAAAAGGCACGGAATTAGGGTTGAAGAAAAATTAAATTTTGTTTTCTTTTCATTATTTAAAAAATCCTTAATTTTATAAAAATTTATACTGTGAATATAGCCGAATTAAAATTAAAATTGATAGCTCAAATCATTGCAACTAATGATACTGCTCTTTTGGATAGAATCAAAGAAATAATGAACTCTTATGAATCGGATTCGGTTGTCAATGAACCAAGTTTAACGTATGAAAAAATTAGAGTTTTTTCGGATGAAGAAAAACGGAAAATAAATCTTGCTGTTCAGCAATATGAAAATGGCGAATGTATTTCGGATGAAGAAGCGCAAAAAGAAATTCAAGAATGGCTAGAAGATTAATTTGGTCCGTAGAAGCCCGGAATTCAAGAAAAAACATTTTTGACTACTGGAATAATCGAAATAAATCAAAAGTTTACAGCCGAAAACTAAACTTACTTTTCAATACCAATTTAAAAATCGTCATACAACTTCCTGAATTTGGCTAAGCAACTTTTAGAGAAGATTCAAAATTTATAATCGTAAGTCATTTTGAAATTATATACAAAATAACCCCAAATGAAATTGTTGTTCTAGACATCTGGGACACTCGTCAAAATCCTCAAGACTTTCCAATAAAATGAAAAATAAAAATAAATCAGTAATAATCTGGCTACTTTCAGGTTGTTTTTTAGTATTTGTAATGGTTGTCGTAGGCGGAATTACTAGATTAACCAATTCAGGTCTTTCAATGACCGACTGGCATTTAGTCACCGATACTTTTCCACCTTTAACCGAAGCAAAATGGCAGGAAACATTCGAACAATACAAGCAATTTCCTGAATATCAAAAAATTAATATTCATAATGATTTTACACTAGATGATTATAAATTCATCTATTTCTGGGAATGGTTTCACCGATTTATCGGGCGAATTCTTGGCTTTGTTTTCATCATTCCGTTTGTATATTTTTTGATTAAGAAAAAAATTGACAGGGCAACATTGAACAAATGTTACATTCTTTTGGGAATGGGTGCTTTTCAGGGATTTTTAGGTTGGTTTATGGTTCGAAGTGGTTTAATTGACAATCCAGACGTGAGTCATTTTCGATTGTCATTGCATTTAACTTTTGCATTTATAACCTTTGCTTATACACTTTGGGTAGCCTTGGATTTGATTTATCCAATTAGAAATAAAGCAATTCTTCCGCTCAGGAAAATTGCCTTTTTTGCCTTTATCTTTTTACTTTTGCAAATCATTTATGGTGGATTTGTTGCAGGACTAAATGCTGGTTTAATTCACAATCATTGGCCATTTATGAGTGACGGACAATTCTTTCACGAAAGTATTTCCTTAGAAAAAAACAATTGGTTTCAAAGACTTACGGAAGGTAAAAGCGGAGTTCAATTTGTGCACCGAATCTTAGCTTATTTTGTGGTAGGATTGATTTTGTTCTTAACTTATAAAAGCCATAAATTTGACTTATCAAAAGAGCAAAAGTTAGGGATAAATGTATTAGTGATAATTGTATTTGCTCAATTTGCCTTAGGCGTTTTTACTTTACTATATAGCGTTCCTTTATGGTTAGGATTGACACATCAAGTGGTTGCTTTCTTTTTATTGACGGCAATGACTTATACATTTCATCGATTGTCAAAATAGTATTTTCGCGATGAAAATAGCTGTAAAATCGTCATAGAAATAATCTATAATAGATGTTTAATGTTTTATTTATCAAATAATTATAGCTTTTTATTTAATCTATACATTCAGATTGATTATTACCCAATCCAGTCCTTGAAATTTAAAACTTTTTCCCGACTAACGACTACTTCTTCATCCTTATAAGTAGGTAAGATTACTTTTAATCTTGAATTTGAATGGACTTGAATTTCTTTAATTGCTTTTAACGGAACAATAAATTT
>DZAU01000200.1 GCA_022729635.1 Flavobacterium psychrophilum
TTACTCATTCTTCTTTTTTAACTTTTTTATGGCTTTATCGAAATCGCTTTCAATCTTTTGAACTTTATTAAATTTATCGTACTCGGCAAATGCTCGTTCTTCGGCTTGTTTTGCTGAAATACTGCCTTTGCCTTGTAATACTTTATACTCATTGAATTCAAGGAACTTATTTACACTGCCCGCAAATTGCTCCATTGTAAAAGAGTTTTGGTTTTCAATAATACGTTCGATATAATCGAAAAAAGCACTAATGGAACGCTCCAGACTTTTTATTTCCTGTTCGCTCAAGTAGTTTTTTGCAATTTTAGAATCCGATTTTAAAATTCTGCCATCGGGTGCATTTTTCCATGCACTTAAACCCATAAATTCTTTTTCCGAATCGGCTTTTTTGTAAATTATTTCGGCAGCAGTATTTCCGTGAATGGCAAAATGAAATTTGTTTTGTACCGTGGCGTAGAACTCACTTGTAATGTCCGATTGTGGGTCGTAGTCGATACTGCACTCGGCAAAAATATCGGTTATCTGCTGATAAATTCTGCGTTCGCTCGACCGAATAGAACGAACCCTTTCGAGCAGTTCTTTAAAATAGTCTTTGCCAAAAAACCTTCCGTTTTTCAATCGGTCATCATCCAGAATAAAACCTTTAACAATATAATCTTTTAAAGTTTTGGTAGCCCAAATTCTGAATTGTGTTGCCTGACGAGAGTTTACCCTGTAGCCAACAGAAATAATGGCATCGAGGTTAAAATATTTTACCTGATACAATTTACCATCAGCGGCAGTTGTTTCCAAAATGGAAACAACTGAATTTTCATTCAACTCGCCACTTTCAAAGATGTTTTTCAGGTGTTTGCTAATGGCAGGCACTTGCACGCCAAAAAGCTGTGCAATGGCTTTTTGTGTAAGCCAAACGGTTTCTTTATTCAGAATAACTTCCACTTTTACCTCGCCACCGGGCGATGTGTAAAGTAAAAATTCAGTTAGTTCGTCTTTTATGCTGAGCTTGTACATTGTCTTGAATTTGAAATTATTCGCAAAACAT
>DZAU01000046.1:0-2112 GCA_022729635.1 Flavobacterium psychrophilum
GTTTCTATGGGTTGAAAACCAAATTTCTCGAAATTGTTTTTTATAATCGATATAATATATTGACGCTTTGCCACCTCAGCCGGTGAAAAATCTCTTGTGCCTTTTGGAATGCTTGGTTTTTGAGCCATTTTTTAAAGTTAGAAGTTAGAAGTCAGAAGTTAGAAGTTAAAAATCTCCTGTATTACTACTTCGTATTTCTAATATCTTACTTCGTATTTCGTTTTGCAAATATCATATTTTTAAAATAAATATCCTCTCTTCTAAAGCAAACTTGTAACAAAAATTGTAATTTCGTGTCAAATAGCCACTATGTTTAAATTATTTCGAGAAAACGTCCGGATTGCATTTGGTTCCATCAGAACCCAATTGCTGCGCACCATTCTTACCGTGTTGATTATCGCTATTGGTATCACCGCTTTGGTTGGAATTTTAACCGTTGTGTCTGCTTTGGAAAACACTATTTCAACAGATTTTGCTTCGATGGGCGCCAATACTTTCAACATTAATCAATACGAAAACCTCTCGAGAAGACACGGTGGCGAAGAAAGAGAAATCATAAATCCCATTATTTCTTATCCTGAAGCGGTGGCTTTCAAAAATAAATACAAATACCCTCTTGCCGAAACTTCACTTTCCTTTACGGCAACTGCAAACGCAGAAGTAAAATTTGAGTCCACAAAAACGGATCCCGAAATCACTGTTTTAGGCGTTGATGAGCATTTTATAAACAATTCCGGTTTAGAAACCAGTTTAGGAAGGAATTTCACCGGATTCGACATTCAAAACAACACATATTCCTGCATCGTAGGTTCCGATTTTCAAAAAGATTTACTAAAAGATGTAAACCCAATTGACAAAATAATTTCGATTCGCGGAGCCAAATTCAAAGTCATTGGCGTCTTAAAAGAAAAAGGCTCCACCTTTGGCAACAGCCAGGATTTAAGAGTTTTAATTCCTATTCAGGTAGCTCGTTCTCTATTTACTTCGCCCAACATAAATTATACAATGAGTGTTATGGTTTCCAAAAAAGAAATGCTGGACGAAGCCATTGACAACGCCAATAGCACGATGCGAAGAGTTCGGAAATTAAGCCCTATAAAAGACAATAATTTTGCCATTGTTCGCAGTGATGATTTAATTAACAGAATCCTTGGCATCACAAAATACCTTGGAATTGCCTCTTGGTTTATTAGTATTATCACTGTTCTTGGCTCTTCAATCGCCTTGATGAACATTATGATTGTTTCGGTTACGGAACGCACACGAGAAATTGGAGTTCGAAAAGCTTTAGGTGCCAAAAAAAGCACGATTGCTTTTCAGTTTTTTATTGAAACATTACTTATTGGTCAATTAGGCGGTTTAGCGGGAATTATTTTCGGAATTACGATAGGATATCTAATTGCAACGGCTATGGATTTTGTGTTTGTAATTCCGTGGGGAGCAATTATATGGGCCTTTGTTACCAGTTTTGCTGTGGCAATAGTTTCAGGGTTATATCCTGCGATTAAAGCTGCAAAACTTGATCCTATTGAGGCGTTGAGATATGAGTGATGAAAAGTACGAGGTAAGAAATTAGAAGTACGAGGTAAGAAAAATAAATAAAAGGTTTATTTTTTGTTTAGATTATTTTTAGCTGTTTTTATAGAGGCTACAACAATTGCTAAAATTTCATTTGACTCTTTTAGAAGTTTTTCAATTTCAAATTTTAAATCTTGATTTTTATTGATTTCAAGAATTATTTCAAGAAAAAAACTACTTTCATCTGCCTCTTCTTCAACAATTTTTAATTTATTTATAAAATCTGCGGTGGATTTTGCTCTTTGTGATGCCCTATAGTTGGCTCCTACAGAACTCGAACATCTTATAAGTTGATTTACATAAGCATTAAATTCTCTGGTAGTCGGCAATTTTGAACATAAATAAGAACTATCAATTGTAAATTTCTTAGTTCTTGCTTTCATATCTATCATAACTATATTTTTTAAAATTTCTAATCTAACTTCAAACCTCTAACCTTGCTGCACTTTCCTCTAACCTCTAACATCGTACTTCTTACCTCGTACTTCTTACCTCGTACTTCTTACCTCGTACTTCTTACCTCGTACTTCTTAC
>DZAU01000046.1:2212-17289 GCA_022729635.1 Flavobacterium psychrophilum
ACTTTGAATAATCCATTCCACTAATTCTTCGGTTTCGGGTCTTGGAATCAAAACATCTTGATTTACCTCAAAATCTAAACCATAAAAACTGGTTTTCCCCAATAGATATTGAATTGGAATTTCCTTTTTGAGTTCTCCTAAAATCGAATTCCAAAGTTGGATTTCTTCATTAGAAAAAATCAAATCAGGATTCAAAGCTAAATCAACTCGCTTCAATTGGTTTTTTTCTTCTAAAATTAAATAGAAAAAACTTTCCGCTTCGCCAGAATCATAAATAGGCGAAAGTTCTTGAATGAAATGAGTTCTGTATTTTTTAATTTTCATTGAAATAATTCATTTTAAAAGTCAACTTTATCATTTCGAAGAAGTAGAAATCTCATTGATTGCTCAGGTTTGTTAAGATTTGCTTCGCCTGTTTGCTTTCTCTCGAGTCTCCTGCGTTGGATGACAAAAAAATAGATAAATAATATTCTAATCATTTAAGAAAAAAGAGTTTTTATTTTTTCCATTTACATTCCCCCTTCGGGGGTTAGGGGGCTAAATCTTTCAACATCCAAACCGGACAAGAAACGTGACCTGTGCTTCCCATTGGCGAACAAATATATTCAAAACCCACTTTCTTGTAGAGTTTTTGGGCATCGTGCATAAATGGCATTGTTTCGAGATAACACTTTTCGAAACCAAAATCTTTAGCGCTTTGCAAACAAATTCCCATCATTTGGCTACCTATTCCTCGTCCACGAGCTTCTGGCAGAAAATACATTTTTTGCAATTCGCAAATAGTTTCGGCTTCGTTTTCAAGTCTCGCAACTCCTGCTCCACCAATTATTTTTCCGTTGTTTTCGACTACAAAATAGACTGATTTTGGTTTGCTATATTCTTCAAACATAAAATCCAAATACGGATCTGCATAAGCGGTTCCTACTTTTGGAATATTCAATTCCTCAAAAACATTTCTTATCAATTTTGCCACAGCTTGATTGTCTTTCTGCTCTATTTTTCGGATGTGCCAGTTTTCCATTATGTGAAATTCAAATTTATGGTACAAAAATAGAAATTGTTTGATGTAAAAATCCAAAGATTCATAACTAAATCCTAAACACAAAAATCATTACTTTTGTAATTGTGAAGAAACAAGAAAAATATATGCGCCGTTGCCTCGAATTGGCAAAAAATGGTTTGGGAACAACATATCCCAATCCTTTGGTTGGCAGTGTAATTGTATATAATAACAAAATTATTGGCGAAGGTTGGCACAAAAAATCAGGCGAAGCTCACGCCGAAGTCAATGCTGTGAATTCCGTAAAAGACAAATCATTGCTAAAAAAATCGACTATTTATGTGAGTTTGGAGCCATGCAGCCATTTTGGAAAAACTCCGCCTTGCTGTGATTTAATTATTGAAAACGAGATTCCAAATGTAGTTATCGGAACAGTTGATCCCAATATAAAAGTCGCTGGTAACGGAATCAAAAAATTAATCGAAGCCGGCAAAAATGTAAAAGTTGGTGTTCTTGAATCCGAATGCAAAGAATTGAACAAGCGATTTTTTACCTTCCACGAAAAGAAAAGACCTTACGTGATTTTGAAATGGGCAGAAAGTCAGGATGGTTTTATTGCGCCAATGAATAGTCATCGTAAAGAACAAAAACCTGTCTGGATAACCAATGAATTTTCGCGTCAATTGGTTCATAAATGGCGAAGCGAAGAACAGGCTGTTCTTGTGGGAACGACCACTGCTATTGATGATAATCCAAAATTGGATGTGCGAGATTGGGCAGGAAATAATCCTGTCAGAATTATTTTGGATCAGAATAATCGAATTCCAAAAGACAGCGTAGTTTTTGACAACCAAGTAAAAACCACTATTTTTTCGAAATCAAAAAATGCAATTAATCTAGAAAATACTACCTTTGAGGTACTAGATTTTGAACAAAATTTAGCGGAGCAAATCCTGAAAAAAATATTCGAACATAAAATACAATCAGTGATTATTGAAGGAGGAACACAGACATTGCAAACCTTCATAAACGAAAACCTTTGGGACGAAACACGAATATTTATAGGCAATAAAACTTTCGAAAAGGGAATAAAGGCTCCAATTATCGCTTTAAAAAACAGTGAAAAACAGTGTATTGAAAACGATTTACTTATAATTTCCAGAAATTATGATTAATACTATTATTTTTGATTTTGGAGATATTTTTATCAATTTAGATAAAAAAGCAACCATTGATTCCCTGAAAAATTTGGGATTATCACAATGGAATGAAGATTTAGACCAATTGAATTTACAATTTGAAAAAGGGAAAATCTCACAAGAAAACTTCCTTTTAGGCATTCAAAAACACGTCCCAAATGCAACTATCGATGAAGTTTTAACAGCCTGGAATGCCATTCTGCTGGATTTTCCTTTGTATAGATTAGAGTTTTTGCAAAATATTTCAAAGAAATACCGATTGTTTTTATTGAGCAATACCGATGCCATTCACATAGAAACTTTCGAGAGAGAAAGCGGCGTTTCCTTTTACAGTGATTTTTATCAATGCTTTGAAAAAATTTATTTTTCTTTTGAAATGGGAATGCGAAAACCCGATGCCGAGATTTTTAATTACATTTTAAGAAAGCACGAGTTGTCGGCAAAACGCACTTTGTTTGTTGACGATAAAAAGGAAAATACAGATGCTGCCTTTTCTCTAGGAATGCAAGTATGGAATTTACAAGTTGGCAAAGAAGATGTGGTGGAATTGTTTTCGAAAAAAGATTTACTGTTTTGAAAAAATCAATGGCAATGACAATGGCAATTTCAATAAAAAAATAAAATGATTAATCAAGCTCATTAAAATCAATTCCTTTCCCATTAAAATTTGATATTGCCATTGAATTTGATTTTTGCCATTGAAAATGAAAGATACTTACAAAACGATAGCTTTTCCTCCGTCAGTAATTCTATTTAAAGAAAAAAATAGCAAATTCTTTGGATACGCTTTTCCCATTGAATCTGAAACAGAAGTAAAACCCATTATCGACAATTTACGAAAACAACATCCCAATGCAGGACATTATTGTTATGCTTATCAAATGGGCACAGACACAATAGTTTATAGGGCAAATGATGACGGCGAACCAAGCAATACTGCGGGAATGCCTATTTACGGGCAAATTCAGTCTTTTGATCTTACCAATGTTTTACTCGTCGTTGTGAGGATTTTTGGTGGTGTAAAATTAGGTGTTGGCGGATTGATTTCAGCTTATAGAACTACGGCTCAACTCATTTTAGAGTCTTCTGAAATAATCGAAAAAATAATAGATATTCATTTTCTTATTTCCTTCGATTACAAAAATATCAATAAAGTGATGCGAGTAATTAAAGAAAAAAATGTTGAAATTGCATCCCAAAAAATGGAACTGAGTTGTGAAATAGAAATCGTTACCCGAAAAAAAAATGCCAAAACGATTTTCGAAATTTTTGATTCGATGTTTGAGATAGAAATTAATAAAGCCTAAATTTGACTTTGAACGATACTTTTTTACTCTTAAACGACAGATTTTAATATTTTGACAATATATTCTGGCGGAGCAATTGGTTTTCCCGTTTTCATGTCTACAAAAACTAAAATCGAATTGCCTGTTGTTAATAACTCATCGCTTTCATTATAAAGCTCATAGTCAAATTCTATCTTGACAGAGGTCTTATTTTTAAAAATGGTCTTCAAAGTCAATAACTCGTCATAACGAGCCGGTTTCTTGTAATTCATTGTCAAGGAAACCACAGGAAGCATAATCCCGTTTTCTTCCATCCATTTATAAGAAATCCCTTTGTTTCTAAGCCATTCGACCCTTCCAACTTCAAAAAACTGGGCATAATTACCGTGATAAACAACTCCCATCTGATCAGTTTCAGAATAGCGCACTCGAATTTGTATTTGATGATAATCCATTAAATTATTTATTAAAAAATTAAAATTTTAAAAACTCCATACAACAATATTTTGTAAAAATTACATAAAAAATATTTTTTTTTGGTTAAATTTATTCACATATTTGTTACCCCAAATAACTACACCAATTAAACCATATTTTTTATTAGAAAACATTACCAAACGAAATAATTTAACCAAATTTATGAACAAGACTGCACAATCAGTATGGGAAAACTGCCTCTCTTTTATTAAAGACAATATTGCAGACCAAGCTTACAAAACTTGGTTTGAACCTATTAAGTCAGTTGAGCTTACCGATAATGCATTATACATTCAAGTTCCCAGCAAATTTTTCTACGAATGGTTAGAAGAACACTATGTTAAATTATTGAAAGTAGCACTAACCAAAGAACTCGGAAAAAATGCAAAGCTACTCTATAAAATTAAAATGGAAAACACTTATGGCAACAAACAACCGTTTACCGAACAAATTCCTAGTTCTAATCGAGTTCCTATGAAGCCGCAAGATGTTGATGGACCGTATAAAAACCTTAATCCAGAATTAAAAAATCCGTTTGTAATTCCAGGTATTCGAAATTTAAAAATCGAATCGCAACTGAATGCAAATTATAGTTTTGACAATTTTCTTGAAGGAGATTCAAATAGATTGGCTCGTTCAGCAGGTATGGCTGTGGCCAATAAGCCTGGCGGGACTTCATTTAATCCGTTATTAATTTTTGGCGGTGTTGGTTTGGGCAAAACGCATTTAGCACACGCTATTGGTGTTGAAATCAAAGACAAATATCCAGAAAAAACAGTTTTATATATTTCGGCAGAAATTTTTACCCAACAATATATTGATTCCGTTAAGAAAAATAATCGAAATGACTTTATCCATTTCTATCAACTTATCGATGTATTAATCATTGATGATGTTCAATTCCTTTCCGGAAAATCAGGAACTCAAGATGTATTTTTCCATATTTTCAATTATTTACATCAAAACGGCAAACAGGTAATTTTGACTTCAGATAAGGCACCAGTTGACATGCAAGACATTGAACAACGATTATTATCCCGTTTCAAATGGGGTTTATCGGCAGAATTGCATCAACCTGATTATGAAACCAGAATTTCTATCCTAAAAAACATATTGTATCGTGACGGAGTAGAAATTCCAGAAGAAATCATAGAATATGTAGCCCGAAACATCAAATCGAATGTTCGAGAACTCGAAGGTGCAATTATCTCCTTGATTGCACAATCTTCTTTCAACAAAAAAGAAGTGACACTGGAGCTTGCCAAAAATGTTGTTGAAAAATTCGTTAAAAATGTAAAAAGAGAAATCTCAATCGATTATATTCAAAAAATTATTTCCGATTATTTTCAATTGGATATTGAAACACTTCAATCCAAAACCCGAAAAAGGCATATCGTTCAAGCCCGTCAATTAGCAATGTTTTTTGCCAAGAAATTTACCAAAGCTTCTTTGGCAAACATTGGTTCCCAAATAGGCGATCGTGATCACGCCACGGTTTTACACGCTTGCAAAACCGTTGATAATTTAGTTGCCACTGACAAACAATTCAAGAAATTTGTCGAAGACATCAACAAGAAATTAACCCTTTAAATACATTATGTCTATTAAGATATTAATGGTTTGTTTGGGCAATATTTGTCGGTCACCTTTGGCCGAAGGAATATTGACGTCAAAACTTCCAAAAAATAAGTTTAGGGTAGATTCTGCCGGAACTGGTTCTTGGTACATTGGTCATCAACCTGATAAGCGTTCGATTGCCGTTGCAAAAAAAAATAAATTAGATATTTCGCAACAAAAAGGCCGACAATTTTCTAAAGATGATTTCGAATGGTTTGATTATATCTATGTAATGGACAGTTCTAATTATGACGATGTCATTGCATTAGCAAAAAAACAAGAACATAAAGACAAGGTACAACTCATTTTGAATGAATTGTTCCCAAATGAAAATGTAGATGTGCCTGATCCATACTTTGGTTTACCTAATGGATTTGATTCTGTTTATAAAATGCTCGATGAGGCTTGTGATGTAATTGCAAGTAAACTTATCGAAAAACATTGTTGATTTTATACCGAACCCTGTTTATTCCATAAATCAAAGTATTTCCCATTTTGCAGCAATAAAATTTATTGTAGTGCAATTACAGAAAATAGCGAACAAGTTGCCTTAGTTTTTTTTATAACTTTGTAAAAAATATAGGTTATGCCAACAATAGTAAAAAACTTTTCGGATTTAGACTTAACAAAAACCTATACATATTCAGATTATTTGCTTTGGCAATTCACTGAACGTGTAGAGCTGATAAAAGGATATATCTTAAAAATGAGTCCTGCACCGAGTTCAAACCATCAAAAAATTTCACAAAATTTGAATTGGAAAATATATGGCTTTTTCCAAAATCATAATTGCAGCGTGTTTGTTGCTCCGTTTGATGTTCGATTGCCTGTAAAATCAGCAAAAAAAAATACTACGGTGGTTCAACCCGATTTGTGTGTAATTTGTAATGAAGATAAAATCGACGACAGAGGTTGTAATGGTGCTCCAGACTTAATTGTAGAGATTTTATCACCCAAAAACAGCAAACACGATGTCGACACCAAGTTCAACTTATATCAAGAAAGTGGTGTAAAAGAATATTGGATTGTTGAACCCGAAGAACATATTGTTTTAGTTTATACCTTAAAAGATGGAGAATATATTGGTTCAAAGCCTTTTTCAGAGGGCGAAACAATTAAAAGCATCATTTTTCCTGAAATGAAAATTGATGTTCAAGATGTTTTCAAAAGAGTAAAATAATTTTCCTTGAACAATTCATATTAGTATACTTACATAAATGAAACCAAACCTTTCTTTAGGAAAACTATATTTAATCCCAACCACTTTAGGCGAAGGCGATCCTAATGATGTTTTGCCACAAACTGTAAAAAGAACAATCGATTTCATAGATGATTATATTGTGGAGAATGAAAAAACGGCCCGAAAATTCATAAAAAGTATTCAGCCTGAGAAAGTGCAAGCCTCACTCCGATTAAGTGCATTAAATAAATACACCGAAGTTTCTGAACACGCCAAAATGATTCAACCTTGTTTACAGGGAAAAAATGTAGGTCTAATGAGCGAAGCGGGTTGTCCCGGAGTTGCTGATCCTGGCGCAGTGATTGTGAAACTGGCTCACGAAAAAGGCATTCAGGTTGTGCCATTAGTTGGTCCATCTTCTATTTTATTGGCAATTATGGCATCTGGAATGAATGGCCAAAGTTTTGCATTCAACGGATACATCCCAATCGACAAATCCGAAAAAAAGACTGCGTTAAAAAATTTGGAAAAATTATCTCAAGACAAGAATCAATCCCAAATATTTATTGAAACACCTTATAGAAACAACAAAATGCTTGAAGATATTCTGCAAGTACTTAACCCTGCAACCCATCTTTGTGTTGCCGCAGACATCACATTACCCACGGAATTCATCAAAACTATGAGGGCATCAGATTGGAAAAAAATCAAGGTTGATTTACACAATCGACCTACAATTTTTATCATTCATAAAATGTAAGCATAAAAAAAAACATCCGCCGTGGCGGATGGTTTAAAGTTTTATAGCTTAAATTATTTTACAGTTGCATTACTATCGGCTACAATTCCAGAGGTTTCATAACCTCCAAAATCTATCATATAACTACGTATCGATGTACCGTAAGCATCTTTAAAATAACGACTTCTACTATTCTTAAAAAACTTTTTTACTGATCCTACTCCACCAAGATGTGCCGCCGCCAATATTCCGGATTCAGTAACCCGAATACCGCTGATAATTCTCCCTTCATATTTATAGATAACATCTCTTAACAACCATTTATTTTGAGCAAGAAGAGCCACAAAAGCTTTTTCTTGTAATTTAGGGCTATTCAAAAACTGGTTACTATCATTTACACCAACCGTTTTTAAAGTTTCAGCACCAAACTGATATTTTCCCAAATAACCCAGAGAATTAATTTTTTTGTATTTGCCTTGAGATTCCCTGAAAGCAATTGCTTCCTTGTAACCAATGAAGAATTTTCCTGTAAAAGGAACACTTAAATTTGTATAATCGTTTTGTTTTTGAGATGGATATAAATAAGATGTTCCATCCTTTTCATTGGTAAGAAACCATTGGTTGGTGTCTAAATCGAAAGGTTTAAAACCTGAGCTTAAAAAAGCAATAATAAGAGTCAAAATTGTATAAAAAGACCATTTCTTTATCATAAATTGTTTTTCTTCAAACGCTGTCCCGTATTGAAATTTCTACGGTGCAAAGATAGAACAAAAATCATAAACCTGACAATCAGGTCGTTAAACTTTTCTAAAAATAGATTAAGTACATTTTTATCTCGTTGAATGACCTGAACTCAATCGTTGGAGCAGGAATTTTCACAGTATTAAAAACCGAAAAAATAGTTTTCAAAAAATGAGATTTTGTTTCAATTTTTGTCAAATCTAAGTCTAAACTGAGATAAAATTGTCTAAATCTTTCTGGTTTTGGAGTCAAAAATAGAGGACTATTCTCATTATTTCCGCTAATCATTCCTTCGGCTCCATAACCAAAAGCTAAATTGAGCCATTTTGGAATTTTTGAACCTTTGGAAAATGAATATAAATTGACCGAAAACCAATAGGTTTGCCCGTTATAATCTTTCAATATTTGTTCAGGAAATGTACTTCCCAAAACATCCGGCCTGTAATTGGAATATTGGGTTTTATGATAGGAAAATTTTGGAATAATGCGTTGTTCGTTCCAAATCAGTTCTTGTGAAACATACAAAGCCGTTCCCGAAGCATTGGCAATTACATCGCCCATTGATGCTCCCCATTCTTCTGAAAAGCCATCCATAACCTCAACAGCGGTCAGGAATACAAATCCTAAACTGGCACCATAAATGAGCTGATCTTTTTTGCTGGTTCCACTCCAATTCAAGGTTTCTGCACCAAACCTGCCAATGTGATAGGAAGAATATAAATGTCCCAATTTGTCCATTTGCATCCACTCGGCATTATCATTAATAAAATGAAAATTTGATTTGGGATAATCCGCATACCAAAGTTGGTTGAGTCCAACCAAAGCTCCAGATGCCAAAACCGCTTCGGAAATAAAAACGGCGTTTTGCCTTTGTTTATTTAAAGTATCTGAAGGTTTTAAGAAATTATCTAATGAATTTTGAGCCCAAAAACTTTGGAAAATAAGCAAGAACAAAAAACAGATTTTCGTCGAATATTTCAAAATTATCTTGTTACTCCTTGACTGTTTATCCAATCGGAATATTTCTTCGCATTTTTATTATGTTCCTCGAGAGTAGCGGCAAATTCGTGATACCCAAAACGATCTACACTCGCACAAAAGTAAATAAAGTTGTTTTTTTCGGGGTTTAAAACCGCTTCTAAAGCCGTGATGTCAGGCATTGCAATTGGTCCGGGAGGAAGACCTATATTTACATAAGTGTTATACGGAGAAGTCATTGTCAAATCATTATAAAAAACTCTTTTTATCGTTTGATTAAAATCATTTGATTTCTTTTTTATGGCAAAAATCACGGTTGGATCAGCCTGAAGTGGCATTCCTTGTCTCATACGGTTCAAATAAACGCCGGCAATTCTGGGTCTTTCGTCTTTTTTTACGGATTCTTTGTGAACGATTGAAGCCAATATTGTTGCCTCAATTGGGGTCAATCCTTGTTTCGCGGCTTTTTCTGTGCGTTCCTTATTCCAAAAATTGCGATATTCTTTAATCATTTTATCACGAAATTTCTCTGCAGAAATATTCCAATACACTTCATAAGTATTTGGAATAAAAACTACTAAAACATTTTCATCCGTTAAACCATTTTCTTTCAAAAAGATAGAATCTTTGAAGGTTTTCAACAATGACAAGCTATCGGGTTCGATTTGGAAGCTAACTCTTCCTGCTAAATTTTCAACTCGTTCTTGATTATTGAATGCTAATTTC
This sequence comes from Flavobacterium psychrophilum, assembly GCA_022729635.1. Classification (GTDB taxonomy): domain Bacteria; phylum Bacteroidota; class Bacteroidia; order Flavobacteriales; family Flavobacteriaceae; genus Flavobacterium; species Flavobacterium psychrophilum_P. The sequence goes on from DZAU01000046.1 coordinate 12,156, forward strand.
ACGGGAACATTACTTCGTAAAGATTTAACCAACTGATAACTATTCATTCCATTTGTAAATAAAAAACGCCCCGGTTTTATGTTTTCGGGATAGCTTCTTTTGTTGGCAACCATTTCAAAACGATCCATATTTTCAACATAAGGCGCTATTATTTTTTTTACATCTTCATAACTGGAACCTGTTGGCACGTGAACGTAGATTTCCTTTTCGGAAAATTTAGTATTTTTCGAAAAAACTTGACGTGCCAAGATAAATCCGTAAATCAGTAAAACCGACATTAAAACAACGGATGCGATTGAGATGATTTTCTTTAAGTTCAAAGTTGAAATTTTTAAAATTTAGTATTAATTAATTGAAAAATGGCTTCGTCTTTATACTTTCCGTTTACCAAAGTCCAATCTTTTTTCGTGCCAATTTTTTGAAATCCAAATTTAGTAAAAAGTGCGATACTGGCTTCGTTTTCCGTGCCAATATTTGCATATAATTGATGTAGATTCAAATGATAAAAGGAATACCGAATCAAAAGTTCTAAAGCTTCGGAACCAATATTCTGGTTTCTGTATTCATTGTCTTGAATGACAATCCCAACGCCTGCACGATTATTCTTGGGGTCAAAATCAAACAAATCAATTAATCCTATTGCCGGAAAGTCTTGGTCTTGACAAATCGCCAATCGTAACTGTTTGGCTTCATAAATATCCTGATGTGCATTTTCGAGATATTGCTTCACCAAAAACCGACTGTAAGGCGTTTGCGTATTGCTTACTTCCCAAATGCTTTGGTCGTTTTCCATAGCATACACAAACTCCAAATCATTGGGTTCTAATGCTCGAATGTAGATGTTTTCGCCTTTTAGTGTTATCATTTTAGAAGTTAGAAGTTAGCCCTTCGACTGCATTCAGGGTGACAGTTTATAACAATATTATGAAATGGATTTTTTTTAAATTTCAATTTCTCCTTTAAACACAAACTCTGCCAGACCTTTCAGGAAAACATTGGTAAACTGTCCTTCGCTTTTTTCAAAAGAAACTTCCAGTTTTCCTCCTTCCACATTCAAATGTATGGAAGTGGAATTGGTTTTTCCTGTTGCATTCATCGCAATGGCAGCAGCAGTTGCGCCTGTTCCGCAGGAAAGGGTTTCGTCTTCCACACCTCTTTCATAAGTGCGAAGTGAAAAAGTATTGCTGTCCATTTTTTTTACAAAATTGATGTTGCTTCCTGCTTTTCCGTATAATTGGCCGTATCGAATTTTTGAACCATTTTCTTTTACATTATAGTTTTCTAAATTTTCTACTAATTGCACGTGATGTGGCGAACCCGTGTTTAGAAACGCATATTCAGGGGTGATTTTTACATTCGAAACATCAATCATTTTCAGAGAAACCCATCCGTTTTCATCAATTGTGGCTTGGTGCAAACCATCAGTTGCAATAAAAGTACAGCTGTTTTTGATGACATTCAACTTTTTGGCGAAAGCCACTAAACAACGACCGCCATTGCCACACATTGAGCCTTCGTTTCCGTCGGAATTGTAATAAACCATTTTGAAATCAGCGGTCATTGCGAGTTTCGAAGCAACCTCATCGTTTTCCAATAAAATAAGTCCATCGCCACCAATACCAAAACGTCTGTCACACATAAGAGCAATAAGTTGAACATTTTCCTTTTGAAAAACCCCAGACCGATTGTCAATCATCACAAAATCGTTTCCTGTTCCTTGGTATTTATAAAATTCTATTTGCATTTTAGTTGAATTATGTCGTACAAAAGTACAACTATTGTAACTATTAGGCTCCAAAAAAAATCGGTAAATTTCTGCCACAAAGACGCAAAGGCACAAAGTTTTAATTAAAATAGTTGTCAATTAAGTCACAAATTTATCGTAATTATTTAAGCCTTTTGTAACTTCTTTTTCTTCGTGACTTCGTGACTTCGTGGCAAAACATATAAATATTAATGATACGTTAAAGAATGTTAAACGAGCGTTAAACTGTTTTTTTGAAATATCAAAATTCATAATTTTACGTTATAATTTCTTAAATATCTTTATAATTATGAAAAAAATTTCAATCTTATTTTTGGTATCATTGTTAAGCGGAGCCGTAACTCTTGGCTCTTACAAATTGTTATTTGACGACAATGGCCACTTCTCTAAAAACAAAAATTCAATTGTAACTTTAGCTCCCAATTCCTTTGAGAAACAGGTGGGATTATCCTCCGAAGCAGTTGATTTTACTGATGCAGCCGAAAAAACAATCCATACAGTGGTTCACGTAAAAAATGTTTCCAGAAAAACGATTTCTAATCCAATTTTGGAATATTTTTATGGTTATAGAGGTTCACAATTGCAAGAGCAGGTCGGAACAGGTTCTGGCGTAATTATTTCGGAAGACGGTTATATTGTAACTAATAATCATGTTATAAAAGATGCTTCGGAAATTGAAATCACGTTAAATAACAAGAAATCATATCCTGCAAAACTCATTGGAACCGATTCAAAAATGGACATTGCCCTGTTGAAAATCAATGCGGATGAAAAATTACCTTATACGGCTTTCGCCAATTCTGATTCTGTGAAAATTGGCGAATGGGTTTTGGCCGTGGGAAATCCTTACAACCTTACTTCGACTGTTACGGCAGGAATTATTTCGGCAAAAGCCAGAAATCTGGACACTAGCGGAATCCAATCTTTTATTCAAACTGATGCAGCCGTAAATCCCGGAAATAGTGGTGGCGCATTGGTGAATTCACGAGGAGAATTAATTGGAATTAACACGATGATTTCATCACCAACAGGTAGTTATGCTGGATATTCATTTGCAATTCCTTCGAATATTGCCAGAAAAATAATTGAGGATTTAATGGAATTTGGCAATGTGCAAAGAGGAATTCTGGGTGTTGAAGGTGGCGAATTAAACGCTTTGGCTTCAAAGGAATTGGGTGTTCCAGAAACACAAGGCTTTTATGTTCAAAGAGTTTCCAAAAATTCCGGAGCCGAAAAAGCAGGTTTAGAAAAAGGCGATATTATTATAAAACTCGACAACCAAGATATTGCTACTTATGCTGATCTTTCGGGCTATATCAACACAAAAAGACCCAACGACAAAGTGGAAGTCACTTTTATAAGAGACGGAAAAAACAAAGTTCTTCCCGTAATTTTGAGCAAAAACGAGTTTTTCAGCACTGAATTTAAAGGTTTGGAATTAGAAAATATTGATGCTGCCGATAAGAGTAAATTTCACGTTGATTATGGAGTGAAAATAAGGTCTATTACCAACGAAAATCTGAAACAATACGAAGACGAACTCAAGGGAAACATTATTTTGAGCATCGATAATGTAAAGGCAAAAGATTTAGAAACCGTTTCCAAACTTTTGAAAAACAAAGAGGAAAATCAAAGCGTAAGATTGGAAATGATTAACAAAAACCGACAACTCATTCAGATTATTATTTAAAATACATTTGAAAAAAAATCCGTCAAGACAATTATCGAGACGGATTTTTTATTTTTAAATGGCACACAGATGACACAGATGGAGCAGATTGTCACGGATTTAAAACTATCGGTGGAGATCTGTATAATCCGTCGAAATCGGTGTCCCAATATTTAAAATAGTGTCACAGCAACTGAACACTAATCACTAATTACTGAACACTATTCCTTCTGTTTTGTCAAATAATAAATTGGAATTCCAATCAACATAATCAAAACTCCCCAACCACAAGTACTAGTTTTTGTAACCAATAAAGTTAGCGAAATTATCGCTGAAATCACAATAAACAGCATTGGTAAAAATGGGTATCCAAAAGCTTTGTATGGTCTTTCGGCATCGGGCATTTTTTTTCGGAGGATGAAAATTCCGTAAATAGTGAGGATATAAAATATTAAAACAATAATCACCACAAAGTCTAATAATTGACCATATTTTCCCGTCAAACACAAAGCCGAAGCCCAAATACATTGCGCCCACAACGCCCAAGCCGGAACACTGGCACTATTAAGACTAGCTGCTTTTTTAAAAAACAAACCATCTTGTGCCATCGTATAATAGACTCTGGCGCCAGCCATAATCAATCCGTTGTTGCAGGCAAAAGTCGAAATCATAATCATCAAAGCAATAATTAGGGTTCCAATATTCCCGAAAATTACTTGCGAAGCCACAACAGCAACTCGGTCAGATTTTGCCACAGCAATATCCTGCAAAGGAAGAACCGCAATGTACATTACGTTTGCCATTGTATAAATAACACCTACGATTAGCGTTCCAAGAAAAAGGCTTAAGCCTACATTACGTTTTGGATTTTTGATTTCTTCAGCGATAAAAGTAACGCCTTCCCAAGCCACACTCGAAAACTGTGAACCTACAAAAGCAGCCACAAAAGCTGATAAAAGTGCCATTCCGCTAATAGGAAGCCAAGAATTACTGGCTACATCAAGCGATTTTGAACCCCAAGCATCGACCCAATTCGCATCCCAAATTTCTCCTTTGGCGGCCATAAAGCCAAAAATAATCAATCCGAATAAGGATGAAATTTTTATCACCGTCAAAACTGTTTGCAAAATTTTGCCGTTTTTTACTCCACGACTATTTATGTAAGTAAGTAAAATAATAGTGATAATCGAAACTATCTGGGCTGCATTAAGTTTAAAACTCCCCATTTCGTACAGAATATTTTCATCACTAAATGGTGGAAAAATATAAGCGGCAAATTTCGAAAAAGCCACTCCAACGGCTGCAATTGTTCCGGTTTGAATGACCGCAAAAAAGCTCCATCCATACAAAAACCCAATTAATTTTCCGTAGGCTTCTTTGATATATACATATTGTCCGCCCGCTTTTGGGAACATTGCGCTCAACTCACCATAACTAACCGCTGCCGTAATAGTAAGCAAAGCGGTAAGAATCCAAATGGCAATGAGCCAGCCGGCAGAACCTACTTGGCGCACCATATCAGAACTTACAATAAATATTCCTGAGCCTATCATCGAGCCCACAACGAGCATCGTTCCGTCGAGTAAACCGAGTTCTCTTTTAAAATGTTCTTGGTTGTTGTCTTGCATAAAATTTGGTTTTTTTGGTTGGCTAAAGATATACTTTTTTTGGAAATAGCGGAATAGTTGGTTTTAAATTAG
>DZAU01000047.1:0-1982 GCA_022729635.1 Flavobacterium psychrophilum
AAATGCGCTGGCAAAGTGATGAAATCAAAATTCTGGCTCATATACAAACAAACATCCATCGCCAATTTTGCCAAAGTCGCAGCTACGCTACTCATAGCAAAAGCTACTGTTTTTTCTGATTTTCCACGACTCATTTGTGCTGCTACCGAATTGAATTTTAAGGTTTCGAAACCTAATTCCTGAGTCGTAAAAGTTCTGTTGATAGGAAAAGAGCTTCCGTAACCAGCAGCGGAACCCAATGGATTTTGATCCACGATTTTCAAGGCGGCATTCAACATTGTGATGTCGTCAATCAGGGTTTCTGCATAAGCGGAAAACCACATTCCGAAAGAAGAGGGCATTGCAATTTGCAAATGTGTGTAACCTGGTAACAACACGTTTTGGTGTTTTTCGGCCGATTCCATTAGCAAATCAAAAAGGGTTTTGACTTGAGATTTGAATTCGGTTACAACATCTTTTAGATACAAATTCACGTCAACCAAAACTTGGTCGTTACGAGAACGAGCGGTGTGGATTTTCTTTCCGGCATCACCTAATTTTACCGTTAATAAATACTCGATTTTTGAATGAACGTCTTCAAAACTTTCCTCAATTTCGAATTCGCCTTTTTCGATTTCGATAATAATGTCTTCTAAAGCCAAAACCAAAGAATCGGTTTCTGAAGTTGTCAAAAGACCTATTTTACCCAGCATTTTGGCATGAGCGATAGAGCCTAAAGCATCATATTTGGCTAGAACTAAATCCAATTCACGGTCGTTTCCAACGGTGAAATGTTCGATTTGTTTATCTGTTGGTATTCCTTTTTCCCAAAGTTTCATAATTTTCGTTTCAAGTTTAAAGTTTCAAGTTCCAAATTGTTTTGCAATTGGAATTTGGAATTTTAAATATTGGTATTTAATTTAAAAAAATCCGTCAGTATTTTAATGTATAATTTTATTCCTTCTTCTATTTCGTTGATATATATAAATTCGTCTGCCGAGTGTGACCGCAGGCTTTCTCCTGGTCCCAATTTTAGTGATTGACAACTAATTACTGATTGGTCAGATAATGTTGGCGAGCCATAAGTTGTTCTCCCTAATGCGATTCCAGCTTGTACCAATCCGTGCGAAACGGGAATGGATGACGCATTCAAGTGCATAGAACGTGGTGTTACTTCGGCAGCCACATTGGCTTTTACGGTTTCCAAAATTTCCTCATTTCTGTAACAATCATTTACCCGAATATCGACAACCAAATGGCATTCGGCCGGAACAACATTGTGTTGTTTTCCTGCAGATATTTGAGTTACGGTCATTTTTACCGGACCTAAAACGTCGGATATTTTATCGAATTCGAATGTTTTAAACCATTCGATTACAGGCATTGCATTGTAAATAGGATTATCTGGATTGTTGTGTGCAGCGTGACTGGCAGTTCCTTTTACGACTACATCTAGCACCAATAATCCTTTTTCGGCAACGGCGAGTTGCATTAAAGTGGGTTCGCCAATAATGGCACAATCCAATTCTGGTAAATGTTTCAAAACACTGTTTAATCCTTTTTTTCCACTACTTTCTTCTTCTGCCGAAGCTACCATTACGATATTGTAAGGAAGATTTTCATTGGCATAAAAATGGGTGAATGTTGCAATTAATGAAACCAAACAACCACCAGCATCATTGCTTCCCAAACCAAATAATTTTCCGTTTTCGACTATCGTTTCGAATGGATTTTTTGTATAACCTTGATTAGGTTTTACGGTATCGTGATGCGAATTGAGTAAAAGAGTGGGTTTGGATTTGTCAAAATGTTGATTGTAAGCCCAAACATTATTATTCTCTCTTTCGAACGGAATATTATTTTGGGCAAACCAATTTTCGATTAAAAGCGCCGTTTGATCTTCTTCACTCGAAAAGGAGGGTGTTTCAATTAATGATTTTAATAGCGCAATGGCTTCTTGAGTAAGGGTTGTTATGTTTTTCAAAATTATTGATTTAACCCTG
>DZAU01000047.1:2082-17232 GCA_022729635.1 Flavobacterium psychrophilum
AACCCTGTCAGGGTTGTTAGTATTTATAATTCTATATTTGTACAAATCGAATTTTCGTCTTTCAACATTCGATGATGACCAATTCGTATTTTTTGAACGCCTTTAGACAAGCAATTGAAGCAGTTGTCCAATTTTGGAATCATTCCAGAATGAATTGCTTTTTCGGTTTTTAATTTGGAATATAATTCCTGATTTATGGTTGAAATTACCGATGAATCGTCTTCGGTATCGAATAAAACGCCTGGTTTTTCAAAGCAATAATTCAAAGTTACTTCAAAAACTTCGGACATTGCAATTGCTAATTCGCTGGCAATTGTATCGGCATTGGTATTTAACAATTGTCCGTTTTTGTCGTGCGTGATGGCACAAAAAACAGGAACAATTCCGTTATTAATTAAAGTTTCCAATAAAGCAGTATTTACTTTTTGAACATCACCTACAAAACCGTAATCGATGGTTGGATGGTTTCTTTTGGTCGATTGAATTAAATTTCCATCAGCACCGGAAAATCCTATTGCATTGGTATTATTGGCTTGCAATTGGGCTACGATATTTTTGTTGATTTTGCCGGCATAAACCATCACGACTACATCGAGCATTGGTTTATCGGTAATTCTTCGTCCGTCAATCATCTGAGGAGTCAAGCCAATACTTTGCGCCATTTTGGTAGCCGATTTTCCGCCACCGTGAACGAGAATCTTGTTGCCTTCAATTTTGGAAAAATCAGCTAAAAATTGCGATAATTCTGTTGGATTATCGATAATGTTTCCACCAATTTTTATGATGAATAATGGTTTTTTATTTGACATTTTCCAATATTTTTTGCAATACTAATTGAGCCGAATAGGTTCTATTATTGGCTTGTTCGATAACCACTGAATTTTCACTGTCAATCACTTCGTCAGTGACAATCATATTTCTTCTAACCGGCAAACAGTGCATAAATTTAGCATTGTTAGTCAATTTCATTTTTTCGGCAGAAACCGTCCAATTCGGGTCAGAATTCGTAATTTTTCCGTATTCCTTATAATTGCTCCAGTTTTTGGCATAGATAAAATCGGCATTTTCGAAAGCCTTGTCTTGATCGTATTCGATTTTGGAATCTTTTGTGATTTCAGGATTCAGTTCGTAACCTTCAGGATGCGTGATTACAAAATCCATTTCAGTTTGCTTTTGCATCATTTCCACAAAGGAATTTGGCACAGCCTGTGGCAACGCTCTTGGATGCGGTGCCCAAGTCAAAACCACTTTTGGTCTGTGTACTGTTTTGTGTTCTGCCATCGTAATGGCATCGGCAAGAGATTGCAACGGATGTCCTGTGGCGCTTTCCATATTCACAATTGGAACTGTGGCATATTTCAAGAATCCTGAAATTACGGTTTCGGCATTGTCTTTTTCTTTGTTTTTTAGTTCTGCAAAAGCACGAATTGCAATAATGTCGCAATATTGTGAAACCACTGTAGCCGCTTCTTTGATGTGTTCCGAAGCACCTTGATCCATAATCGCTCCGTCTTCATATTCCAATGTCCAACCTTCGCTGCCAAAGTTCATCACCATCACATTCATTCCCAGATTTATGGCGGCTTTTTGTGTACTCAAACGGGTTCTTAAACTAGAATTAAAGAACAACATTATTAGCGTTTTGTTCTTCCCCAGTTTTTTGTTTTTTAGCGGATTATTTTTTATTTTCAAGGCTTGTTTCACCCATTTTTCAAGTGAATCTATGTTTTGTATGGATATAAAGTTCATTATTATATAATTTTTGTGTATGCTATTTCGTTATTTAATGCTTTCAAAATAAAATTATCTTCCAAGCCATTAATAATCCAAGTTTCAATATTCGCTGCTTTGGCAATCGCCGCCGAATCAATTTTAGATTGCATTCCACCCGTTCCGTGGGAAGATTTCGAATCGCCAATTTCTTTTTCCAATACGCTTAAATCAGTTACTAATTCAATGGTTTCTGGAACTTCGTTGTTGATGGATGCTTTGGTGTAAATTCCGTTGGTGTTGGTCGCAATTATCAGAATATCAACGTTTAATAAAACTGCCGTTAAAGCGGCTAATTTATCGTTGTCGCCAAACTGAATTTCGTCCGTCGCCACGGTGTCATTTTCATTAATTATTGGAATATAACTGTTTTTGACCAATACATTGATGGTATTGACAATATTCGTTTTCGTTTGTTTTTTTTCGAAATCAGAATACGAAAGCAGACATTGCGAAGTATGCAACCCCAAATCGCTGAAATTTTCGTGGTAAATCCGCATCAAATGGGGTTGACCTATAGAAGCCAAAGCTTGTTTTACAAAAACATCTTTGTCGTGATTGTCGAGTTTTACAAACTGTTTTGCCGCTGCAATCGCACCGGAACTCACGATTATGAACTCATATTCGTCTTGTAAAGCGGCAATCTGCATACCAATATCCTCAATCTTTCCTCTCGAAATGTGATTGGTTTCTTTGGTTAGGGTGTTGCTTCCGAGCTTTAATAATATTCTTTTTTTTGCCATAATTTATTTTTTTGGACGCAGATTAAACGGATTCGCTAAAGCGAAAACGCTGATAAAATCGGATTTTTTTCTAACCTCTAACCTCTAATTTGTCCTTCACCGTAAATATACCATTTATTAGTAACCAAATGCTGCAATCCTATTGGTCCGCGTTGGTGCAATTTGTCGGTGCTTATCGCCAATTCTCCGCCCAAACCAAATTGCCCACCATCTGTAAATCGAGTGGAAGCGTTTTGATATACCGCTGCACAATCTACTTGTTCCATAAATTGTTGGGCTATCGCCTCGTTTTCGGTAATAATCGAAGCCGAATGTCCGCCAGAATATTGGTTGATTTTCGCAATCGCTTCTTCATCAGAATTTACGATTCCTATAACAATTTTATAATTTAAAAACTCTTCGTACCAAATTGCTTCATTCTCAATTGTTGGTACTTGAGTCACTTTTGCAAAAGCGTCGTCTCCCAGAATTGTAACTTTATATTTTTTTAATTCAGCAACCAAATTAGTGGCAAAATCTTCCCAATTTTCTAAATTAGAATCAATCAAAACTTTATCTAAAGCATTACAAACTCCAATATTAGTTGTTTTTCCGTTGATGATAATATCCAATGCTTTTTGTAAATCAGCTTCCTTGTTTACATAAACAAAATTATTTCCACGACCGCTGACAATCACAGGACAAGTGGCGTGTTTTTTGGTAAAAGCAATCAATTGTTCGCCACCACGAGGCACAATTAAATCTACTTTTTGTGTCGGTTTTTCCAAAAATGCTTGGGTTTCCTCCCGATTATAATTCAAATATTCAACCCAATCTTTAGAAATATTGTTTTCTTCCAAGGCTTGATGCCAAAGGGAAACAATTTTTAAATTGGATAATAAAGATTCTTTTCCACCTTTCAATAAAATCTTATTTCCAGATTTAAAAGCGATTCCACCCGCTTCAACCGTTACGTCAGGTCTGGATTCGTAAATAATCATTATCGTGCCAAAAGCGGCAGTTTTGTTGATGATTTTCAGACCGTTTTCGTGGTTGAAATTGAATCTTTCCACTCCAACAGGATCTTCTTGGCTTGCCAATTGTTGCATTGACAAAATCATTCCGTCAATCTTTGAATCATCAACGAGCAAACGTTTTTCCATAGCCAAATCATCCCCAGAATAATTACTTAAATCCTGTTGATTCACCGTTTTAATATTGGCTCTTTCTTGTTCTAGAAGTTCTGCCATTCGACTTAAAACCGCATTTCTTTTTTCTATGGATAGTGTTGTGTTCATTTTTATGAATTTAATTTTTTGCTCCGCAAAGTCTCTGACTTTGTGGATGCGTTTGAAGGTTTTAAACCTTCGTTTTGTATGCGGTCAGAGACCGTTTGTCACTTCCACAAAGTCGGTTCCGATAGCTATCGGAATTGCGGAGCGAATATCATTATTTCAATTCAGCCAAAGTTTCTTTCAAAGCTACAATAAAGGTATCAATATCAGCCTTTTTAATCGTCAATGGTGGAAGGATTCTCAATAAATTCTTGTTGTTGGCGTTTCCGGTGAAAATGTATTTTTCGATAATTAGTTTTTTTCGTAATTCCGATACATCAAAATTAAATTCAACACCCAGCATCAAGCCTTTTCCTTTTACTTTCTTCACTTCAGGAATTTCTTTGATTGCTTCCAAGAAATAGTCGTAAACTTCATTCACATTATCCATTAATTTTTGGCTTTCCATCACTTCAAGCACTGCAATTCCTGCTGCACAAGCGAGATGGCTTCCGCCAAAAGTGGTGCCAAGTAATCCATAACTGGCGGTGAATTTTGGCGAAATCAAGATTCCACCTATTGGGAAACCGTTGCCCATTCCTTTGGCAAGCGAAATAATATCTGCTTTAATATTGTGATGTTGATGTGCGAAAAATTTTCCGCTTCTGCCATAACCGGATTGTACTTCGTCTAAAATTAAAACTACATCATTGGCTTCGCATACTTTTTCCAAAGCTTGAAAAAATTCAGTTGTTCCTTCATCTAAACCTCCAACACCTTGAATTCCTTCGATGATGACTGCACAAACATCGCCTTTTTTCAATTCGGCTTCGACCAAATCGATGTTATTCAATGGCAAGAAAGTAACGATTTGTTGGGCATTTATCGGAGCTACAATTTTTTTGTTATCAGTAACAGCAACAGCTGCCGAAGTTCGACCGTGAAAGGAATTATCAAAGGCAATCACACGTGATTTTCCTGTATGAAAAGAGGCTAATTTTAAGGCGTTTTCATTGGCTTCGGCACCAGAACTGCACAAGAATAAGGAGTAATCTTCCAAACCAGAAAGTTTCCCAAGTTTTTCTGCCAGTTCCACTTGCAATGGATTTTGAATCGCATTGGAATAAAACCCGATATTATCCAACTGATTTCGTAGTTTTTCGACATATTCAGGATGGGTGTGACCAATGGAAATCACGCCGTGACCACCATATAAATCGAGATATTCCACACCATTATTGTCAATTATTTTGCAATTCAAAGCCTTAACCGGCGTGATGTTGTATAAAGGGTAAACGTTAAATAAGTTCATTTTTTGTTTATTATTTAAAGATTTAATAATTTAAAAATTGAAAGATTTGGTTGTGTTACAGAATGGTTTTTTAAATTCTTCAATCTTTCAATCTTTCAATTTTTTTTCTAAAATCCACTCGGTTTCAAATGTAATCCCGTGCTTTCGTCCAAACCGAACATCAAATTCATATTCTGAATAGCCTGTCCAGAAGCGCCTTTTACCAAATTATCAATTACCGAAGTAATCAATAATCTATTGCCTTTTTTCATTAAACTGATGATACATTTGTTCGTTTGGACCACTTGTTTCATATTAATATTTGTGGTTGTAACCGTTACAAAAGGTTCGTTTTTGTAATATTCTTGGTATTTTTCCAAAACATCTTCTAAACTTTCTTCAATTGTTGTATAAAGTGTAGCAAAAATTCCTCTGGTAAAATCGCCACGATTAGGGATAAAAATTATTTCATCTTTAAAATCGGCTTGCAATTGATTGACGCTTTGATTGATTTCCCCCAAATGCTGATGATCAAAAGCTTTATAATGCGACATATTATTGTTTCTCCAGCTAAAATGCGAAGTATCTGAAAGGCTTACTCCAGCTCCAGTGCTTCCGGTTGTGGCGTTGATATGAACATCACTATTTAATAATTTGGCTTCTGCCAAAGGTAATAATGCGAGTTGAATTGCCGTTGCAAAACAACCAGGATTGGCGATGAATTGAGCGTTTTTTATCTCAGATTTATTCAATTCGGGTAAACCATAAACAAAGGATTTTCCGTTGAAATTTTTGTCTTTTGTCAACCTGAAATCATTTCCTAAATCGATGATTTTGGTATGACTTGCAAATTGATTTTTTTCTAAAAAAGCAATTGATTTTCCGTGACCTAAACACAAGAAAACGACATCCACATTTGGATTTACAGTATCGGTAAAATTCATTTCGATATCACCCATCAAGTCCTGATGTGCTATGGAAAGTGATTTTCCGGCATTTGTGGTGCTGTACACAAAATCGATTTTGGCATTGGGGTAAAACATCAAAATTCTGATGAGTTCGCCAGCTGTGTAACCTGAACCGCCAATTATTCCAATTGAAATCATAACTTTAATATTTAAAAGTATTCGAATTAATATTTAATAATTCAAATTAGATTATTTTTAAACACATAGAGACATAGCTTTTTATTAAATAAAGTAAGACGTTTCACTTTTTTAAAGTAAAACATAGCTTTGTGAACCAAGAATTGGTCTATGAAATTCTTTTTTCTATGTTTCTATGTGTTTAAATTTTATTTATTCGTAAGTTTCATTATTTACAGACGAAAATATATTCTGGGCATTACCCAAAATCTTGATAAATCCTTTGGCATCATCTGATGTCCAAGCGTTGTTCATTTCGCCATATTGACCAAAACCAGTATTCATCAAATCATTATCCGATTCGATTCCGTCCAATGAAAAGTGGTAGGGTTTCAAAGAAACGGTTACAGTTCCATTTACTGTTTTTTGAGTGTCTTCCAGGAAAGTTTCGATGTTTCGCATCACAGGATCTAGAAATTGACCTTCATGAAACAACATTCCGTACCAGTTTCCTAGTTGTTCTTTCCAGTATTGTTGCCATTTTCCAAGCGTGTGTTTCTCTAATAAATGGTGCGCTTTGATGATGATTAAAGGAGCAGCGGCTTCAAAACCAACTCTTCCTTTGATTCCAATAATGGTATCTCCAACGTGAATATCACGACCAATTGCATAGGCACTAGCCAGTTTTTCAAGTGTTACAATGTTATTGGAAGGTTTGTCTTTTACGCCATTTACAGCGACCAATTCACCTTTCAAGAATTCTAAAGTTACTTTTTCTTCGCCTTCTTTTTGCAATTGCGAAGGATAAGCTTCGCTAGGAAGAGGCAATTTAGCTGTTAAGGTTTCTTTTCCTCCAATACTCGTTCCCCAAAGTCCTTTGTTGATAGAATATTGGGCTTTTTCCCAAGAATATTCTACTCCGTTTGTTTGCAAATAGTCAACTTCTTCTTGACGAGATAATTTTAATTCACGAATAGGAGCGATGATTTCAATTTCTGGGGCGATGGTTTGAAAAATTAAATCAAAACGAATTTGGTCATTTCCAGCACCTGTACTTCCGTGGGCAATGGCAGTAGCACCTATTTTTTTGGCGTATTTAATGGCTTCCATAGCTTGAAAAACACGCTCGGCACTTACTGATAATGGATAGGTATTGTTTTTCAATACATTTCCAAAAATCAAATATTTAATCGCTTTTTCATAATATTTGTCCAAAATGGTAAGGTTCACATGTTGTGCCGAACCCAATTCGTAGGCTCTTTCTTCGATGTCTTTTAATTCCCTATCATCAAATCCACCAGTGTTTATCAATACGGTATGAACTTCGTATCCTTTTTCATTTTTTAGATATTTTAGGCAATATGAGGTATCTAAACCTCCGCTGTATGCTAATACTACTTTTTTCATTGTTGTTGTTTTTTAATGCTTCATAGAAGCAATGTTTTATTTTTTTAAGAAAAGGGCTTGTTTAATTGCTTTTAATCTGTTCCAAATCCGGACATTAAATGGATGTTTTGGTGGGTCTTTTGGTTTTTCTTCCGGATCGTAGAGCATTCCTGTGCAAAGGCACATTTTGTTGTCTTTACTTTTTAGAATTTCATAGTTCGTACAAGTTTTACATCCTGCCCAGAAACTTGGATCAGTCGTTAATTCTGAAAAAGGGACTGGTTTATAACCTAAATCGGAATTAATTTTCATTACAGCCAAACCAGTTGTGATTCCGAAAACTTTGGCTCCCGGAAATTTTTCCAATGAATAATTAAATACAAAAGTTTTAATTTTTTTGGCTAAGCCGTGATTTCTAAAATCGGGATGTACAATCAATCCGGAATGAGCAACAAACTTACCGTGTTGCCAACTTTCGATGTAACAAAAACCGGCAAAAACACCATTTTTGTCTAAAGCTATCACAGCATCACGATTGTGAATCTTTTTTTTGATGTAATCTGGGGTTCTTTTGGCAATTCCGGTACCTCTTAATAATGCCGAAGAATCAATTGTGTCGCATATTTCTTGCGCATATTTGTAATGTTCTTCTTGGGCTATAACTATAGATATTTTCATTTCAAGAAATATAATTTGGATTAAATGTTTTTATACAATTTAAATTGGAGATGTCTTCATTACAAAATTAGTTATCAAACAAAAGTTTGTTTTCCATACAGAAACTGTAAGGAATAATGCGGGATAACGAATATTTTTTTTAGAAAATAAAATTTCCGTAATAAATAGTTGTGATTTCAAAACGATAAAAATGAAAAATGAATAAAAATAAAAAAACACCTTTTGGAAACTATACTAATAGCATCCGTACTTCGGGAGAAGTCGTAAGGTTATTTTTCCGTGACGCAGCAGTAATATGTGCACTTGTTTTATTCATCGAAGCAAAAGTACAATTTTTTTCATTATAAAAAAGAAGTTTTTTTTATTTGTAACAAAAAAATACAGTATTGTTTTTTTATGCAAAAAAAACTCTTTAATGGCTTATTATTAAAGAGTTCTGAAAATTATAAATTTCTATACCTAATTTTGGGTAATGCTGTCTTTATTGTTTTAAACTATGAAAACTGTCCATTTGTCGTTTAATCCAAAAGTACTGAATCGGATAAGTCACACATTGTAGATGTTTAATTTTAGGCTTGTAATTAGTTTTGTTTCTGGCGGTATTCTAAATCGTATTCTGTAGTCCAAGTTTTTCCGTCATCTTTTGAAATCTCTCCAAACTGTCTCACTTTATTGTCTTTTAATTTATAAAAAGTGAGTCTTCGTATTGCAGTTTCATTTTTATTCAATAAAAAGGGTCTGCTCAAAAACTGCATTGCATTATTTTCATAATGTCCTGTAAGATATTCGTTGCTTCCGCCAGTATTATCAACCCAAATTTGTTGCCATTGTTGTGTGGCAGCATTGTAGGAGTTGTAACTTTTGCCGCTATAAATTAAACCTTGTTGTGTATTGGCAGATTTCCATTCTTCTAAAACTACACAATTGTCAAGAATTTTAGAAATAACACTATGTCCTGCAATATTTCCTTTTAAATCAAATACTTCCCACTCACCAACCCAAAAATCAAATTCAGAATATTTTGGGTTCTTATCACAAGGCTTTTGTCCAAAAATTGAAAAACTTATCAGTAGAATACTTAAAAAAAGAATGATTTTTTTCATAAAAAAGTGGTGTTATTTTCTCACAAAAGGCGGGAGTAATTTATTTGAAACTTCTCCAAATCCTATTCTGACTCCGTTATTTTTGCAAAACCCTTTCATAATAACAGTGTCGCCATCGTTTATGAATTTACGTTCTGAACCATCACTGAGTTTAAGAGGTATTTTACCGCCCAAAGTCAATTCTAGCATTGAACCAAAACTGTCTGGAGTTAATCCGGAAATTGTTCCTGAACCCATCATATCGCCAGAATTTACACGGCATCCATTTGAAGTATGATGTGTTAATTGCTGACTCATTGACCAATACATGTTTTTAAAATTTGATTTTGACACAATAGTTGGTTCAGTGTTTTCAGGCTGAATTGCGACTTCTAAATTAATATCAAAATTATGTTTCCCTTTTTGTTGCAAATAAGGAAGTGGTGCAGGATCTTGTTTTGGCCCTTTGGTTCTGAATGGTTCTAAGGCATCCATCGTGATAATCCAAGGAGAAATTGAAGTCGCAAAGTTTTTTGATAAAAAAGGGCCTAGTGGTTCATATTCCCATTTTTGAATGTCACGCGCACTCCAATCATTGAGCAAAACCATTCCAAAAATATAATCTTCAGCTTCATTTATAGGAATATTTTCTCCCATAATATTGACATCAGTGGTGATGAATGCAGTTTCTAATTCAAAATCTACTAATCTAGACGGACCAAAAACAGGAGTATTTTCACCTTTAGGTAAACTTTGTCCCATGGGTCTGTGAATCGAAATCCCTGACGGAATTATTGAAGAACTTCTTCCGTGATATCCAACTGGAATATGTAGCCAATTTGGAGATAATAAATTATCTTTGGTTCTAAAAATTTCCCCAACATTTACAGCATGTTCTTTATTGGAAAAAAAATCAGTATAATCACCAATTAAAACAGGCAATTGCATTTCAATATATTTTACATTAAAGATGACAATTTCTCTATGTTCTTTGTTATCTCTAAGTTTCGGATTTGTTTCGTCAAATAATTCAGCTAGTCGATTTCGAACCAATCTCCATGTTTTTTTTCCATCCGAAATGAAATCATTTAGCGTGTCTTGCATAAACATATCATCGGTCAAATCAATTCCTTCAAAGTAATTCAATTGCTGTAAAGCACCCATATCAATGGCACAATCCCCAATTCTGGTTCCAATGGTTATCACGTCATCTTTAGTAATAAAAACTCCAAATGGGATGTTTTGAATAGGAAAATCACTATTTGAAGGCACTTCTATCCAAGATTTTCTATTGGTATCATTAGCTGTTATTGACATAATGCTGTTTATTATTTTGTTAAAAATTACTCATCAAATATATCATAATCTAATTATTTACCAAACGTTTTTTTGTATTTTTGCGACAAATTAACTAAAATCAAAAAAATGCAACGCGACAAACAAATTTTTGACCTTATTTTAGAGGAACAAGACAGACAAATTCACGGATTAGAACTCATCGCTTCAGAGAATTTTGTCAGTGACGAAGTAATGGAAGCAGCTGGTTCTGTTTTAACAAATAAATATGCCGAAGGTTATCCGGGAAAGAGATATTATGGAGGTTGCGAAGTGGTTGATGTAGTAGAACAAATCGCTATTGACAGAGCAAAAGAATTATTTGGTGCCGAATATGCAAATGTACAACCCCACTCAGGTTCACAGGCAAATACAGCAGTTTATGCTGCCTGTTTGAAACCAGGAGATAAAATTCTTGGATTCGATTTGTCACACGGTGGTCATTTAACTCATGGTTCTCCGGTAAACTTTTCGGGACGTTTGTATCAACCCGTTTTTTATGGTGTAGATGCTGAAACAGGACGATTAAATTACGATAAAATCCAGGAAATTGCTACAAAAGAACAGCCAAAATTAATAATTGCGGGAGCTTCGGCTTATTCTCGTGATATGGATTTTGAGCGTTTCAGAGTCATCGCAGATTCTGTTGGAGCGATTTTATTTGCCGATATTTCTCATCCTGCCGGTTTAATTGCCAAAGGATTGTTGAGTGATCCAATTCCGCATTGTCATATCGTTACCACAACTACACATAAAACTTTGCGTGGACCGCGTGGTGGCTTGATTTTGATGGGGAAAGATTTTCCAAATCCAATGGGTTTGACTACTCCAAAAGGCGAAATTAGAATGATGTCTTCTTTATTAGATTTAGCCGTTTTTCCAGGAAATCAAGGCGGACCTTTGATGCATATTATCGCTGCAAAGGCTGTCGCTTTTGGTGAAGCTTTACAAGATGAATTTTTCACCTATGCTTTGCAACTGCAAAAAAATGCCAAAGCAATGGCGGATGCTTTTGTTAAAAGAGGATACAATATTATTTCTGGCGGAACTGACAATCACATGATGTTGATTGATTTGAGAAATAAAAATATTTCAGGAAAAGAAGCCGAAAACGCATTGGTAAAAGCGGAAATTACCGTAAATAAAAACATGGTTCCCTTTGATGATAAATCACCATTTGTAACTTCTGGAATTCGTGTAGGAACTGCCGCAATCACCACTCGTGGTTTGGTAGAAGAAGATATGGAAACTATTGTTGCTATGATTGATAAAGTTATATCAGATCATACAAATGAAGACATCATCGAAGAAGTTGCCGATGAGGTAAACGAAATGATGAGCGAAAGAGCCATTTTTGTTTTCTAAATAAATTCATTTCAGAAATGAAAACCATTAAAATATGAGAATAGAAACAGATGTGAAATTGGGTTTCAAGGATGTAATGATAAGACCCAAAAGATCAACCCTAAAAAGTCGATCTGATGTTACTTTAGAAAGAGAATTCAAGTTTTTGCATAGCAACATTTCTTGGTCTGGCGTGCCTATTATGGCTGCGAATATGGATACTGTTGGGACATTTTCAATGGCAAAAGCTTTGGCAGATGAAAAACTTTTTACGGCGATTCATAAACATTATTCCGTTAAGGAATGGAATGATTTTTTAAATACTATTTCGCCAGAAACCTATAATTATATTGCAATTAGCACAGGAACAGGAAAAAATGACGCTAAAAAAATAGCCGAAATTTTTGAAGCCAATCCGATGTTAAAATTCATTTGTATTGATGTAGCCAATGGTTATTCTGAACATTTTGTAAATTTTGTACAACAAACTCGCAAACAATATCCTGACAAAGTGATCATTGCCGGAAATGTGGTTACTGGCGAAATGGTCGAAGAACTTTTATTGGCTGGAGCCGATATTATAAAAGTAGGAATTGGACCTGGTTCCGTTTGTACTACCAGAGTAAAAACCGGAGTAGGCTATCCTCAACTTTCGGCAATAATTGAATGTGCCGATGCTGCTCATGGTCTTGGCGGGCAAATTATTAGTGATGGAGGTTGTTTGACTCCCGGAGATGTGGCAAAAGCTTTTGGAGCAGGAGCCGATTTTGTGATGCTCGGCGGAATGCTCGCTGGTCATACCGAAAGCGGAGGCGAATTAATAGAAATTAATGGCGAAAAATATAAACAATTTTACGGAATGAGTTCTAAAACTGCGATGGATAAACATGTTGGTGGTGTTGCCGAATATAGAGCGAGCGAAGGAAAAACAGTGCAAGTGCCATTTAGAGGTGATGTTGAAGCTACACTAAAAGATATTCTTGGCGGATTGCGAAGCACGTGTACTTACGTGGGTGCTTCCCGTTTGAAAGAATTGACTAAAAGAACTACATTTATTCGTGTTTCTGAACAGGAAAACACTGTTTATACAAAATAAATAATGATTACAATTTCCGAAGCAACGAGTAAGGATATTCCATTAATTCAAGATATTGCTCATAAAACTTGGCCTGATACTTACGGCTCAATTTTGTCTAAAGCACAACTGGATTATATGTTGAATCTAATGTATTCTGATGAATCTTTGTTGAAACAAATCAGTGGAAACGCTCATTTTTTCTTGGCTTATGATGGCGAAATTTGTTTAGGTTTTACCAGTTGCGAAAATAATTATCAAAACAAAAAAGGAACAAGGCTTCATAAATTGTATCTGCTTCCAGAGTCGCAAGGAAAAGGAGTAGGGAAGTTATTACTTGAAAAAGTTATTGCTTTTGCCAAAAAAAATCAGTCGGAAGCCATTTCTTTGAATGTAAATAAATTCAATACTGCTTTTACTTTTTATAAAAAAATGGGATTTGAAGTGGTTGCCGAAGAAGTTTTAGAAATTGGAAATGGGTATGTAATGGATGATTACAAAATGGAAAAGCGATTGTAGTGTTGAATAATTAATCTTTGCATCCAAAAAGACTTTTAAACGACTCTTTTAATCCCCAAACATAGCCGACTGCTGTATTTCTTTTCTTGATTTCTTCTCAGTAATGGATAATCATATAACAAAAAAAGCATCCGCAAAAACGGATGCTTTTCTATTAAGATTAATTTTTAATTATTTTGAAGACATTACTTTCTTCACACTACTTCCTCGATTAGTAGTCACTTTTACAACATAAACTTGCTCTTGCTCTATATTTGAATTAAGGGTTAGAGTAGTTTCTTTGTTTAAATAACCGTTTGAATCAACTTTTGAAAGCATTAGAATACCATTTGAATTGAATACTTCAATTTTCACGTCAGAACTGTAATCAAATTTATATTTGATAGTAAGTACATTTTTGAAAGGCACAGGATAAGCTTCGAAACCAACTTTTGAAGTTTCACTAACTTTTGACACTTCCATCAATGATGGGTCAACAGTTGTTTCCACTACTGGTGCTGGAACTGGGCAATCCAAAGTCAAAGCAACATTGTCATAAACTGGATTTCCATGTGTTAATTGACTGCAATGACAAGTTTCCTCGCAAATTACTGCATGTACAATAATCCAAATAGGTCCTGAAATAGTTCCAGTGAAATTAACAGTTAATCCGGCTACTTTATCAAGATTTGAAGCATTAAAAGTGTATCGTCCTGGAGCAACTGTTGGATCGCCTTTTATCATTCGATATTTTCCACAACTAACATTTACATGAGCTTCATTCATAACATAGCCTTCGTTAATAGTGTAAACCACTGATACCTTACCTCCTGAATAAATCACTTTAGCACTTCCAACAGGTACTCTGTTTGTGATATCACAACCTGCTGCACCAGCATATAAAGGCATGTCATAAGTTCCTTCTTCTGTAATGTTGTTTGTCCAACCCCAACGATTATTTTTAATGGTTGGATCATCAAGGAAACAGAAACTACCGCTTTCTAATTTACCAAATGCTGTTTCACAATTTGCATACGTATCAGTTTCTCTGGTTATATATGTTGTTTTTGTGTCAGTATTTCCGCAATCATCAGTTACAGTAAATACGTATGCATAGGTGGTTGTACAAGTCGTTGAATCGGATAGTACACCTGTTGCAGTTACTTCTCCACCTTCGGAACAATTATCTGTCCAAGTAGCAGTTAAAGTTGCCGGAAGAGTTTCGTTGCAGATTATATAATCTGCTGGAGCAGTAATCACAGGGTTTTCAGTATCGACTTTCCAAGTATAGGTAATACTTACTGGCAAAGCTTCATTTCCGGAACAATCTTTAACAGTTGCTATCCAAGTTTGACTGTAAAGTGTACATTTTGAATCTCCACTTGTCAGTACAATACCACCATCCATAACCTCAATTTTATCAGTTAAATTACCAGAACAGTTATCACTTGCGGTAAAAGTTGGAGGTACCACTGTTGGGTTACAACCTAAATCTTTACCATCAAGCTCCCCTGTTGCTTGAACAATAACTGGTTTCTCATCATCTTTTACAGTGATTGTTTGAATCCCTGTTGCGAAGTTTCCAGCACAGTCTGTCGCTGTCCAAGTTC
>DZAU01000048.1 GCA_022729635.1 Flavobacterium psychrophilum
ATGAATAATACAGACAAATTATACGAAAGAAGAAAAAAAAGTGTGCCAAACGCTTTGGGAATTTTCAATCCATCAAGCATTCAATCTGCTAAAG
Source organism: Flavobacterium psychrophilum (assembly GCA_022729635.1). Lineage (GTDB taxonomy): Bacteria > Bacteroidota > Bacteroidia > Flavobacteriales > Flavobacteriaceae > Flavobacterium > Flavobacterium psychrophilum_P. Next base: position 95 of record DZAU01000048.1, read on the forward strand.
GTTCCATAATCATTGACGCAGACGGTCGAGAATTAATCGATTTTGCAGGAGGAATTGGCGTAAATAATGCAGGTCACGGAGTTCCAGAAATTATCGAAGCTATAAAAAATCAAGCTGATAAATTCATTCACGCCTCATTCAACGTTTCTGTATATGAGCAATATTTGGACTTGACCGAAAAATTGTGTGAGTTATTGCCACACGGCGAATCTACAAAAGCAATGCTGACATTATCTGGAGCAGAATCTGTTGAAAATGCTATTAAAATTGCTCGTGCCGTTACCGGAAAATCTGGAATTATTTGTTATGACGGTTCATTTCACGGTCGTACGATGATGGCAATGACTTTGACCTCAAATGTAAAATATAAAGAAGGCGCCGGACCTTATGCTCCCGAAGTATATCGTTTAGAATATCCATACTACAAACCAAGTATGAAGAGTAGAATGACGCAAGATGAGTTCGACGATTTGATGATAATGAAGTTGCATAAAACTTTTTCATCAACCGTTTCAATAACTCAAACGGCTGCAATTATTCTGGAATTGGTGCAAGGTGAAGGAGGTTTTACTGTTGCGTCTAAAAAATATGTGCAGTATTTACGTAAATTTTGTACCGAAAATAATATTTTCTTGATTTTTGATGAGGTACAGTCTGGTTTTGGTCGTACCGGAAAATGGGGAGCATTCGAACATTATGGCGTAACTCCAGATTTATCTACTTGGGCAAAATCTATGGGTGGCGGAATGCCAATTGGTGCCGTTATTGGCAAAGCCGAAATTATGGATGCCGTAAAACCTGGGCTTATAGGAGGAACTTATTTAGGAAATCCCTTGAGTTGCGTGGCTTCGTTGGCAAGCATCAATTATATGCAAAAAAACAACATCAATGCCGCTGGCGAAAAAGTGGGCAAAGTAGTTCGAGAAAAATTCAATCAATTACAGGCAAAATATCCAAATAATATTACTGATGTTCGCGGTTTGGGAGCAATGTTAGCCATCGAATTTTTTAATCCAAACACAAAACTTCCTGATGGCATTTCAACAAAAGCAATCGTAGATAAATGTCTTGCAAAAGGATTAATTGTTATCACTTCCGGAACCTACGGAAATTGCATCCGAGTATTAAGTCCTTTATTTATCGAAGACGAAATCTTGGAAAAAGGCTTAATTATTTTAGAAGAAACGATTAAGGAAATTTTAATAAAATAATTCCCCCTTCGGGGGTTAGGGGGCAAATAATTATGAGAAAACAATATATAAACGGAGAATGGTGCGACGCAATAGATGGTGCCACTTGGGATTTGCAAAGCCCTTCTACCGAAGAAATTTTAGATAAAGTACCTTTCGGGAATGCCGAAGATTGTAAAAAAGCTATTGCTGCAGCCGATGCTTCTTTCAAAACTTGGAAAAACACGACGCCTTATTTTAGAGCCGAGATTCTAAAAAAAGCAGCAGATTATATGCGTGCCAATGCGGAGGCTTTAGCCAAAGAAACGTCGCTGGAAACAGGAAAACCAATGCTTGAATCTCGTGGCGAATGGCAAGTTTCAGCTAATCTTTTCGAATGGTATGCCGAAGAAGGAAAACGCAGTTATGGTCGAGTGATTCCGTCAAGCAGAATCGACAAACGCTCGATGGTTATTTACCAACCTTTAGGAGTTGTTGGAGTAATTACAGCTTGGAATTTCCCTGCTTATAATCCTGCAAGAGCAGTTGCGGCTGCTTTGGCGGCAGGTTGTACGGTGGTGATGAGAGGTTCTGAGTTTACGCCTTTGTCCAGTTTTAATATGGCAAAAGCATTGCACGAAGCGGGAATCCCAAAAGGAGTTTTTAACTTAATCAATTCAGAGCCAGTTTCTTCTGGAATTGAAATGATTGAAAATCCTTTGCTAAAAAAAATAAGTTTCACAGGAAGTACTCGAGTTGGAAAAATTTTGATGGATGGTGCATCCAAAACATCGACTAAATTGTCGCTTGAATTAGGTGGAAACGCTCCAGTAATTATCGAAAAAGATATTGATGTTGAAGCGATTGCGCATCAGGCAATTGTTGCCAAATTGAGAAATTGCGGTCAGGTTTGTGTTTCTCCACAACGTTTTTATGTGCATTCCAGCATCTTCAATCAATTTGTATCGATTGTAAAAGAGGATATTTCTAAACTAAAAACAGGTGTTAATGGCGGCGATATTGATTTTGTTGGACCACTTATCAATAAAACCCAGCAAAAACATTCCTTGGCAATGCTCGAAAAAGCAAAAAACGAAGGGGCAACAATTCATATTGGAGGAGAAGCTTCGGAAAAAGGATTTTTCGTTCATCCTGCTTTGATTGAAGCCAGACAAACTCAAGAATTCATCAAGACAGAAGTTTTTGGACCATTGATGATTGTAATTCCTTTCGAAACCAAAGAACAAGTGCTCGAATGGGCAAATGACACCGAATATGGTTTAGCCTCTTACGTTTTTACCAATCACATTAAAACTGCCAATTTCTATGCTGAAAATTTGGAATTTGGAATGGTAGGAATCAACGAATGGGCGGCTCACGGAACAGAATTGCCTTTCGTAGGAATAAAAAGCAGCGGAATTGGTCACGAATCCGGTTCCGAAGGATTGAAAGAATATTTGGAATTAAAATTAATCAGTTACGGAAATATGTAGCCCCCTAACCCCCGAAGGGGGAATAGATGGAGATTATAACAGAGAGTTTAGAAAATAAAATTACTTAAAGCATTACAGAAACAAAAAAGTTTAATTATTAATCTTAATTCCCCCTTCGGGGGTTAGGGGGCTATGAAAAAAGAAATTTTAGGCAAATACACATTACAAACTGCCACGCCAGAATACGCAAGGCAAGAAGCGGAACTTCAAAAAATTGTTTTTCCAACTTTATCGGAAGAAGAACTAATGACCGAAGCGCAATATAAAAAACATATTGAGATTTTTCCTGAAGGGCAAATGATTGTTTTAGATGGAGATAGAGTTATTGCGGCCACAACAACTTTGATGCAAAATTATCATAAAGGACATCATACTTTTCTGGAAATTTCGGATAATTTATGGTTGGGAACACACGACCCAAAAGCGGAATGGCTATACGGTTTAGACGTATCCGTTCATCCAGATTATCAAGGAAAAGGTATTGGAAGAGAAATCTATAATGCGCGTCAGGAAGTCGCCAGAGCAATGGGAACCAAAGGTCAAATGACTGCCGGAATGCCTATTGGATTCGACAAAGTGAAAGACAAAATGACCATTGCTGAATATTGTGACAAATTAATTAAAGGCGAAATCATTGATCCGACCGTAACGGCTCAAACCAAATGTGGATTTATTTTGGTCGAACCATTATTCGATTATTTAGACGATCCACGCAGTGGAAACTGTTCAGTGTTGATGTATTGGCCTTTGGATCCAAATACTAAATTAAGTGAAAATCATTAATATATTATAATAACCTAAACAAAAAAACCAATGAAAAAAATCGCATTATCATTATTAGTAGCTGCAGGATTGCTTGTAAGTTGTGGCAAAGAAAAAAAAGAAGCCTCTGTTGAAGTAGATTTAGCAGCGCTAAAAGGTTCAACTTTGAATATTCTAGCTTGGGAAGGCTATGCCGATGCTTCGTTTACCAAAGCATTTGAAGAAAAATACGGAGTTACCGTTAAAGGAACTTATTTTGGTTCTTCGGATGAATTGGTTTCTAAATTACAAAGTGGTGGCGGTTCGAGTTATGACGTAATCACACCTTCATCGGATGTAGCTGGTTATATCGTTGAATCTGGTTTGGTAGAAGCAATTGATGTTGATAAAGTTGCGGCTTGGAAATCACTTTCTCCTGTTCTTGTGGGAATGAAAGATGTTCAAAAAGAAGGAAAAACGTATGGAATGCCTTTCACTTGGGGACCAGATTATTTAATCTATAATGCCGATGTAATTAAGGAAGCACCAACGTCTTGGGATTTGTTTATGGATCCAAAATACAAAGGAAAAATCGCCTTGTACGATGATATTTCGACTATTTATCTAGCTGCTCAAATGTTGGGTTATGATAAAGCTGACCAATCTGTTTTGTATAATTTAACCGAAGAGCAACTGGCAGCTTGTAAAGAAAAATTGATTGCAATGAAACCTCAAGTTCGTAAAAACTGGGCTTCTGCAGGAGAATTAGATAACCTTTTTAAAAACAAAGAAATTGTAGCAGCTGTGGGTTGGCCTTTGACTCCAGCCAATTTGAATAAACAAGGAATGAACATCAAATCTGTGATTCCAAAAGAAGGAGCAACAGGTTGGATTGACCGTTTGATGATTGTAAAAGATGCTAAAAACAAGCAATTGGCGCAACTATGGTTGGACTATGTTTCTTCTCCAAAGGTTATGGCTCAAATAGCTGAATTTACCCAATATTATGTTTCAAACCCGGAAGCAAATGCACTTTTGACTCCAGAAACTCAAAAATTAATGGACGTGGCAAGTATGGATTCTATGTTTAAAACCTTGAATTTCTGGCAACCTGTTAAAAACAGAAAGCGCTACAACGAAATTTGGAGCGAGGTAAAAAATCAATAAATTTTATTATTTTTTAAACCATTAAGCTTAAGTTATAACTCTTAATGAACCTTAATCTTAATGGTTTCAAAATATTAAAGAATATTTAATTATTAGATAAGAATTAAACTCGTTGGGTGTAATTATTAAAACGTCTGTTCGAGTGTTTTTTGTGCAGAGAAACGGAACAAAAAATGTATCGAGAACCGTTTTTAATGAAAATTTTCTTGTTCTCGATACGATTTTCTGTCGAAAATCACTCGAACTGACGAAAATTTATCATCAAAAACTAATTGCACCCAACGGGTTAAGAATTAAAAATTGTAATATTCTAAATCATTTCAATGCAAGAACAAGAATTGTTTGCTGATTTAAAAGTAGTAGAACTTGCCGGAGTTTTGGCTGGTCCAGCTGTTGGAATGTTCTTTGCCGAACTCGGTGCGGATGTTCTAAAAGTTGAAAATCCTTCCAATAATGGAGACATAACGCGCAGTTGGCGTTTGGAAACAGAAAATGAAAATGCGCAATCCGCCTATTATAGTAGTGTGAATTATAACAAAACTATTATTTGGGCTGATTTAAAAAAGTCTGAGGATTTAGAAAAGGTGTTGCATCATATTGCTTCGGCAGATGTTGTGATTTCCAATTTTAAACCTTCATCAGCAAAACAATTAGGATTGGATGCCGTTGCTTTACGCACGAAATTTCCAAAGCTGATTTATGCACAAGTTAGTGGTTATGGTATCGATGATGAAACCCCAGCCTTTGATGTAGTGATTCAAGCCGAAGCTGGTTTTATGTTCATCAACGGAGAAGCTGGAAGTGTACCATTAAAAATGCCAATTGCATTGATAGATGTTTTGGCGGCGCACCAATTAAAAGAGGCGATTTTAGTGGCTTTATTGCAACGCTCTAAAACCAATTTGGGTGCAACTGTACATATTTCGTTATACAATGCAGCGCTTTCGTCACTGGCAAATCAGGCGACAAACTATTTAATGGGCGGTGAGATTCCACAACGAATGGGAAGTTTACATCCAAATATTGCTCCTTATGGAGAAACGTTTTACACCAATGATCGAAAAGCAATTGTGCTAGCTGTTGGGAATGACAAACAATTTGCATCGCTATGTAAATGTCTGAATTTAACCCTTCGACAAGCTCAGGATGACGATTCAGATTTGTTTAAAACCAATGCTTTGCGAGTTAAAAATAGAACAGAGTTAGGGAAAATATTGACCGAAGCATTTTCGAAATGGGATAGTGCAACACTATTAAAAGAACTAAAAAACAATAATGTTCCGTGTGGAGATATTCGTTCGATGGACGAAGTTTTAGAAAACGAAACTGCACGAAAATTGATTTTGACAGAAACCTTGGATGACGGTCAAATCACAAAAAGAATGGCTACGGCTGTTTTTGATATTTATTAAAATTTCAAAAAATTTAAGTTGAAAAAAGCAAACAAATACCTATTACTATTACCACTTTTATTGTGGCTACTTCTGTTTTTAGTACTGCCATATTTCTTCATTTTGACCCAAAGCGTTTTGGCTACGGATGATTTTGGAAAAGTAATTTACCACTTCAATTTGGATTCGTACATTAAAATATTTACCAATCCATTGTACTACGAAACCCTGACAAGGACTTTTATATATTCCATAATCGTTGCCTTGGCTTGCATTTTATTGAGTTTGCCTTTGGCTTATTTTATTGCCTTTAAAGTTACTAAACACAAATCATTTTATTATACACTAATTGTTTTGCCCTTTTGGATGTCGTATATTATGAGAGCGTATGCTTGGAAAATCATTCTTGGTGAACAAGGAATTTTCAACTCATCACTAATGAATTTGGGAATAATTGACAAACCTTTACGTTTTGTTTTGTATTCCGATTTTTCGGTAATACTGTGTTTGATTTATATCTTTTTGCCCTTTGTTTGCATTCCAATTTATACTTCTTTCGAACAAATCTCAAAATCATTGGTCGAAGCCAGCAAAGATTTGGGCGCCAATTCTTGGAAAACCTTTTGGAAAGTTATTTTTCCTTTAGTCTTACCAGGAGTCATTTCGGGAGGAACATTGGCCTTGGTTTTAACTTTGGGAGATTTCCTTGCAGCCTCACTTTTGGGCGGACCAAACACTTTATTTATCTCGAATATTGTCCAAAATTTATTCGGAACCTCTAACGATAAACCATTGGGGTCAGCAGTTGGAGTGGTTTTATTGGTTTTGGTATTCCTATTATTAGAATTCTCATCACGCTATGAGAAAAAACACGAAACACAATAATTATGAAAAAGATAAAATCATTTATAATCTCGTTTTCAGCATTTTCGGTGTTGTGGTTTTTGTATTTTCCCATATTTATTATTATGTGGTTTTCCTTCAATAAAGAGTCGGTAAGTTCTTTTCCTATCGAGCATTATTCATTGGATTGGTATGTGAAATTATTTCATAACAAGTCAATGATGCAAGCCGTTCGAATTAGTTTTTTCATCGCTATAACAAGTACAATTGCCGCTTTAATTATTGGAATTCCATCGGCTTATGCCTTACATAAATACAATTATTTTGGAAAGAGTTTATTGTTAAAAATTATTTTATTGCCAATCACATTACCCGGAATCGTGACTGGTGTGGCAATGTTGAGCTTTTTTCCAATGTTGGGAATTCCGCTTTCGTTGACGGCTGTTTTGATTGGTCACACGACTTTTTTGATAGCGATTATGATTACACAAATCTTGGCTCGATTCAAAAAGTTAGATCCGTATTTGGAGATGGCGGCTTTCGATTTAGGAGCAAGTCCAATGCAGGCATTTTTCAAAGTGATTTTACCCAATATAAAAACAGCTATAATTGGTGCCGTTTTATTGTCGTTGGTACTTTCGATGGATGAAATTCCGGTGACTTTTTTCTTGATTTCAAGAGAAAACACCTTGCCAATAGAGATTTACGGAATGATGCGTCGTGGAATTACACCCGAAGTAAACGCCGTGGCAACCTTGGTATTTTTGGTATCGTCGGCAGCGATTTTTATGTCGTTAAAATTTAATAAAGAAAATTAATAGAATGAGTAAATTAGAATTAAAAGCTATCAGTAAATCCTACGGAAGTTCGCTTATCGTAAACAATTTGGATTTAGAAATTCAAGATGGCGAGTTTTTGACCATTTTGGGGCCAAGTGGTTGCGGAAAAACGACAACATTACGAATGATTGCAGGTTTTGAAACTCCAGATAACGGCAGTGTTTTACTCAATAAGCAAGATATTTCGCAATTGCCTCCCTATAAAAGAAATGTAAATACGGTTTTTCAAAATTATGCTTTGTTTCCCCATTTGAATGTAGAGGAAAATATCGCTTTTGGTTTGCACCAATTAAAAAAGAGTAAATCCGAAATTAATAAAAGAGTCGATGAAATGCTCGAATTGGTTCAAATGCAAGCTTTCAAAAATAGGAAGCCGTTTGAAATGTCGGGTGGACAACAACAACGAGTTGCCATTGCAAGAGCGATTGCGCCTGATCCCGAAATTTTATTGCTGGATGAACCGCTTGGGGCTTTAGATTTGAAACTAAGAAAACAAATGCAGTTTGAGTTGAAACAATTGCACAAAGATTTGAATAAAACCTTTGTTTATGTGACGCACGATCAAGAAGAAGCACTAACAATGTCCGACCGAATTGCGGTGATGAATCAAGGAATTATCGAGCAATTATCCGATAGTCAGACCTTGTACAATCATCCGAAAACAAAATTTGTTGCTGGTTTTATTGGGGAAGCCAATTTGATTCCCGTGAAAACTGGAAACAAATCCTCGTTTACTTTTGAAGATAAAACATTTAGTTTTAATCACGAAGTAAGCTCAGCTACTGCTGTTTTGTTTATCAGACCAGAAAATGTGTCTTTCGATTCTGTGACCGATATTGCTTTAACAGTGACAATTGAAGATGTGATTTTCGTAGGAAATCATAGAAAATACAAATTGGTAACAGCTTCAGGGCAAAAAATTATCAAAACCGAAGATTCATCGGTGGTTTTGACAAAAATTATTGGGCAGTCGGTGACTATTTATTTGTCACCCAATTTAATTCAGATATACGCCCCCTAACCCCCGAAGGGGGAATTAAAATGAGAATAGTATGAATATTTAAAATATATTGTAAAATCTTTTGCCTTTTTTTCCTTCCTTCCATTTGGAAAGGGTTGGGAAAGGGTTTCTAACTTTAAAAATTATGTATAAAATGTATATCAACGGAGCATTTGTAGATTCTGTTTCTAAAAAAACAAGAGAAATACTAAATCCAGCTAACAAGCAAGTAATTGCAACCGTTCCTGAAGCGCAAATTGAAGATGTAAATATTGCTGTAGATGCTGCCAGAGCGGCTTTTGACGGTGAAGAATGGAAAAGTAAAACCGCCCAAGACCGCCAAAAAATATTGTTCTCCATCGCAGGGAAAATAAGAGAAAATTTCGAAGCTTTCGTAAAATTAGAAGTAGAGAATAACGGAAAACCCATTCGTGAAGCCGAATTTGATATTGATGATGCCGCTTCTTGCTTCGAATTTTACGCAGGATTAACGACTAAAATTCACGGGGAAACAATGAGTGTTCCAGGAAATTCTTTCAGTTATGTAACCCGCGAAGCAATTGGAGTTTGTGCGCAAATTATTCCGTGGAATTTTCCATTTTTGATGTGTGCTTGGAAATTAGGACCAGCTATTGCGGCAGGAAATACGGTAGTTTTAAAACCATCAGAAGTAACACCGTTAACCGCTTTGTATTTGGCACAATTAATAGATGAAATGGACATTCCAAAAGGAGTAATTAACATCGTAACTGGTGACGGACCAATAGCAGGAAACGCTTTAATCAGCAATACTAAAATTGATAAAATTGCCTTTACTGGCGGCACTTCGACAGGAAAATACATTGGAAAAATCGCTGCCGAAAATCTTAAAAAAGTAACCTTGGAATTAGGCGGGAAAAATCCGGTCGTAATTTTTGATGATTGCAAAATGGATTTGGCTATTGACTGGGGATTGTTTGCAGCTTTCGCCAATAGTGGACAAGTTTGTACAGCGGGTTCTCGAATTTTAATTCAGGATACTATTTATGATGAGTTTGTAAAACAATTTGTAGAGAGAGCGAAAAATATAAAAGTAGGCGATGGTTCGAATACAGAAAATACAATGGGACCGATCGTTTCTCAAAATCATTTTGATAAAGTAAAAACTTATATCGAAGTTGGAAAAGGGGAAGCAACCTTGGCTTTTGGTGGAAATACAGATGACAGCAAAGGATTTTTTATTGAGCCAACAATTTTTACAAACGTGACTCCAAATATGCGAATTGCCAGAGAAGAAATTTTTGGACCCGTTGTAGCTTTACTTAAATTTTCTACCGAAGAAGAAGCAATTGCAATGGCAAACGATACCGAATATGGTTTGGGTTATGGATTATTTACCCAAGATGTAACACGTGTTCATCGTGTAATGCCAAAAATCAGAGCAGGTATTGGCTGGGTTAATTTTTATCATCCTACGTTCAACGAAATGCCTTGGGGCGGATATAAACAGTCTGGAACCGGAAGGGAATTAGGCTTGTACGGAATAGAAAATTATCTCGAAGTGAAACAGGTAAATATCAATTTAGATACAGATCCAGTTGGATGGTATTAATTATAAATAGAATCCAACCCTGTCAGGGTTTCAAACCCTGACAGGGTTAAGGGTTAAAAAATAAATTAAAAAAAGGGTTTCAAACCCTGACAGGGTTAAAAATAAAATTAAAAAAAAATGATAATCAAATCAATAAATCCATATTCTCAGGCAGAAATTGCAGAACACGAAGTTTTGACCAATGTACAATTGGCTCAAAAAATTGAACTATCTGAAAAAGCTTTTAAAAATTGGCGTAACACTACATTTCAGGAAAGAGCGGATAAAATGAAAAAATTAGCCAATATTCTTCGAGCAAGAAAGGAAGAATTAGGCTTGTTGATTACCAATGAAATGGGTAAAGTTTTATCAGAAGCTGTTGCTGAGGTTGAAAAATCGGCTGGGAATTGTGATTTCTATGCCGAGAATGCCGAGAAAATGCTGAGAGATGTTTATTACGATACACCTTTCAAAAGTATGTCGGTTTTTGATCCATCGGGAGCTATTTTTGCAGTAATGCCTTGGAATTATCCTTTTTGGCAGGTTTTGCGTTATGCTGCGCCGGCTGTTATGGCTGGAAATGTTTCGATTTTGAAACACGCTTCAAATGTGCAAGGTTGTGCCAAAGCTATTGAAAATGCTTTTTTAGAAGCGGGTTTTCCAGAAGGAGTTTTTCAACAAGTGACTATCAGTTTGAACCAAGTGGAAACTATTATTGCTTCGGACATTGTTAGCGGTGTTACCTTGACAGGAAGTGAAATGGCAGGTTCATCGGTGGCTTCATTGGCAGGAAAACACATCAAGAAAACGGTTATGGAACTCGGAGGTTCTGATGCATTTATTGTTTTAGACGATGCCGATATTGAAAAAGCAGCGACTGTGGCAACACAATCCCGAATGCTAAATGCAGGTCAGGCTTGTATTTGTGCCAAAAGATTTATTGTTACTGAAAAAATTGGTGATGAATTTGCTCATTTATTTGCTCAAAAAATCAACGCATTACATCAAGGAAATCCGTTGCAAGATAATATCAATATGGGACCTTTGGCTAAATTGGAGTTTGCAAATACTTTGAGTTCTCAATTGGAGAAATCCTTACAGCAAGGGGCAAAAATCTTGGTAGGAGGAGAGCAGGATAATTGTAATTTCCAACCCACATTAATAGATTTTGTAGATTCTAATAATATTGCTTTTCAGGAGGAAACTTTTGGACCATTGGCGACAATAATTAGAGCCAAAGACGCAAATGATGCCGTCGCAATTGCCAATAATCATCGTTACGGACTGGCTTCGGCAATTTGGACAGAAGACCGTGAAAAGGCTTATAAATTAGCCAGACGAATTGAGGCTGGAAATGTTTTTGTTAATTCTCTTGTTCGTTCCGATTCTCGAATTCCTTTTGGAGGAATAAAAAAATCAGGTTATGGAAGAGAATTATCTGAAATTGGGATGAAGGAATTTATGAATATGAAATCGATTATTATTGAATAGTAACTAATTTTAATATACGTCAGTTCGAGTTTTTTTGTGTAGTAAAACGGAACAAAAAAGTATCGAGAACCATTTTTTAACTAATCTAAACCAAATGAGAAAACCAAAATCAAAAACGCTTCAAAATTTACTTTTTAATTTTAAAGCAGCTCAATTTTCGAACGAAAACCCTGAAATTGAAGTAAATAAAATCGTCGAATTTAAAAATGCTGATGCGCAAACAAGGAGAAAATTTGTTGGCGATATCGCAAAATTGGGTTTGCTTACAGGAATTGTAGGTACTTCAATATTAAGTTGTAAAAAAGAAAATGAAACTGAAAATTTTGATATTTCAAATGCCGGAAATCAAAGTGAAGGCAGTCTAAAAGTGGCAGTTATTGGTGCAGGAATTGCAGGTTTGAACGCAATGTACCAACTTAAAAAAGCAGGAATTCAAGCCACACTTTATGAAGGAAGTCATAGGTTGGGCGGTCGGATTTTAACGCATTATAATGATGCTTTGCAAATGGGAATTCATCCAGAATTTGGAGGTGATTTTATTGATTCCAATCACGAAGATATGCTTAATCTGGCAAAAGAATTCGACTTGGAATTAATCGATATGTATGCCGAATCGAAAGCAGCGAACTTACGTCACGAAACTTTCTTTTTTGATGGAAGACATATTTCTGAAGAAGAAATCATTAAGGAATTTAAGAATATTGTTCCAAAATTATCAGAAGATGCCGATAGTCTTGGTGAAGATTATGATACACCGGAAGCCTTGGTTTTAGATAAAACAACGCTAAAAGACTATATCAATTCCTTGAATTGTAAACAATGGTTGAAAGACATTCTCACTGCGGCTTATTTGGCAGAATTTGGTTTGGATACTTCAGAACAATCGGCAATAAATATGCTTGATATGTTGGATACTGACACTTCGGGAGGTTTTAGAATTTTTGGCGACAGCGATGAAAAATATAGAATAAAAAACGGAAATTCTGCACTTATTGAGCATTTGGCGGGAAAAGTGGCAGCTGATATTGAAACAAAATCGATGCTTACAGCAATTTCAAACAAGGACGGAAAATACACGCTTTCATTTAAAGACAAAGAAGATGTTCAGGCGGAGTATGTGATTATCTGTATTCCTTTTACAATGCTTCGTGATGTGAAAATGGATTTAGTAGCAATGACTCCGGAGAAGAAAAATGCTATTCAACAGTTGGGCTATGGTCAAAATAACAAACTGTTTCTGGGTTATGAAAGCAGACCATGGCGTGAAGGGAAAAACAAATTTTACGGCTATTTATTTCACAAGGATATTCACGATGGTTGGGATTCGAGCAGCATAAAAACGATTCAAAGCAATAAAGGTGCTTACTGTTGTTTCTTTGGTGGAGACGAATCCATTCGGTTGTCAAAAGTAGCAGTGAATAATCCTTCGGCACCACCAACTCATATTTGGAAAACAGATTTGCCTCAAAACGAAATCGATAAATATGTTGGCGAAATGGAGCAAATATATCCAGGTTCAAAAAGTACGTATTCTAAAAAGCATGTTTTTGCTTGTTGGTCAACCTATCCATGGGTAAAAGCGAGTTACACCTGTCCAAAACCAGGACAATGGAATAACGAAATGCTTCATATTAGTGAGCCGATAGGGAATGTGTTTTTTGCAGGAGAACATTGCAGTATAGATTATCAAGGATTTATGAATGGCGGAGCCGAAACAGGACGAATAGCAGCTGAAGAAATATTTAAAAAAATTGATAAAGAACCCAAAAAATAATTTTTTTGTACTGAATAGTTGAAAATGACGAAATTCAACAATCTGAAAATTTAAATACTTAGATTTCACGGAATAGAATGCCTAAAATAATTGGAAAATAGGTAAAAAGTGCATTATGAATATTTGAAAATATTGAATTAAAAATATCGAATAGCTATTTTATGGAATTGTATTTTAGAAATTAATATTTTTTATTAAAACAGTACAATTAAAAACAATTTTAACATTTAAATAATTTAAAAAATGATACATTGGTCATTTTAATGATAATTTCACAAAGAAATTTAATTTTTAAATCCCTATTTAAATGTAATTATATCAAGTAATAATCAAAACCAAATTAATAACAAAAACCAAATTAAACATGAAAAAAGTAGTAATTATTTTAGCATTAATGCTAACAAGTGCAATGACTTTTGCACAAGAAACCGTAAAAGACACAACGGCGGTAGAAGAATCAGAACCAAAATTTACTGCGGCTGTAGATATTGTTTATCCCTATTTATGGCGAGGAATCAAACTTATTGGCAATAAAGTTGCCTTTCAACCTTATGCATCTTATGCAATTACAGATAAGCTTACTGCTGGAGTTTGGGGAACAACTAATTTTTCAGACGCATCAGATGCCTATAATGAATTCGATTGGTATGTATCTTATCAGGTGACTCCAATTGTAAAAGTAATGGTAAGCGATTATTATTATTGGAATAGTGATATTAAATCCAATTACTGGAATTATGATGATGGAACTCAAGCAATAGATTTATCTGTCCTTCTTGATTTTTCAGACAAAGGGGTTCCAGTTGATTTTCAATGGAATACTTTAATCGCCGGAAATGATTTTAATAACGATGGAGATAGAAACTTTTCAAGCTATGCCGAAGTTGGATATTCACATTCTTTAGAAAGTGTAGGTATTGATTTGAGAGCATTTGCTGGAGCAGTTGTAAATGAAAGTAGTTATTATGTAACTGATGGCTTCTCTTTTACAAATGTGGGTTTGAATATTGCTAAAGAAATCAAATTTTCCGAAAAATTTTCTGTACCTGTTTTTGTAAGATATACTTATAACGACACAGGATGGGTTAATAATGATGGAGATCTTAAAAACAATTTTATCTCTGGAGGTTTGACTTTGACTATCAAATAGGCATATTTGTAATTCATATAAAAAACTGCCAAATTCTTTTTAGAATTTGGCAGTTTTTTATGGTAGATTTTCTATTGTTTATTATAAATAGTATAAATTTTTTCTATGATGTTGCTTGTAGTACGAAAATTGCTTTAGAATGGGGCGAAGCTTTCAAAAACATAAACGATCCATCAGGAAGAACCGTTGCTAATGTTCACGATGACGCTTATGTGAAGGCATAAGACAATTTCAAAAATCAATATCAATTTCAATATCAAATTTAAAAATAATTGAAATTGTTTCAATAATAAAATTTCCAAAACGGCATTTTAAAATGTTTGTTTTGGAAATTTGTTTTATTAAAAGGTTTTGATTTTTGCCATTGCGTTGAAATTGATTTTTGCAATTGCCATTACCATCGAAATTGACACCTTTTTGTTAATAACTTAACGACTTAACTCTTGATTTTGTCCTTAAATTCCCTCGCATTTTTATATATTTGCGTGTTATAAAAAAAATACATTTTTAGAGTAAATTTATATGAGCGAAGAAATAAAAAAGAATAATTATTCGGCCGATAGTATTCAGGCGTTAGAAGGAATGGAGCACGTAAGAATGCGTCCTTCAATGTACATTGGAGATGTGGGTGTTCGTGGGCTACATCATTTGGTTTATGAAGTGGTGGATAACTCAATCGATGAGGCAATGGGTGGTCATTGCGACACCATTAGAGTGGATATAAATGAAGATGGTTCTATAACTGTTGAAGACAACGGTCGTGGAATCCCAGTTGATATTCATAAAAAAGAAGGCGTTTCGGCACTTGAGGTTGTAATGACTAAAATTGGTGCAGGAGGAAAATTCGACAAAGATTCGTATAAAGTTTCCGGTGGATTGCACGGTGTTGGGGTTTCGGTAGTGAATGCATTGTCAAAACATTTGAGAGCCACAGTTCACAGAGACGGAAAAGTGTATGAACAAGAATACGAAAGAGGAAAATCACTTTATCCTGTAAAGCAAACTGGCACAACTGAAAAAAGAGGAACGGTTGTGACTTTTTATCCAGATCCAATAATTTTCACACAAACTGTTGACTTTACTTACGATACTCTATCTTCCAGAATGCGTGAATTGTCTTACCTTAACAAAGGAATTACAATCACTTTTACAGACAAAAGAGAAGTTGATAAAGACGGAAATTTTCTTTCAGAAACGTTTCATTCCACCGAAGGTCTAAAGGAATATGTTCGTTATTTAGATTCAAATAGAGAGCCAATTATTTCTCACGTAATCTCTATGAATTCTGAAAAAGGAGAGATTCCAGTTGAGGTTGCCTTGATTTACAACACCAGTTACACCGAAAATATTTTTGCTTACGTAAATAATATCAATACTCACGAAGGAGGAACACACTTGCAAGGTTTTAGAACTGGATTGACCAGAGCTTTGAAGAAATATGCAGACGCTTCTGGAATGTTGGACAAATTGAAGTTTGAAATTGCCGGGGATGATTTTCGCGAAGGACTTACAGCCATTATTTCGGTAAAAGTTTCAGAACCACAATTTGAAGGGCAAACCAAAACAAAACTAGGAAATAGAGAAGTAGTTGCACCGGTAAGTCAAGCGGTGAGCGAAATGATAGAAAATTATTTGGAAGAAAATCCAAATGATGCCCGAATCATTGTTCAAAAAGTGATTCTTGCTGCTCAAGCTCGTCACGCTGCTAAAAAAGCCCGTGAAATGGTACAACGCAAAACCGTAATGGGTGGAGGCGGATTGCCAGGAAAACTATCGGATTGTTCTGAGCAAGACCCTGAAAAATGTGAAGTATATCTTGTCGAGGGAGATTCGGCTGGTGGAACAGCTAAACAAGGTCGAGACCGTGCTTTTCAAGCGATTTTGCCCTTGCGTGGTAAGATTTTGAATGTGGAGAAAGCGATGGTTCACAAAGTTTTTGAAAACGAAGAGATTCGAAATATTTTTACCGCACTTGGCGTAACCGTTGGGACAGAAGAAGATAGTAAAGCTTTGAATATTTCAAAATTGCGTTATCATAAAGTAATTATTATGTGTGATGCCGATGTCGATGGGAGTCATATTTCTACCTTGATTTTGACATTCTTCTTCCGCTTTATGAAAGAATTAATCGAAGAAGGTCACGTCTATATTGCAGCTCCACCTTTATATTTAGTTAAAAAAGGAAACAAAAAAGAATATGCCTGGACAGAAGATCAACGTGATCAAGCCAATGCCAGAATGGGAGGAAGCGCAGGAATTCAACGGTATAAAGGTCTTGGAGAAATGAATGCGGAGCAATTATGGGAAACCACAATGGACCCAAGTTTCAGAACTTTACGCCAAGTAAATATTGACAGCCTTGTGGAAGCAGACAGGGTTTTCTCAATGCTTATGGGTGATGAGGTTCCGCCAAGAAGAGAATTTATCGAGAAAAATGCAGTTTACGCTAATATTGATGCATAAAA
>DZAU01000111.1 GCA_022729635.1 Flavobacterium psychrophilum
TTAATGCTTGTTGTGAAGCTAAACCTGCTACTAATGATAAAATTCCTGCACCAGCTAATAAGGAGTGACCAACAGTTTTTAATGCAGGTATTTGTACAAATGCAAAAGAAATCCCAACAATATATATAACCGCGGATATTATTTTTTTAGCAAATACAAAACTCGTAGGATCAAGATGTTTTGAGGTGCTATATTTTTTTATATACTTATTTGAAATAATGTTAAAAATACTTGCAATGATAATTGTTATACCAATGATTATGGTAATATGTATCAAGAGGTCGGAATCTGAAATTAATTTTTTTAGCATATTATTTTTGCAATTGCATTAAGTTTTTAAATTGCCAGTTCGATTGTATTTTAATTAATGTTTTTGTATGTGATTGAAAATAAAGCGATTGATAAATATAAATCTTCTAGTTTTAGATTGAATTTCGAAACTTGTTTTCTAATTCGTTTTACAATTCCTAGTTTTCTATTCTCATCCAAATATAAGTAGTTTTCTGGATTATGATGATACGGAAATTTTTTACCACCATATTCCAAATGATTATTCCTAGTTTTCTATCTGTAGCACTTATTGCCGAGACTCTTCCTTTTCTGAAATTTATTCCTTCTAAACCACTTCGCTAATAATTGCAAGTAAAGTTACATGACTGACGGATAAACAAAATATTCTAAACGATATCAAATATACGCCTCCACTGGGGTCTTCCCACATTTCCCAACCAGAATTACACTCGTGCTATTACGTAACAGTTTGCAAATCGGTCTTGCAAAGAGCTTATCTAATTTACACATTTTTTAAGTGTTGTAATCGTTAGCTGAAGGAGTCAATTTGGTGCAAATATGGGGAATTACACTCAATGAGTTAATCATAGTTTTAACTATTAATATATTTCTTAATCGTATGTTTTTTTTAAATTATAACTAGTGTAACAAAGGTTACAATGTTTCTATTTGTTTATAAATACGTTTACCATTCAAAAAAAATTTATATGAAATCAATACTATTATTAGCACTGCCATTACTACTTATTGGCTGTAATCAAAAAAAAGAAGATTATAAAACCCCTGAAAAAAAGGTTGTTGTTAATGACTATCAAGAAAGTAAAAAATTAATAGAAACCCATTGCTATGTTTGCCATAGTCCAAATGCTCCTGAACAAGAAGGAAGAATTGCGCCACCAATGGTTGCTATAAAAGCACATTATATGAGTGAAGGAGTAACTAAAGAGGAATTTATTGCAGCAGTGAAATCATTTGTAGAAAAACCATCGGAAGATAAAGTTCACTTAAAAGGAGCTTTTAAACGGTTTGGCTTAATGCCAAAACAAGTTTTCCCTGAAGGGAGTATAGAGAAAATTGCGAAATTCATGTATGATTATCAAATTGAAGAACCAACTTGGTTTAAAGATCATTGGAAAGAGAGAGGTTTTGGAAATTGGACACAATCGGGCAAAAAAATAGCCGAAAATAACAAACCTAAAACTATTGATGAAATTGGTTTAGAATATGCACTTTCAACCAAAAAAGTTTTAGGCAAAAACCTTATGGGTGCTATTCAGAAGAAGGGCACTTTGGCAGCTTTAGAGTTTTGCAACATAAAAGCAATACCACTAATAGACAGTATGTCAACTAAACATAATGCTATTATAAAAAGAGTTTCCGATAGAAATAGAAATCCGAATAACAAAGCAAATACTGAAGAATTGAAATACATTGCTCAATTTAAAACAGAATTGGCAGCCAAAAAAGAGATAAAACCTGTTGTTATAGAAAAAGGGAACAAAATTCAGTTTTATTATCCAATAGAAACCAATACCATGTGTTTACAATGCCACGGAACGCAAATAAAACCTGATGTTCATAAACAGATTTTGAAATTATATCCAAAAGATTTAGCAGTTGGTTATTCTGAAAACCAATTAAGAGGCATTTGGAGTATAACATTTGATAAAAAAAAGCCCTAATTTATCAATATCAATTTTCTTTATCATAATCTTTGGTAAGATTTTTTAGTTTCTGATAGACTTAATTCAAAATCATATATCTGTAATAAGAGATGGATTTTAGTCCTTCAAATATATAAAAAAAGCACTACAAGTTTTTAATATTTTTTGATTTTTTTTACTTTTTTTAGAGACTATTTTTCCTTTGGAATAGTTATTAGAAAGACAAAAACTCTCTCTAGCCCCGATGGCAGCGAATATCCCACGCTTTTGGGCGTGGATATTGCATACAGCGGGAGGGAAGTGGTTATGAAAAACAATCGTTTTGCTCCAAAAAAACACACCAATATCTCGACTGGTGTTTACTATTATTTGTCATTGCGAGCGATAGCGTGGCAATCGCATTAAGTTGCTCAACTTGTTTGCTCTTGTTAGTGTGATTGCTTCGTTCCTCGCAATGACATAATCACGAAACCAACTCACTTTGATTCCTGAAAACCAATTCTCCGTTAAAGGAATCCAGTAAAATAATACTGTCGGTGGTGATTTTTCCAGCAAGGATTTCTTTTGACAATTTATTCAAAACGTCTCTTTGTATTACCCGTTTTACTGGCCGGGCACCAAATTGTGGGTCATAACCTTTTTCGGACAAATAAGCAATGGCTTCCGGAGTGGCGTCCATTGTGATGCCTTGTTGTGCCAGCATTTTGGTCACCGACTTGAGTTGCAATCCCACGATTTGCGCAATATTGGCATTGGTCAAAGGTGTAAACATCACGATTTCGTCAATACGATTGATGAATTCCGGACGAACGGTTTGTTTCAATAATCCCAGAACTTCCACTTTTGCGGCTTCGGTGGTGGCTTCGATGCTTCCCTTCAAATTGTCGAATTTATCCTGAATGATCTGGCTTCCCATATTCGAAGTCATAATGATAATCGTATTTTTGAAATCTGCCAATCGTCCTTTGTTGTCCGTCAATCGTCCTTCGTCCAAGACTTGCAACAAGATGTTGAAAGTGTCGGGATGTGCTTTTTCGATTTCGTCCAACAGAATCACGGAATAGGGTTTTCTGCGTACGGCTTCGGTCAATTGACCGCCTTCATCATAACCCACATATCCTGGAGGTGCACCCACCAAACGGCTCACGCTGTGGCGTTCCTGATATTCGCTCATATCGATTCTGGTCATTGCATTTTCATCGTCGAAAAGATATTCTGCCAAGGCTTTTGCCAATTCAGTTTTTCCAACTCCTGTTGTTCCAAGGAAAAGAAAAGTTCCCACCGGTTTTTTCATATCCTGCAATCCGGCACGACTTCTACGAACGGCGTCGCTCACGGCTTCGATAGCTTCTTCCTGACCTACGACGCGTTTGTGCAATTCGTCTTCCAGTTTCAAGAGTTTTTCTCTTTCGCCTTGCAGCATTTTCATCACAGGAATTCCGGTCCATTTGGCGACTACTTCGGCTATGTCTTCACGGGTGACTTCTTCTTTTATCAAGGAAGTTCCTCCAGATTGATCTTCGGCTAATTGTTTTTGGAACGCATCCAATCGTTCTTGAGCTTCCTTGATTTTTCCGTAACGAATTTCGGCTACTTTTCCGTAATCGCCATCGCGTTCGGCGCGTTCGGCTTCGTATTTGAAGTCCTCGATTTCGGTTTTTACGGCTTGGATATTATCGACAACATCTTTTTCGGATTTCCATTTGGTGAAGACTTCGTTTCGGTCGTCTTTCAGATTGGCCAAATCCATTCCTAGATTTTTAAGCTTGCTTTCGTCTTTTTCCCTTTTAATGGCTTCGATTTCGATTTCCAATTGCATAATTTTTCGATCCAAAACATCCAATTCTTCGGGTTTCGAGTTGATTTCCATTCGGATTTTAGAAGCGGCTTCGTCCATTAAATCAATGGCTTTGTCTGGCAAAAATCGATTCGTAATATAACGTTGCGATAATTCGACAGCCGCAATAATAGCGTCATCTTTTATCTGTACTTTATGGTGTGTTTCATATTTTTCCTTGATTCCCCGAAGGATGGAAATGGCACTTTCGGTATCGGGTTCTTCAATCATCACTTTTTGGAAACGACGTTCGAGTGCTTTATCTTTTTCAAAATATTTTTGATATTCGTCCAATGTGGTTGCACCAATGGCACGCAATTCGCCACGAGCCAAAGCCGGTTTCAGGATATTTGCCGCATCCATTGCACCTTCGCCACCGCCAGCACCAACTAGGGTATGGATTTCGTCTATGAA
>DZAU01000201.1 GCA_022729635.1 Flavobacterium psychrophilum
GATACTGTCCTAAAAAAGTGTGTAAAGAAATTTTTGTAATTTTATAATTATTAACAAATAAACATTACAATTATGAACTTTACACACACGCAAATTTCTGAATTATTATTGGAAATTGCAAATTCAGAAAATGGCACAAATTTATTAATGCAAATGACATTAGAGACCTTTATGAAGTCAGAAAGGAGTTTGCATCAAAAAGAAAACCCAACGGATTATGCCAATGGTTTTAGAACCCGAACAGCTTCCGGCTTAGGTAAAGAGTTGATATTAAAAGTCCCAAGAACACGCAGTGGCACCTTTTATCCTGCGTTATTGGGCGTTTTAAGAGACGAAGATGAAGAGCGACG
This sequence comes from Flavobacterium psychrophilum, assembly GCA_022729635.1. GTDB lineage: Bacteria > Bacteroidota > Bacteroidia > Flavobacteriales > Flavobacteriaceae > Flavobacterium > Flavobacterium psychrophilum_P. The sequence goes on from DZAU01000201.1 coordinate 351, forward strand.
AAAGTTAATTTTTAGCCTTTATAGAAAAGGATTAACCACAGAACAGGTTAGCGAAGTTTATGAGGAGCTTTATGGGAAAGATTACAGCAAGCAACAAATAAGTTACTTAATGAAAGAAAGTAAAAAAGAGATTGAAATATGGCTAAAAAGAGAATTAGACGAGCATTATTTAGTAATTTATATTGACGCTACATTTGTTCATACAAGACGAGATGAATCGGTCAAGAAAGAGGGTTATTTTACGATTTTAGGGATTAAAGAAGATGGAAGTAGAGAGGTTTTAGCTATTGTCAATCATCCAACAGAAGGAGCATTATTGTGGCAACAAGAAATGGAAAATTTAAAAAAAAGAGGAGTTAAAAGTGTAGGATTAGTAGTGTCCGATGGCTTAACATCCATAGAAAATTCCAGTGCTAAAGTGTTTCAATCTGCCAAACATCAATTATGTGTAGTTCATTTTAAGAGGAATGTTTTAGCCGTATTTCCTCGAACAAAACGAGCAGAAATAGGGATTGAACTAAAAGAAATTTTTGAAATAGAGACAAAAAACACAACACCAGTTGCATCTTTTGAAAAATTAGTTAAATTTGTTGAAAAATGGGAAACGAAATATCCGAGTCTGAAAGGCTTTAAAAATGAGCGAAATATTG
>DZAU01000049.1 GCA_022729635.1 Flavobacterium psychrophilum
TTGTTGTTGCTTTAACACTGGCAATTTCAACTGATTTTCCTTTGTCTTTATTTCCGATAACCCCTGTTTTAGAAAGTACTATTAATAGGGCAATCAACGCAATTACTCCGCCAATTATAAAATAAATGGTTTTTTTTGACATAATGAATTAGTTTTTTATGATTGGTATTCCAAAATAGAATTCCAATATTTTAATTTTAAAAATATAATCGTATTTCGTTCTCAACACTTCCGATTGTGCAAAGGAAAGTAGCGTTTGCGACTGATTAAAATCGAAAGAATTCATCATTCCCACAGCATATTTTTCTTTGGCATAATTGTAGGCTTCTTGTCTGGCATCTAAAGCCGAAAGAGCAGATTCATACGCATTCAAACCGCCTTTGGCATCTGTAAATGCGGTATAAACATTTCTTTGCAAAGTTAATTCTTCTTGTTCGACTGCAATTTTTGATTTTTCTAAACTTACTTTGGAACGTTCTACATTATTTCTTGCTGACCAACCATTAAAGACAGGAATCGATAATTGTGCACCAAAGGCTTGTCCTCTATTATCGGTAAACTGTTGCCCGAAAGGATCTGCTGGCTTAGAGGTTCCTGTTTGAAAATCATAGCTGTCTGCATACGAAATTCTTGTATTAATATTGTAAAACCCTTGCAATGTGGGTTGAAAACCACCTTTGGCAATGGCTACATTTTTTTCGGCGATTTCTAAATTGGTTTTAGCAATTTTCAATTCTGTTCTTTCCTCTTTCGCTTTGTCGTAAATAGCGATTGGGGTTTGTGCCAAAATGTTATTTTCGTCTTTTGCTGAAGTGTCATCAGTTACGTCAAAATCATAAAATTCTTTTAACTGTAACAATTGAGCCAAACTCAATTTCGAAATCAACAAAGCGTTTTCGGCTGTGATTACATTTTGATTGTCTGAAGCCACCGTCGCTTTAATGTCCAGCAAATCACCACGCGGAACAGAACCCGCTTTTACTAATTCTTCGGATCGAGCCAGTTGTTTTTCGTTAATGGCTTTTTGTTCTTGTTTCACTTTTAAATTTTCTTTATTAAAAAGCACTTGCAAGAATGCATTGGCAACATTTAAAGCTACATCTTCTTGCATTTTTGTCAATTGATATTTAGCTGCAAGAATCGAAAGATTAGCTTTTCGTAAGGCGTTTTGATTTTGCATTCCTTTATAAATGTCAAAGCCAACTCCTGCTCCCATTGAAGAATATTGAGTGGTTTGATTTCTTAAAAGTCCTGTGGTTGGGTCTTGATTTAAACCTACATTCCAAGAGTGGGAAGCATTAGAATTTAAGGATGGGATAAAATTCCCGATGGCTCCTTTTTTGTCAATGTCAGCCGTTTTAGTGTCTAATTCGGTTTGTTTGATGGAAATATTATTATCTATGGCATATTTTACGCATTCTTCTAAGGTCCATTTTTTTGTTTGAGCCTGAATAGACAAGCTAAATAATAGGATAAAAACGAAAGGGATACAACTATTCTTTTTCATATATTTTGAATAAAAGCGTAGCAAAGGTACTACACAAAATTAAAATTGTTTTATAACTTGAATTCTTTTTTTATGATGTGTTTATGGTTTTGCTTCTTCTACTTTCAAACCCTGATTCCAAACTTTTATTTTATCAGAAGTTTTGAGTCCGCTTTTAATTTCTACATAAATCCCGTCGCTAACTCCCAGAACAAGATCTTTCCTGACGAATTTTTGACTTGTGGTTTCCACTTCTACAAAAGGTTTTTGGGTTTTACTGTCAAATTGCACTAATGCTTCTTTTATGGCTAAAACTTTATCGGCTTTTTCTAAAATAATCGAAGCATTAGCACTCAATCCCGCTCTGATAAAGGTATCGTCTCTATTTAATAATGACGCTTTTATTTCGAATTGGATGGCTCCGTTTTCGGCTACTCCTTTTGGAGCAATATCGGTTAAAACGGCATCAAACTTTTTGTTCTCGATAGCTCCAACTGTAATTTCGATAGGCAAGTCTATTTTAATTTTTCCTACTTCAGATTCGTCTATTTTGCCTACGAATATCATTCGTCCTACATCGGCAACACTAGCAATAGTAGTCCCTTCGTTGAAATTATTACTTTCGATTACCTGATTTCCTACTTTCACCGGAACTGCAAGCACCATTCCGTTTACGGTGGAACGAATTAAAGTATTGGCATAGTTTCCAAGACCAGAAGTTGTTCCTGTTTTTGCAATGTCATAATCCTGTTTAGCAGCAGCGTAATTTTGTTTGGCTTGTTTGTAAGCCACTTGTGCCGCATCAAAATCATTGGCAGAAATCACGCCTTTGTCAAACAATGTTTTTTGTCTTTGAAATAATTTTTCCTGATTGTCCAGATTTATTTTGGCGGTTTGAACCTGATTTTGGGTATTACTCAAATTCGAAACATTGGCAACCACTTTGATTTTGGCAATTAAATCTCCTGCTTTGATGGTTTGCCCAGCTTTGATATAAACTTCTTCAATTATCCCAGAAATGTTTGGTTTTATTAGAACTTCCTCGTCTGGAACGATATTTCCTGTGGCAATGGTGTTCTTGATAATTGTTTTAATTTCAGTTTTATCTGTTTCAAAAACAACTGGAGATTCTTGGTTTTTGGCATACAAATAATACAATGCCCCGAAAAACACTATTGCTATAAAAATTAATATTGTTATGGTTACTCCTTTTTTCATTTTTGATGATTTTAATTTGTTCTTTATTTATATATTCTATTTTCTATGCCAACAATTCCGGGTCAGTGGGCTTTTATTCTGTTCTTAATGCATCAACAGGTTTTACTTTTATGGCGGTTTGAGCCGGTATGAATCCTGCCAATAATCCGGAGCCAACTAATATAATTAAGGCAAAAAACACTACTGGCAAATCGACACTTGGGTTGGCAAACATTGAACCTTCGGTTGGCATTGAGTCCAAAATTTTATTAACTACTATCAAAACTCCTGTTGCAGCTGCTATTCCTAACATTCCTGCTGAAATAGTCAAAAAGATGGATTCTAATAATATTTGCGAACGAATAGCTCCTGGTGTTGCACCCAAAGCTCTTCGGATTCCGATTTCCTTAGTTCTTTCTTTTACAACAATTAGCATAATATTTGAAATTCCGATTACCCCTGAGAGTAAAACCAAAGTTCCAACGAAATAAGCGATGAATCTTAGTATGGAAAACAAACCGAGAATCTTAGCAAATTGCTCGTATAAATCAAAATTTCCTATGGCTCTTTCATCATCAGGACTTATGGAATGTCTGGCTTTCATAAACTCTAAAATTTGAGGTTTCAATTCGGTTATTGAAGCTTCATCTTTAGCAGTTATCGCCATCCAACCTACTTTATCCCCCAAATTAAAAGCTTGTTGAAAAGTGGTGAAGGGCATGAAAATATTTTTTTGCTGTTCTTCAGCATTCCCATCATTTCCGTTTGCTTTTTTCTTATAAACCCCAACAACCATAAAATTCACCCCATTTACTTTTATGTAAGTGCCAATAACTTCCTCTGCTTTTTCATACAATCCATCAATCACACCTGGTCCAATTACGGCTACTTTTCGACTCAATTCTATATCCTGATAATTGATAAATCGCCCTTTTATAATGTCCATTGACTCCTGTTTTACATACTCAGGATAATCTCCATAAACACTGTAAGCTGCTGTTTTTGTTCCTCTAACTACGTTATTTCCTCCTCTAAAACCTCCCAATTGATTTCTAGGAGAAACATACAAAAGGTCTGGGAATTTTTCTTTCAATGCTGGAACATCACTATTTTGAAAACTAAACTGTCTGGTTTTAGGAAGTCCTTTATACGGTTTTGAAGTGGCTTGAGTCCACATAAACATCGTGTTTGTTGCCATTCCGGAAAAACCTTGCTTCACTCCATTTTCTAATCCATTTCCGGCAGCAAGCAATATTACCAATATAAATATTCCCCAGAAAACACCAAAAGCGGTTAGTATTGTCCGGAACGTATTTGCGGTCAATGCTTCTAAAATTTCATCCCATTTGTCTCTGTCAAACATAATTATTCGTCTCTAAGTGCTACAATAGGTTTTATTTTTGCTGCTTTGTAAGCCGGAACAAAACCAGCCAATGCTCCTGCAAATATTAACAATCCCAAAGTGGTTAATGCAATGGTAAAATTGACTTCAGGATTCAAAAAATAGTCACTTTTTATCTGCGGACCAACTAATTCTAAAAGCGCCAAACTGGACAAAAGTCCAATAAAACCAGCAATTGTGGTAATAAAAATGGATTCGTGCAAAATCATTCCAATGATGGAAAGTGGCGTTGCTCCAAGTGCTTTTCTAATTCCAATTTCCTTAGTTCTTTCCTTTACAATAATCAACATAATATTGCTTACTCCCACAACTCCGGCAATGATGGTGCAAATTCCTACCCACCAAAAAAACAATCGGATATACAAATTCAAATCATAGAACTGTTTGATGTTTTCAACTGTGCTATTGATTCCTATGGCGTTTGTATCATCTGGAGCAACCGTGTTTTTACCTTTTAATAATTGGCCTATTCCTTCAGTAAATTTCTTGGATTCCGCCAAAGCTTCTTCGTAAGTGTCTTTTTTGTGTAATGTAAAAGACATGTCATTTATTTTATCACTTCCGCTTCCAAAAACTTGTTGAATCGTTGTGACTGGCAAATAGGTTCTGGTTTCTTCTCTTTCTCCTCCCGGATCAGTAAAAACACCAACCACTTCAAATTTCACATTATTAATGGCAATTTGTTCTCCTATTGGGTCTTTTTCTTTGAACAAATCTTGTTTCAATTTTTGCCCAATAACAGCTATTTTTCTACCATTCTTAATATCAATGAGATTAACAAATCTTCCTTGTGTGATGGTTACTTTTTCGATAGCTTGATGATCTGGAGAAACTCCCTGACAATCATAGTTTCCGGTTTCTTTACCATAAACGATATTCCCATTCCAAATATTAAATTTGGAACTTTTCTTGTCTATTTGATCTTCAAATTTTTGTTTAGATACTTCAAAATCACTATTGCGCAACTGAATACGTCTTCCAGGATTCAATCCTTTGTATTCTTTAGTTGTTGTTCCAGCCCAAATCCAAATAACCCCATCGGCATCATTTTCGAACTGTTTGGCAATTCCGTTTTCAAGTCCTTTTCCGGCACCGAGAAGAATAACCAAAATAAAAATCCCCGAAGCCACAGAGGTTCCCGTGAGAAATGTTCTCATTTTGTTTTTGGCAATAGCCTCAAAAATTTCCTGCCAGCGTTCAATATTAAACATAGCTTTTGGCTCTTACTTGTTCCACATATTTATCATCGATGATTATTCCGTCTTTTAGAACCACGTTTCTTTTGCACATGGCGGCAATATCAGGTTCGTGAGTTACAATCAAAATCGTTTTTCCTTCGTCATTTATTCCTTGTAATAACTCCATAACTTCATAGGAAGTCACAGTATCCAAAGCTCCTGTTGGCTCATCCGCTAATAAAACTTTAGGATTCGAAGCTAATGCTCTGGCAATGGCAACACGTTGTTTTTGTCCTCCAGAAAGTTCACTAGGCAAATGATGCGAATGCGAAACCAAACCTACTTTTTCTAGATAACGCATTGCAATTTCGTTACGTGCTGCCCTTTTAATTCCTTGGTAATACAACGGCATTGCCACATTATCCAAGGCAGATTTATAATTTATCAAATTGAATGATTGGAAGACAAAACCCAGAAACTGGTTTCTGTATTTAGAAGCAATTGTTTCATTCAAATTTTTTATGGGCATTTTATCCAAAATATATTCACCAGAATCTGCTTCGTCAAGGATTCCCAAGATGTTCAATAATGTAGATTTTCCGGAACCGGACGAACCCATAATAGCAACTAACTCTCCTTCTTTGATGTTGAAATTGATTCCTTTTAGGACATGCAATTCAGAACCTCCTACATTATACGATTTATGCAAGTCTTTAATTTCAATCATATCTGAGTAATTTGAAACAATATTAATTATTTTGGAAAAGAAATTGTAATAAGAAAACGTTAATAGTCTTACGCTTAAAAAGGAATAAGACTTATTTAAATTGAAAATGTTACAGTTTATCCAAAAAATTTATTTGTTTTGTTAATTTTGCCATTCAAACCAAAATATGATGCTTAAATTATTTCCTTTACTGTTTGTTTTCCTGATTATTTTCCTGATTTCGAGTTGTTCCACATCTAATAAAATAGCGGCACTAAAACCTGAACCAGACAACGCCAGTCCATTGATTTATGAAAGCGCTCCTTCCTTTATCAATTTGCCTATTAGTGTTAAACTAAAAGATGTCGAAAACCAGACGAATGTGCTTTTGAATGGCTTAATTTATGAAGACAATAACATTGAAGACGACAATATTGAAATGAAAATTTGGAAACTGGCTCCAATTTCTATTACAAATGAAGCTGGAAAAATAAAAACAGTCTTGCCCTTGAAAGCTATAATTAAATACCGAATTGGAACCAAAACTTTGGGTGTTGAATTGTATAATACTAAAGAGCTTAATCTTAACGGCGTGATAACTTTGGTAAGCGATGCGGCATTGACCAATTGGAAACTCAACACTAAAACTGAATTAAAATCACTAGAATGGAACGAAAGTCCCACGATGGTTGTTTTTGGGAAAAATGTTCCCGTTACCTATCTCATCAATCCTTCCATAAAAATTTTCAGATCAAAAATTGAGAAGAAAATAGACGATGCTATTGAAAAATCGATGGATTTCAAGCCCAATGTTTTGATGGCATTAGAAAAAATTTGTTCCCCTTTTCAAATGAGCGAAGCCTACCAAAGTTGGCTTCAAGTGGTTCCAATTGAAATTTATTCGACCAATGCCAAACTCAAAAACGATTCCTTTTTGATGGAAATGGGAATGAAATGTACGATGGAAACTTTGATAGGAAACAAGCCCGAATCAAAATTTGACGCAACTAAAATCGTGCTGAAACCTGTAACCAGAATACCAAATCAGATTTCGGCAAATATTGCAGCTGTTTCAACTTTTGCTGAGGCTTCAAAAATAATGACCAAGAATTTTGCCGGACAAGAATTTAGTTCCGGAAGCAAGAAAGTTATTGTTCAAAAAGTGGATATTTGGCATAAAGAAGGCAAGATGGTCATCGCTCTAGGCGTATTGGGAACCGTAAACGGAACGCTATATTTGACTGGATTTCCACAATATAACGAACAAACAAAAGAACTGTTTTTTGACAAAATGGATTACGCATTGGACACAAAAAGTAAATTAATGCGAACTGCGAACTGGCTCGCACAAGGTTTAGTTTTGAGAAAAATTCAAGAAAGTTGTCGCTATTCCATCGTTCCTAATCTGGAAGAAGGGAAACAAAATATGGCGACTTATTTAAAAAATTATTCGCCAATGCCTGGTGTTTTCGTCAACGGTAAAATGGAGGATATTCAATTCCAGAAAATTCAATTGACAAACAAAGCTATCGTTGCCTTTATAAAAGTAAATGGAACCGTGAGTGTTGCTGTAGATGGGTTGAAATAATTTTAGATTGCAGATTGATTATTATTTCAATTTTAGAGTGAAGTTCTCAATAATTTCATCGATTTTTGCCCCATAAATTTTTGAAGCATTTTCATAAGTTTGATTTTCATTTAATTGCAAGAATTTCTCCTTGTCATATTTAACCAATAAATCCACAAAAGCTCCTGCAATTGGATAAAGAATATCATCTGCTAATTTGGTCTGGTTTTTCCAAATTTCTTTTATGTCAATCGGATTGTTTTTATAAACTTTTTGTGCATTTTGTAGTTTATTATTTTTTTGTTTATCAAAACAAACACCAATTCCTTCGTTGATGAATTTTGTTCTGAAGTTGATATTATTTTTCCAAAATGAAATATTATGCGCAATTTCGTGCCCAGGGGTTTGAGCTAAACGGTTATGTGAAATACATAAAACAGAATCTGAAAAGCCAAGATTTCTATTTAAAACAGCATTGAAACTTTCGTTTAAATCCCAAACAAAAAAGTCGATTTTCTTTGGCAGATTTGAATTAAAAAAGGAATTGATTTCTTCAAAAGCATTTTGTCTCGTTTTTACAATTCTTTCAATTTCTTGTTCACTGATTTTATCTTCAAAATGAAAAATGATGTTTTTTGATTCTCGAATTTTCCAATTTTTAAAAAATTCATCTAATCCTGTTAACATTCCAAATTTCTTCAGTTCTTTCACTGAATTTTTTGTCCCACTAATTTTAAGAGCTTCCTTATAATTCTTTTTAGCATCCTCAATATTTCCAACACCAAAACTGTTTTTTGCAGTTTCCAAAAATGTCCAAGATTTTTGCCAATCTTCTTTCATCAACTTTTTTGCACTTTCGAGATAAGGAATTGCGTTTTTAAAGTTTCCTCTTTCGTTTTCTGCTTTTGCTATGAACAAGATAGTTTCAAAATCTTTTGGTTCGGTTTCTAAAATTTTATTCCCGATTTCTATTGTTTTATCAAAATTGCCTTTCCAAAAATTTTCAGCCATTTCTTTTTGTTGAGAAAACGCTAAAACAGAGCAGAATAGAAGTAAAAATAAAATAGTTCTTTTCATTTGTACGTTGTGTTTTTTAATAATTGAAGATTGCGGATTTTAGATTTGAATTAAACCTCAAAGGTTTTTTTTAAACCTTTGAGGTTTGTAAATTTAGCTAGATTTCTTCTTTCTCATTCGATAAATATAATACCCAATCGCTCCAACAAGCAAATAGGGAATAATCATTAAATATACGATTCCGTTATTTACAGCTTCGGCCTGTGCTTTATTTTCTTCGCCAGTCAAAGCGGCACGACACATTGCGCATTGAGCATTTGCTGAAATTCCAAAAAAGAAAAAACAAATTCCAAAAAGAGCAGTCTTAAATTTGGAATTTGGAATTTGGAATTTGGAATTATCTCTTCTAACTTCCTGCTTCCCACTTCTAACTTCTAACTTCTCACTTCTAACTTTAGTAAACATAATAAGGCGAAATCATTAAATAAACTACAACTCCCGTAACAGCAACATACAACCAGATTGGAAAAGTGATTCTGGCAATTCTTTTGTGCTTGTCAAATTTATTGGCCAAAGCCCGAACATAAGTTATCAAGACTAGAGGAATAACCACAATTGACAATAGAATATGTGAAATTAAAATGAAAAAATAGATTGATTTAATCAGTCCTTCTCCACTAAATTTTGTCGAATCCGAAGTCATGTGATAGGCCACATACATCACTAAAAAAACAACGGAAAGGGCAATAGCGGTTGTCATTAATCGCTCGTGAAGTTTTCTTTTTCCGTTTTTAATAGCCAAAACTCCTGCGATTAAAACTATAGCGGTGATTCCGTTTATAGTGGCATAAATTGGCGGAAGAAACGAAAGCGGCTCGACATTGAATCCATAATCTTTCAGCTTGACACTGAAAAGAATAGCAACAACAACCGGAATTAAGATCGATACTATTACTATAAACCTGCTGAATTTTTTCTCTAATGAATTATCTTCCATTTTATTCTTTTAATAAAATTGCTATGTCTTGTTGAATGTCTCTCACTCCTATTTTATCTAAACCGTCATAATACAAAATTGGGTTTCCAAACTTGTCTTTTCGGCAGCGAATGTCACCGTTTTTATCAATAAGAGCAAACAATCCCGAATGTTCAAAACCTCCTTTTGCTTTGTTATTTTCGCCAGCATAAAGATTAAAACCTTTGTTTGACAAATCAAAAATATAGGTTTTATCGCCTGTCAAGAAATTCCAATTCGAAGATTTTACACCCAATAATTCCCGATGTTCTTTCAAAACTGCCGGTGTATCGTGTTCCGGATTGATAGAAATGGAAACGATACCAAAATTTGGATTACCAAAGAATGTTTTTTCGATTTGCAACATACTTTGATTCATTTTTGGGCAAATAGTTGGACAAGTCGTGAAGAAAAATTCCAAAACATAAACTTTGCCTTTGTAGGTTTCATTGTTAATTTTGATGTTATCTTGGTTTGCCAATTCAAATTTTGGAGCCGGACCAATTTTGACCAAACTTTCATTTTCGCCAGAAGAGTTCGACACTTTGTCTAATCGATTCCCATTTACAATTTTGTTGTTTTGTATTCTGTCAATAATTTTTGGAACAGCATAAATTCCGAAAACTAGAACAACAAGAGAAATCCAGATGTATGATTTGTTTTTAAGCATTATTTCTATAATTTAAAGTTGTTTTGTGGCATTGTGATTTTTCTTCAAAGCAGCACGATATTCATAAAGTATAACCCTGAAATCATCTAACATTTCGTTACTCAATTCGGCAGGATGAAAGGTATTGTAGCCTTCTTTATAGCCTTTTTTTTCTTTTCTTCCTCTGAGATTTCTTTCTTTGTCAATAATATACACGTATGGAGTTCCCAAATCTGTATCTAATTTTCCAACGAGTTTTAATTGGTTATAATACGAATTGATTTCTTCTGGCGAAGTAAACACAAAATGCCATTGGCTGACATCTGTAAATTCAGACAATGCATCAACTATTTTTTGAGCATCATTTTCTGTTCCCAAAGGGCAAATAACTACAAATTGTAAATCTTTGAAGGTGTGATATTGCTGATAAATTTTTTGATTCAGATTGAAAAAATTCCCTCTGTTTTTCAAAATATTGGAACCCGAAAAGCCAAGAATTGTGATTTTATTATTCAAACTCACCTTTTCATTATTCAAGGATTTCCAATTCCCAAAATCAGAAACTTTAGCGGTGATTACTGGTAATTTTGTGAAACTATTGACCCCTGACGCAAAAAAAAGATAGGCAACAATCGGTAAAATAAAAAGGACGAAAAGGACTATGTTTTTTTTCATTTTTAATGAAATTATTTCACTACAAAAATAAAAAAATCCCGATGTAATCGGGACTTTTTTTTGAATTAATATCTTGTTAAAAATTCCACTTGATGGTGGAGTTTTTAAAAACCTCGAAAACATAATTCCCTTCGGTCAAAAGGATGAAAAGCAAATAAATAACTAAAAAAATTAATGGCAGGATGACCGCATATCTCAAAACCGATTTTTCTCCTTCCATGTGCATAAAAGCATAAACAATATAATAGGCTTTTACCAAAGTCAAAATAATGAAAATCCAGTTTAATAAGGTCAACCCTATGAAACTATTCATGTGTAAAAATTCAGGTTTTAGAATCCCAAAAAATACCTCAACGATTGTTATTATAGACAATATTCCAAAAACGGTCCAAATTCTTTTTGCGTTAGATGCGTGTGCGTGTGACATAATATTTTCTTTTTGTAAATTAAACTAGATAGAAAACGGTGAATACAAATACCCAAACTAAATCAACGAAGTGCCAATAAAGCCCCACTTTTTCTACCATTTCATAGCTTCTTCTTTTCTCGTAAGTTCCAAGAATCACATTAAAAAATATGATAACATTGATAACCACTCCAGAGAATACGTGAAAACCGTGAAAACCTGTAATAAAGAAAAAGAAATCAGCAAATAACTTGCTACCATATTCATTTCTGGTCAAATTAGCGCCTTCGACAACTAAACTTGCGTCTTTCAAGCGCATTTCTGATTCACTTCTAGAAAGAACTTCTTTTTTCTTTTCGGCAGTTATGGTTTCTGTTCTAACTAAAATATCTGGATGTGATTTAAACCCTTCCTGAACTTCGGCAACCGAATAGGCAGGCAAAGCAGCTTCTTCCATAAACCATTTCGCTTTATTTCGTGTCAGTTGTTCTCTTTCTACTGGCAAGGTTGCAGCAAATTCGGCAAGAGCCACTCGTTTTCCATCTTTATTCACAAACTGAAGTAAGCTTCCTCCTTTTGTTTCAACTGCTCCATATTCGCCTTTGATGAAATTTTTCCATTCCCAAGCTTGTGAGCCTACGAATATCAAACCACCAATAATAGTTAAAAAAAGATAAAGGGCTACTTTATCCTTTTTTAATTGATGTCCAGCATCAACGGCAAGAACCATCGTTACGGATGAAAAAATCAAAATAAAAGTCATGAATGCCACATAATACATTGGCGCCGAAACACCGTGCATAAACGGTACGTGTGTAAAAACCTCATCGGCTAAAGGCCAAGTTTCAATAAATTTAAATCTTGAAAAACCATAAGCGGCAAGAAATCCAGAAAATGTTAAAGCATCTGATACGATAAAAAACCACATCATTAATTTGCCATAACTTGCTCCCATTGGTTCATTTCCACCTCCCCAAGTTTTTTCTCCACTATTTTCAATAGTAACTGTCTCCATAAAAAGTTATTCGTTAAAAAGTTTTCAAATCTACAATTTTTTCTTATTTAAAGAAATATAAAAATAAAAATAAATAAACCCACAATAAATCAAGAAAATGCCAATACATCGCACCTAGTTCAATACCAAGAGTTTTATTCGAATTGTATTTTTGTTTCAATTGTTTATAAATTATAATTAAAAGAGCAATTATTCCGCCAGCAAGGTGCAATAAATGCACAACTGTAACTATATATAGGAATGTTGTCGTAATCGAACTTTCGGCTCCTGTGAAATAATAGCCATTGGCCACAATCTGACTAAAACCCACAAATTGCAAAACCACAAATAATATTCCCAGTGCCAAAGTCGCCAAAAGAAATGCCGTTGTCGCTTTTTGATTGTCCTTTTGAATGGCTTTTTTTGCCAAGTGAAATGTGATGCTACAGCCTATTATCACTGCCGTGCTGAAGAAAAATGCAGATGGCAATTGAAAATCTTTCAACCAGTCGGCTCTGGATTTACTTACCACAAAAGCACTCGTAAGTCCTGCAAACATCATAATCATACTTATCATAGCGAACAATAACAGCAATTTATATGATCTTGCTGTTCTTGATTTATGTTCTTCGGCGGTCATTGTCGTTGTCATAACTATCTTAAAATTTTATCAAATATATAAATTAATTGCAATAAAGTAATATATGAAACACTAACAAGCATCAAGGTTCTTGCGGCTTTGGCAGTTCTTAATTTGTACAATTGTATGGAATAATAAAGCATCCAAAGTCCGAGCAAAAATACCAAAATTGCAGCCACTGGCGAAATAAATAATTGTCCAGTATAACCCAAAGCCGGTAAAAGCGACGCTATGATTAACCACGCTGTATATAAAATAATTTGCAAAGCTGTTCCTCTATCTCTTTTTCCTGTTGGCAACATAAAGAAACCCGCTTTTTCATAATCTTCATATAAAAACCAACCGATAGCCCAAAAATGAGGAAATTGCCAGAAAAACTGAATCAGAAACAAAGTTCCGGCTTCAATGCCAAAGTTTCCTGTTGCCGCAACCCAGCCTAACATAAATGGAATCGCTCCGGGAAAAGCTCCCACAAAAACCGACAAAGAAGTTACCGTTTTTAGCGGTGTATAAATACTGGTATATAAAAATATGGAGATTGCACCAAACATTGCCGTTTTTGAATTGATGGTATAAAGCAACGCAATTCCGATAATCGTAAGAATACTGGCTAAAATCAAGCCCACATTTGGTGACATTCTTCCAGAGGGAACGGGACGGTTTTTGGTTCTGTCCATCAAAGCATCTAAATCCTTTTCGATAACTTGGTTAAACGCATTCGAAGCGCCAACCATACAATAACCGCCAATGGACAATTTCAATAAAACCATCCAATCTAAAGACTGAATATCAGGAACACCAAGCAAAAACCCTGCAATGGAGGAAAACACAACACTAATCGCCAAACCAGCTTTGGTAATTGCTTTGAAATCAGCGTAAATAGATTTTATGGAAATGGTTTTAGGTGTACTATTCAAAGTTTGCTTTATTTATTTTTTTTTAAACTTTTGCAAAAATAGTTTATCGAAAGGGATTTGACAAATAAAAAATACGGCATAAAAAAACACAAGTTTTGTTTATCTTTGTATTAAAAAATAAGTTTACGCCTCTTAAAATATAAAATTATGCAAACAATTAACATCACGGCATTTATTGAGGATACTTCACAAATTGAAGCTGTAAAAGCTGTTATGAAAGCTTTAAAAATCAAATTTGAGATTTCTAAAGAAAAACCATATAATCCCGAGTTTGTGGCTAAAATAAAACGTAGTGAAGACGATTTAAAAACGGGAAATTCACAACCGTAAAAGTCGAAGATTTGAAAAATTATATTGATAATCTATGAGTTATTTTTTACAGTTTTCACAAAAAACAGAAGAAGATATACTATTTCATAAAAAACCGCTAAATAAACAAAACGATGAAACTTCAAGTATTACAAGATAATTTCGGCAATCAAACTGGCGTTTATGTACCAATGGAAGATTGGAATTTGATAAAAAATAACTACCCCGATATTGAAACATTAGAACAAGAATTACCACAATGGGAAAAAGATTTAATTGATGAAAGATTAGAGGCAATAGCCAAAAACCCTGAACGTTTACAACCAATTGAAAGCCTTTTTGAAGAACTAAAACGCAAGATTTAATGTACACTGCTCAATATTTTGACCAAGTTTTTTCAGACATACAAGAAGCAAAAATTTGGTACAAAGAACAAAAAGAAGGTCTCGAAGTTGAGTTTGCTCTTGCTATTGAAACAGCAATTAAAAAAGTTTTAAAAATGCCCACTTCTTACTCACCACGTTACAAAAATGTTCGTATTGCTCATCCTAAAACATTTCCGTATAACATTCATTTTTATATTGAAGAAGTTAATGAATTAGTAGTTTTTACTGCAATAGTTCACAATAAAAGACATCCTAAATTTGCAATGAATAGAATTTAAAACCAAAAAAACGAGCAATTGCTCGTTTTTTTGTGTTATTTGTTTGCTTGTGTTTGTGGGTACGAGTTAGAAACTCGCACTAGCCCAATATTTGCTAATGCTCGGACTAGCGGGGGGGGGGCAACTTTTTAATCTACTTTTATCGGTATATCAAAATAGACAAATCTTTCCCCGTGAGTAATAGAATCTTGTTTTGTAGGTTTTTTAGTGAAAAATTCTTTTATATAACCTCTCAAATTTTTTTTACCACTACTTTCAAATGTAATATTTATTTTTAATACCTCAGATGATTTATAAGCTTCAATTAATTTTAATTCGTGTATGTTACAAAAATCTCTAATTGCTTTATTTTCTGTATCAAAACAAAACATAACTTCAGAATTAATATAAATTATGGGTTTATAGGTTATTTCAAATAGAACTTTGTTATTTTTTTTAATTCTTTTTGGAAAATATTTTATTTCATAATAATTGCCATATTTTTTAATGGTATCACCTTGCCCATCAAAATACCAACTTTGATTAGTATACGGTTTCCCACATAAATTTATATACTCTACAATCTTATCTATTTTACCATTCTTTTTATAAAATTTCCATTTACCAATAGTATTTTTTCTATTTATATATTTCCCTTCTGACTCTAAAATTCCATCTATAAATTCTTTACTGAAAATAGTGTCATTTTGCAGAAGCTTTTCAATTCTTTGGATTTCCCCGTTTGTATTATAAATAATCGCAGAATCAAGTTCAACCCCTTTTTTATAATTATAAATTGTTTTTAAATTACCATTATTATAATACTCTTTCCAAAGTCTATATATATTGTTATCCGTCAATTCATATTCTTTTATTTTATTTCCATTTGCATCATATTCTATTTTTTTGTTAGAACAAGAAAACAAAAAAAAGAGTGATATCATAAATATTCTTCTGTCCATAAGCTTTATTATTTTATTTTAACCTCCAAAATGGTAGTTGAATATCCTGGATTTTGCAATTTTACTGAATCAATTTCTTTTTGCCCTTTTAAATATTTTATTCCAAAAGTATGTGTTTTGTGTGTAAAATTAACGTAATATAAAGTGTCTTTTTTAACCCCCTCAGATAATAAAGGCTCAAAACTACCTTTTCTTTTATGTTATAATGATAATCTCAAAATTCAACCCCCGCTGACCGAAGTCTTCTAAAACCTAAAGTTCTAAAAAATGTTGTTAGAATGCTGTGCGAATGTCTCCGACTTCGCACCCATTACTATATGACGTTCCAACTTTGAAAAACTCAATATTCGTTATATTTTGTAAAATTATTCAAATTCAAAACATCAATAATAGGAATGTCTGCTTTTTCTATTTTTAGTAATCCTGTACCCGATAGCGGATTTGAAATTCATACTCTCCTAATAATCAAAATACCAATTAAACACATCCGAGCGAATTCCTAAAGAAAACCAAGTGGTGTTTTCCTTAAAGACTGTTGCTGTGTTTTGGTTTGGGTCAAAATTTCTATAAATAAAACTTCCAAAAAGTTTCAAGTTCGTCATTGGGTTTACCAAATATCCGGCTTGCAAATCCGTGATAAAAATAGAAGTTTTATTTCCTTGTCCTACTGTAACTCCTGAGTCATACGGTC
>DZAU01000112.1 GCA_022729635.1 Flavobacterium psychrophilum
AATTGAAACGTAAGTCCCTTGAAATACAGCAACTACGCATATACATTTTCGTTAGCCGTCAGTTTTTCTCGCGTAATTTAACAAAAATCACAAAATAAATTATTACCTTTGACTTATAAAAACTTTATTATGAATGCTGAGCTAAATATTTTAAGTCAAAAATTAGAACTAATTCAATGGCTTTCGTCAATTGAAGATTCTGCTATGATTGAAAAAATTGCTAATTTAAGGAAAAAAGAAAGTATAGATTGGTGGAATTTAATTTCTGAAAATGAAAAGCAATCTATTGACCTTGGCATAAGTGATGCCCAATCTGGAAAATTAAATCCACATTCAAAAGCAAGAGAATTATATGAAAAATGGTTATAAAATTCTTTGGACTGATAATGCTTTAAGAGAATTAGAAAAAATTATAGAGTTTCTCGAAGAGAATTGGACTGAAAAAGAACTTAGAAATCTTGCAACTAATCTTGAAAAGACACTTAGTATAATATCTAAAAACCCTCATGTTTTCCAAAAATCTGATGTTCAAAAAGACATTCGAAGAGCTGTTGTTTTATCTTTGAACTCTTTATATTATAGAATTTTAAAAGAAGATGTTGAAATTTTATCATTTTTTTCAAATAGACAAAATCCTAAAAAGAGAAAACTAAAATAAACCGTCGCATAACAGCGGTTTCACGAAATTGCGGGGCTTGGGATTTATCTGAAAATTATCGAGAAACTGAAAAACGTGTAAAAATATTCTCGAAGTATGAAATTACTAAAGAATTTGAAACTTTCAATTCGTTTACAAGTTGCGCTGCATAATTTAAAACAGAAAGCGGAAACTTAATTGTTTACGGAACAATAATAGGAATTTTCGGAAATAGAAACCAAAACTTCAAGAACGATTTGCGAAAACAAATTGAAGATTACAGAAAGTTTGCGGAAACTAAAAATTTGTGCATAATTGGAGATTATAATATTTCGTTTTGTGACAATTATTATTTTACAAATTTTGGAAGAACTGAATTGAATAAAAGTTTTGCAGAAAACGAGATTACAAATTTGACGCAAAATAAAACAGAAACGATTGACCATATTGCAATTAGTAAGGAATTCATTGCAAACTCAAAAGTTGAAATTGCGGAATGGAATTGTGCAAAAGAATTATCGGACCATAAAGGAATAAGTGTAAAATTGAACTAAAAAAAAGAAAAAAACTGCTGGTAACAGCGGTTTGCAAAAATTGGGGTTTTGGTCTTGACTTTACACATTGTTTTGTACTTTTGTGGTCAGTGATTTACTAAAAGTTCAGGCTACCAAATCCCCAATTTTTGCAAGCCACGAGACGTTACCAGCCATTTAATCGCAACATTTCGGTAAAAAAAACGTTTACAAATAATAACAATTAACATAAATAATTTAAAATCAGACATTATGAAAAACAAAATGAAATTTTTAGCAGTTTTAGGTATTTTGACAATTTTTTTATCTTTTGCTTTCAAACCATTGAATGACAAAAAAATAATTGTAATTGATGCAGGTCACGGAGGAAAAGATTTTGGTGCACAAATTGGAGGTGAATTTGAAAAGAAAATTGTAGAAAATATTGCGAATAAAATAAGTTTACTGAATGGAAAAGGTGAAATTGAAATCGTTTTGCTTCGAGAAGATGATAGTTTTATTGAATTAAGTGAAAGAGTAGCAAGAATTAACAAAATTAATCCAAGTTTGTTAATTTCTTTACACATAAACGCATCAAAAAATTTAAAAGAAAACGGAGTTAATGCTTACGTTTCAAAACAAAATGATTTTTATGATAAATCAATGGAAAGTGCAAAAGATTTAGTTGATAAAATCTCGAATGAGAAACTTGCTAAAGGAGAAGTTAAAGACGCAAACTTTTTCGTAATCAAAAACTCAAAATGTCCAGCATTATTATTAGAAGTTGGTTATTTATCAAACGAAAATGACAAAACTTATATTACAAGTGAAAGTGGACAAAATGAAATTGCAAATCAAATATTTGAATTTATAAAAAAATAAGCGACTGGTAACAGCAGTTTGCAGAAATGGCGGGTTTTGGGCTTAATTTAAAGTTGGTTTTGTACTTGCAAAGTCAGTGTTTAACCGAAAGTTTAAGCTTCCTTAATCCACCACTTCTGCAAGCCGCTGGACGTTAGTAGATATTATTAAAAAAAACGAAAGAAATGGAAATATTCTCAAAAGCATTTAACAGACCAAAAAAAAGGTTGTCAAAAACCCAAAAATCAATTTTTAACTTTTTGTTTTTTGGAGAAAAAAAAATAAAAGATAATGAACAATTATTCCAATTGGCTACTACTTCTTATTTGCATAACGATGTAAATAACGCTTTAAAAACTATCAATTCGTGTATTGAATCAGGAAGTAATGAAAAATGGGATTATTTTGCATTTAGAGCAAATTGTTATGAAGACCTACAAGAATATAAGAAAGCAGTAGAAAATTACGAAATTGCAATTGAATTAAGTGAGAATGATGAAGATGTATACGCTTTATATCATCAAATTGGTTTTTGCTTTTTAAATTTAAAAAATGATAATAAGGCTAAAGAATTTTATACATATGCTTTACAACTTAAAACCAATCTTCAAAGTAAAAATAAAGAAGATTTAGAAGGCTTGAATGGAGGAGTATTACTTGGTGTTTCTTTTCAAAGAATTTACAGCAATCGTGGTAATGCTAAAAAAAATCTTGGAGAACTAAATGAAGCAATAGTAGACTGCGAAAAAGCTATAGAGTATGGCGAAGATTATTCAAACCCATATCTTTTACTCTCGCAGATTTATGACCTTAAAGGAGATGATGAAAAATCATTTGAAAATATAGAAATTGCTGCAATTTTAGGAAATCAATATACTATAAAAACAATTACAAATTTAATTTTAAATAGTTTTTTGAAAGAAAAAGAAATCAGAACTTTCTTTGATAAATTCACAATGATAAGTAAAAGAAACTCAATGATGTTGTTACTTGAGTTATTAATATCTAAAAAAGATGAGAACCCATCTGTAAATAACAATTTAAAAACATATTTAGAACTAATAGAATTTTCTGCTAATTTTAGGAGAAATGAAGAAGCTATATTTGTGTATCGAAAATTAACGAATACATAACATCTGCTAACAGCGTATTTGCAAAATGGCAGGATCGGTGTTTAATTTAAAGATTTTTTCTGTTTTGGAATTATGGTTTTTGAATTGAAAGATTGGGATTTATTTCCCTGCCACATCGCCAAGCTGCAAACCGTTGTGCCTCATTGTAAAAAGCCGACCGCACAAACAGCACATTTGGTTTTTGCTGACACGCAAGCCAAAGCTCAAAAAAACCAAAAGAACTGTTTTTTGCCAACGCTCGACATAATAAAAATTGTACCTTTGCGTTTATAAATAGTATGACAAGATTTATTTACATAGCATTACTTACTCCGATTGGTTTCTTTATGACACCAACAGACACTTATGCTTGTGGGTCAAAATCTGAAAACATAGAAAATACTTGCGCCAAACAATCTGATACCGAAACGGAAAAGAAAGGTTGTTGCGACACAGAAAAAGGACAATGCGGTAAAAACGGAAAAGGCTGTAATGGAAAATGTGGTAATCCCGCTTGTCATTGCCCAACTAATAGTACAAACTTTACAATTCCATTATTTGACGGATTTTTAGGAATTAAAATAATCGTTAGCAAGTCAAACTTTTACTATCAAGACACCTGTTTTTCGTCAGGTTTTTTTTCTATTTGGCAACCGCCCAAAATAGGCTAATTCCTTGCCTTGACAGCCATAGGTCTGTCCAATTGAAAGCAATTTTCTTGCTTTCCAATTCAATCATTTACAAAACTTAAATTTTTCAAAAAATGAAACGGAGTTCGTGAATTCCGCTTCGTATAAAATATTAATATTATGAACAAATCAATAAAAATATTGATGGCAATTACGTTATTGCTATCATTCACAGCGTGTAATGCTCAAATCAAAAACGCTAAAACCGAAAGCGTAAATATTTACGGTAACTGTGGTATGTGCGAAAGCACCATCGAAAAAGCAGGTAACATTA
>DZAU01000050.1 GCA_022729635.1 Flavobacterium psychrophilum
TTAAAGTAATAACAAAAGTAATTACATTTGTATTATGATAAAAACTCGCCAAACACAGATTATCAAAATAGGGAATTCTAACGGAATTAGAATTCCTAAAGAATACCTCAATATATTAGGGACAAAAGAAGTTGTTTTGGAACTCATAAACAACACTTTAACCGTTAAGCCAGTAAAAGAGATTACACCGCCACGCAGAAAATGGAGCGAGATACTGGCCAAAATGGACATACATCCTGAAGATGATTTTAACGATTTTGATTCAACTCTTTCAGATGGCATTGACTATTTATAAAAAATGGGATGTTGTTTTGGTAGATTTAAACCCAACCAAAGGAAGTGAAATTTCAAAAATACGACCTTGTTTAGTAGTTTCGCCAAATAGTGTGAATACCTATATGAATACTATTGTAGTTGTTCCGTTTACCTCAAAACCAAAAGGCTATCCGTTTAGAATATTGACCAAACACAAAGATATTAATGGCGAATTGTGTTTTGATCACATCAAAAGTATAGACAAAAGTAGAATTGTAAAAACTGACGGCTCTATTGCAAAAACATTGAGAACAGCCATAAATAATTTGTTGTTTGAATTTTTTAATGAGTAAAATTCAACTCTTTTACTGCATCTTAAATAAAAATTAATGAGGAAAATTTCACTCCTACTCTTTCTGACAACATTTTCCCTTTTTGGTCAAAATAGTGCTAAAACTTGTGAAATACTTTCCAAAATAAATGCCTTAATCCAACGGGAGCATTATCATCCGAAACCAATTGACGACAGTCTATCGGTCTATGTTTTTGATGCTTTTATGGACAATTTAGATGGCAACAGAAATTTATTTACCAAAATAGAATACGATAAACTCTGTAAACACAGGCTTTTGCTGGATAATTATATTATGCAAAATGATTGTTCTTTCATGAATGATTTTGTTTCCGTTTACCAATTTGCAATGGAAAGAAAGAAAAAAACTCTTGAAAAAATACAAAACGAAGTGCTTGATTATAATGCAAAAGACACCGTTAAATTCTCGAAGAAAAATTTTCCGTTTGACTTAGTCGCCACCGATATTGACCGTGTTTGGAAAAAAAGAATCAAGTATGAAGTTTTAGAAGATATATCGAAATTGAGTTCTAATTTAGATTCGCTTAACCAACATTTTTCAAAGCTCGAAAAAACATCCAAAACAAAAATATTTAATACCAATTTATGCAAAGTAAGCAGTATTCTTGACAGTAAAAAAGGCGTTGGATTTGACCTTCAAAATGATTTTTTGAATATTTTTTGTAATTATTTTGATCCGCACACCAATTACTTTTCTTTAGATGCCAAAACCAGTTTTATGTCAGGGTTATCTACAAGCGGTTTATCATTAGGTCTCAATGTCAGTTTGAATGAAAAAGAGGAAATTGTTGTGGAAGATATTGTTCCCTGCGGACCAGCTGCCAGAGCCGGAAAGTTCGAAAAAGATGATGTAATTCTAAAAGTTTCCAATACACACGGAGAAGAATATACCGTTTCCTGTACTTCGCTAGACAAAATTGGAGAATTAATTTATTCTGATTCTAATGAAGAAATCGAATTGACCATCCAGAAAAAAAACGGGAACATTCTGGCGGTTTTGCTCAAAAAACAAGTGATGAAAGCCACTGTAAATATTGTTTCGAGTTTCATTGTCGAAAAGGATATTAAAATTGGTTACATTACTATCCCGAATTTTTACTCTGATTTTGACGGATTTAGCCTTCAAGGTTGTGCCGATGATGTTGCCAAAGAAATTATAAAACTCAAACAAGACAATATACAGGGTTTAGTGATTGACCTTCAGGATAACGGTGGCGGTTCAATGGAAGAAGCCGTTAAATTAGCCGGAATGTTTATTGATTATGGTCCGGTTTCGGTTTTGTCAAATAGGAAAAATAGGCAAAGTATTCTAAAAGACTACAATCGAGGTAGTATTTATTATGGTCCAATTGTGGTTTTAATCAACGGAAATTCAGCTTCGGCAAGTGAGTTTTTTAGTGCTGCATTGCAGGATTACAACAGAGCCATCATCGCCGGAAGCAAATCATTGGGCAAAGCTTCGATGCAGACTATTTTACCTTTGGACGGAAGTCAGGAGGATTTTGTAAAATTAACCATCGAAAAATTTTATAGGATTACAGGTGACAGCAACCAAATAAAAGGAATTATTCCGGATATAGACTTTCCTGTTTTATATGACAGCATTGTTGCGCGTGAAGAAAGTTTTAAAACCTCCTTGAAATATGATGTTATCAACACAAAAGCGAGATTTACCCCATTCCGAAAAGATTATTATCCAACAATAATTGAAAGCAGTAATTTTAGATCGAAAAACAATGCTCAATTCAATGAAATTATTTCTGCAAACACCGCAATAAACGCACTTTACAACGATCCAAAAAAACCACTAATCTTGACTTTCAAAGAGGTATTTGCTGACGTTCACCAAATTGATTCCCTTTATAAAAAAGTAAAAAAAATTGCAGCAACCGAAAACGGTTGTACGATTTCGAATAATTCTTATGATACAGAACAATTGAACTTTGATTTTTTCCAGCAAGAAATCAATGCGTATCGAATTAAAAACCTGAAAACCAATCCCTATTTAGAAGAAGTTGTTGCGATACTAAATGACTTCAATAAATTAAAAAAATAAATACCAAATTAAATTTTCGCAAAAAACGATTTGGATTGATTAAAAAAACATTTGATAAAATAACATATAACTGTATTTTTGCAGTTCAAAAATAAAAATTTAGCAATGGGAAGAGCGTTTGAGTTCAGAAAAGGAAGAAAAATGAAACGTTGGTCTGCAATGGCCAAAGCATTTACCAGAATTGGGAAAGATATTGTAATGGCTGTAAAAGAAGGTGGACCAAATCCAGACGCCAATTCAAGATTAAGAGCCGTAATACAAAATGCCAAGGCTGCCAATATGCCAAAAGAAAATGTAGAACGAGCCATCAAAAAAGCAACCGATAAAGACACAGCTAACTACAAAGAAGTTTTATTTGAAGGCTATGCTCCACACGGAATTGCACTATTAATCGAAACTGCCACTGATAATAATAACAGGACTGTTGCCAATGTTCGCAGTTATTTTAACAAATGTAACGGAACTCTGGGAACACAAGGTTCGGTAGAATTTATGTTTGATCATACCTGTAATTTTAGAATTCCTGCTGATGGAATCGACCCAGAAGAACTAGAATTAGAATTAATCGATTTTGGTGCCGAAGAAGTTTTTGAAGACGAAGACGGAATCTTGATATATGCTCCTTTCGGAAGTTTTGGAACCATCCAAAAAGAATTGGAAAACAGAAAAATAGAAATCCTTTCTTCGGGTTTTGAACGCATTCCTCAAATCACAAAAAAACTAAGCGAATCCGAAGTTGCTGATGTGGAGAAACTTATCGAGAAAATGGAAGAAGATGATGACGTGATGAACGTATATCATACTATGGAGGAATAGTATTCAGTAAGCAGTTTTTAGTGTTCAGACCTGCCTGCCGGCAGGCAGGTTTCAGATTTTTTACAATTTTGTCATTCCGTAGGAATCTCAAAAAGAATCAATTTTCAGAATACAGAACGCAAAATGCAGATTTCAGGTTGCAGAACGCAGGTTGCACAAAAAAACTCCATTTCGATTAAACGAATGGAGTTTTTTATCTTATTACTTAATACAAAGTACTTAATCTATTTTATAAATTCGATTTTTTCGGCTTCTTCTTCGTTAATGCTGTCAAAAAATCCTTGTTCATTCATCCATTCGTCACTAAATACTTTGCTCATATAACGTGAACCGTGGTCAGGGAAAAGCCCAACTACAATACTATTTTTATCAAACTCACCTTCTTCTTCGTATTGTTTTATGGCTTGAAGTACGGCTCCAGAGGTATAACCTACAAATAAAGCTTCTCTTTTTGCCAATTCCCTAGCAGAGTGCGCACTTTCTTCATCGGTAACCTTCATGAACCTATCAATTACATCAAAATCTGTTGCTGTTGGAATCAAATTTTTACCTAAACCTTCGATTCGATAAGGATAAATTTCGTTATTATCAAATTCACCAGTTTCGTGATATTTTTTCAATACAGAACCATAAGCATCAACACCTAAAATTCTAATATTTGGATTTTGTTCTTTTAGATATTTTGCTGTTCCAGAAATAGTTCCTCCGGTTCCGCTACAAGCAATAAAATGGGTGATTTTACCTTTTGTTTGCTCCCAAATTTCTGGTCCTGTAGAATTGTAATGGGCATCAACATTCAATTGATTGAAATATTGGTTGATATAAACAGAACCTTTAGTTTCTTCATGCAAACGTTTGGCTACACTATAATAAGAGCGTTCATCATCGGCAGAAACATGAGCAGGGCAAACATACACTTTTGCTCCTAAAGCTCTTAACATGTCTATTTTATCTTTAGAAGATTTTGAAGTTACTGCTAATATACAATTATACCCTTTTATTATGCTTACCATTGCCAAACTAAAACCAGTATTACCGGATGTTGTTTCGATTATGGTACCTCCTGGACTTAAGATTCCCTTTTTTTCAGCCTCTTCAAGAATGTGTAATGCAATTCTGTCTTTTGTTGAATGACCTGGATTAAAAGCTTCTACTTTGGCGTAAAAATTTCCTTTTAATTCTTCAGTTACTTTATTTAACTTAATAATCGGGGTATTGCCTATTAATTCTAAAATATTATTATAAGCGTTCATTTCTTCTTTCATAAAAAAATAGTTAATCAAGGACACTTTTTAATTTAACCTAAAATCTCTGCAAATTTAACAAAAAATTTCTAATTACTTTTTAATTTCTTCTAAATCTAATAAAAAACTGTATTCTTTTGCCAATTCCTTAATGGCTTCAAACCTTCCCGAAGCTCCTCCGTGACCGGCATCCATATTTGTATCAAGAAATAAAACAGTATCATCCGTTTTTAAATTGCGTAATTTTGCCACCCATTTAGCTGGTTCCCAGTACTGTACCTGCGAATCGTGCAAACCTGTCGAAACATACATATTGGGATAATTCTGTTTTTTTACATTATCATAAGGCGAATACGAAGCCATATAATTGTAATATTTTTTAACATTTGGATTTCCCCATTCGTCATATTCTCCTGTTGTCAGAGGAATACTTTCGTCAAGCATCGTTGTAATTACATCCACAAAAGGCACTTGTGCAATGATTCCGTGATATAATTCTGGTGCCAAATTCACGATGGCTCCCATCAACAATCCACCGGCAGAACCGCCTTCGGCATATAAATGTTCTGGCGAAGTGTATTTTTGGTCAATTACAAATTTAGAGCAATCTATAAAATCGGTAAATGTATTTTTCTTTTTTAGTAATTTTCCGTCTTCATACCATTGTCTCCCTAAATCTTCGCCTCCGCGAATATGCGCAATGGCAAAAATAAACCCTCTATCGAGCAATGTCAATCGTGTTGATGAAAATGTCGCATCCATCGAATGACCATACGAACCGTAAGCATACAACAACAACGGATTCTTGCCTTCTTTTTTCAATCCTTTTCTGTAAACCATCGAAATTGGGACTTTTGTTCCGTCTTTTGCTGTGGCCCAAATTCTTTCTTCGGAATAATTATTTTTATCAAATTTTCCACCCAGGACTTGTTGTTCTTTCTTGATTTCTTTGCTTTTTGTTTTCATATTAAAATCAATCACCGAAGAAGGTGTGGTCATCGATTGATAGGAATAACGCAAAATATCGGTGTCGAAATCAACGTTCGTTCCTGTGTAAGCCGTGTAAGTTTCACATTCGAATGGTAAATAATATTCCCCTTCCCCACTCCATGGTTTAATTCGAATTCTATTCAATCCGTTAAATCGTTCTTCAATAACCAAGAAATCCTTAAAAATTTCAATATCTTCCAACAAAACATTCTCACGATGCGAAATAACTTCTGTCCAATTTTCTTTGGAAGTTGCAGTTTCCAAAGTTTTCATCAACTTAAAATTTGTGGCTTTATCAGCATTTGTCATGATGTAAAAACTGTCGCCATAATGATTAATGCTGTATTCTAAACCTCGAATGCGTTTTTGAAAAATTCTAAATTTTCCGTCGGGATTGTCTGCTTCCAAAATTTGATATTCGGTTGTCAAAGTGCTTCCTGATTCGATTGCGAGATATTTTCTGGATTTAGATTTGGCAACCTCAACATTAAAAGTTTCATCTTTTTCGAAATAAACCAAAACATCATCTTTTTGATTTGTGCCTAATTTATGTTTGAAAATTTTGTCGGAACGCAAGGTAATTTCGTCCTGACTCGAATAAAAAATGGTCTTATTATCGTTTGCCCAAACGGCATTTCCGGAAACTTTTTCTATTTTATCCGAAAGAATTTCGCCTGTTTCCAAGTTTTTGACTTGAATATCATAGATTCTTCTTCCGATGACATCAATACTAAAAACAGCCAATTTATTGTCCGGGCTGATGCTCAAACCTCCTAATTGAAAGTAAGAATGTCCTTTTGCTAATTTATTACAATCGAATAAAATTTCCTCATCAGCCGAAAGGCTTGCTTTTTTTCTGGAATAAATGGGATAATTTTTCCCGGTTTCAAAACGGGTGATATAGTAATAACCATTATACAAATACGGAACCGACTCGTCATCTTCCTTGATTCTGCTCTTCATTTCTTCAAACAATTTCTTTTGGAAAACTTTGGTATGAGCGGTCATTTTTTTGTAATAATCATTCTCTTTTTTGAGATAATCAATGACTTCTGGGTTTTCTCTGTCATTCAACCAAAAATAATTGTCTATTCTCGTATCTCCAAATTTTTCCAATATTTTGGGAATGGTTTTGGCAACTGGTGGCTGAATATTTTGAGTCATATTTTGAGCTTTCGCATTTATGGAGATTATTGCAAAAATAATACAAAGACAGTTTAGAATGAATCTATTTTTCATTAAAAATTTAATTGAATATCATTCTGCAATATACTAATTTTGTAAAACAAATTTTTAAAATTATAAAAATGGATTTAATGGGAATGATGGGCAAATTGAAAGAAACCCAACGAAAAATGGAAGAAACAAAATTACGAATGGATTCGGTTTTGATTGACGAACAAAGCAATGACGGATTTTTGAAAGTAACTTTTACCGCTAACGGAAAACTAAAATCTATTTCTATTGACGATTCTTTACTGGATGACAAGGAACAATTAGAAGATTATTTGATTGTTACCTTAAACAAAGCCATAGAAAAAGCCACAAAAGTAAACCAAGCCGAACTCGATGCAGTCGCCAAAGTCGATATGCCAATGATTCCGGGAATGGACGAGATGTTTAAGTAAAAAACTAAAAAAAATCTAATGGTAAATCATAAAAACTGGCACGAAAAACACATTGAAGCATTGGAATTCGGTAGTCGTTTAGCCGATTCTGTAGCCAAAGGAATGGGTTCTTGGAAATTCATCATCTTTCAAACATTTATTGTAATTCTCTGGATGGGTTTAAATCTCGTTGGTTTTTTCTATCATTGGGATGCTTATCCATTTATTTTGCTCAATCTTCTTTTTTCGACACAAGCTGCTTATGCCGCACCAATAATTATGATGTCCCAAAACCGACAAAGTGAAAGAGATCGGTTTCAAGCCCAAGCGGATTACCATACAAATATTGAGGCAAAACAAGAAATCGAAGCCTTGACAATGTTGTTAAATAAACTTGATTTAGAAAAATTGGACAAAATTATTGCTCTGCTGGAAGAAATGAAAAAAACTAAAACTTAGTTACAACTTTTCTAAAGTTTCTAATACATAAGTATGCATCACTTCGCGATAATCTAAATGAGTTACAAAACGCAATTTTCCTTGCCCCATCGAGATTAATGAAATTCCCTTTTGTTTCAATTTTTCTAAAACTTGAGCCTCACTAATACTGTGTTCCACCTCGAATATTACAATATTAGTTTCAATAGGTTCTACTTTTGCAACCCAAGAACATTTTTCTAAAACAGCTCCTAATTCTTTTGCACGTCTGTGGTCGTCGGACAATCTTTCGATGTTATTATCCAAAGCGTAAATTCCTGCTGCCGCCAAATAACCAGCTTGTCTCATTGCACCACCAAAAAGTTTTCGCACTCGCAAAGCTTTCTTTATCGTTGCAGTATCCGAAACTAAAACCGAACCAACGGGTGTGCCCAAACCTTTGGATAAACAAACCGAAATCGTGTCGAATAGCGCTCCAAATTGTTTTGGATGTTGGTTTTTGGCAACCATTGCATTCCATAATCTTGCACCATCTAAATGGTATTTTAAGTTATTTTCAACGCAAACTTGCTTTATTTTTTGCAAATCTTCAATATTATAGCAAGCTCCACCACCTTTATTTGTGGTGTTTTCGATGCTTACTAATTTTGATAAAGGAAGATGAAAATTTTCGGGTTCATTAATTCCTGCCAAAACCTGTTCTGCGGTAATTATTCCTCGTTTCCCATCAATCAAATTAAAAGAAACTCCACTATTAAAAGCTGCTCCGCCAGCTTCAAACAAATAAATATGCGACCATTTGTCGGCAATAATCTGGTCGCCAGGTTGCGTATTAAGTTTGATTGCCGTTTGATTTGCCATCGTTCCACTCGGAAAAAAAAGTGCTGCTTCCATCCCAAACATTTCGGCAACCTTGGCTTCGAGTTCGTTCACTGTTGGGTCTTGTTTAAAAACATCATCTCCAACTTCTGCATTAAACATGGTCTGCAACATTTCTTGGCTAGGTTTGGTAACGGTATCGCTTACTAAATTTATTTCCATATATTCTTTAGATAGTTTATTTTCGCACTTTAAATTATTGATACACGAGAGCTTTTTAGCCCCGATAGAAGTGGAAATCCCACGCTTTTTAGCGTGGATTACAACTGAAAGCAGGAATCCTGCCTGCCGGCAGGCAGGTAGCTCCAAAAAACAAATACAAATTTACTATAAATTTATGACAACTACCGAACAAATAAAAGGTATTGTAGAGCGCCTTGGTGCGTTGAGGAGGTATCTTTGACGTTGATGCCAAATTAATTGAAATTACAAACGAAGAAGAAAAAACGCTAGCACCTGATTTTTGGAACAATCCAGCAGCAGCCGAAGTCTATGTAAAAAACCTTCGCTCCAAGAAAAAATGGATTGAAGATTACAATAAGGCTGTCGAAATGGCTGATGAATTGCAACTCGCTTACGAATTTTACAAAGAAGGGGAACTTTCTGTCGAAGAACTGGACGAGCAATATTACAGTACCGAACATCATATTGAAGCTATCGAATTAAAAAATATGCTTTCGGATGAAGGGGATAGTTTGAGTGCTGTTTTGCAAATTACGGCTGGAGCTGGCGGAACCGAAAGTTGCGACTGGGCTTCGATGTTGATGCGAATGTATATGATGTGGGCTGAAAAATCGGATTATAAAATTCGTGAACTCAACTATCAGGAAGGCGATGTTGCGGGAATAAAAACGGTAACACTCGAAATTGAGGGCGATTTTGCTTTTGGTTATTTAAAAGGTGAAAACGGTGTGCATCGATTGGTGCGGATTTCCCCTTTTGACAGCAATGCCAAGCGTCACACTTCGTTTGCCTCGGTTTATGTGTATCCATTGGTGGATGATACGATAGAAATTGAAATCAATCCCGCTGATATTGAAATTACAACTGCCCGTTCGAGCGGTGCTGGCGGACAAAATGTGAATAAAGTCGAGACCAAAGTGCAGTTGGTTCACAAACCATCCGGAATTCAAATTCAATGCTCCGAAACACGTTCGCAACACGACAACAGAAATCGAGCGATGCAAATGCTAAAATCACAGTTGTATGAAATTGAATTGAAAAAGCAACAAGCGCAACGCTCTGATATTGAAGCCGGAAAAATGAAAATTGAATGGGGTTCGCAAATCCGGAATTATGTGATGCAGCCTTATAAATTAGTCAAAGATGTTCGCACCAGTTACGAAACCAGCAATGTTGATGGCGTGATAAATGGTGAAATTGATGAGTTCCTCAAAGCCTTTTTGATGATGATGGGACAAAGAGAGGAATAGACCTGCCGGCAGGCAGGCAGGTTTTAGATTGCAGACCTTCAGGCAGGCAGGTTGCAGAAATAGTAAACCCGACAGGTTTTTGAAACCTGTCGGGTTTGTTTTTCACAAATCAATAATTTTTAGATAAATATTGATATAATATAATCCTGTTATAACAAAAGTCAAACCTGCTATGATTCGCATTACTCTCTCAACTTTGGTTATGGTTTTAAAATAAGCTCCCAATTTTTCCATACTAAAAGCAATTACAAAAGCAAAAAAGATGACTGGCAATCCTGTTCCAATTGAAAACAAAACGGGTAAAACCAATCCACCATCGGCTGAAAGTGTCATTGGAATTAGCATTGCAAAAAATAATGCTCCACTATAAGGGCAAAATGCCAAGGCAAATAATGCGCCTAAAAGAAAGGAACCCAGTAAACCCTTGGTTTTAAATTTATCTGAAAGCGTATCGGTTAAATTACTTCCTTTTATAAAATTGAGTTTGATAATATCCAGCATTATCAAGCCAATAATTATCATAATTGGTCCAATGAATTTCTCTCCGTTTCCTTGAAAAATCTTCGCTATTTGGAATTTACTTGCTCCAAAATAAATTATGGCACTAATTGTAGTATAAGAAAACATTCTTCCCAAAGTGTATAAAAATCCACTTAACAATACTTTCTTTTTACTGTTGATTGTTTTTGCAATAAATGCTGTAGCTGTTATATTTGTCGCCAAAGGACAAGGTGCAATAGCTGTTAGCAACCCCAAGGCAAATGCCGACAGTAAAGGAATTTCACGGTTTTGTGCCAAATCAGTTAACCACTCCATAATTATTTGAAAGTGTCAATTTTTTTCTTCAATTCTTTGATAAATTTATCTTTATCTCCAGCATTCATAAAAGCCATATCGGTCAAATCTTGTTTCTTTTTGGTTTTTGGATTGTATAAAAACAAAGCAGTTCCAGTAGCTTCAAATTGAGTTGCGATTTTTTCATTCTTTTTATCATCAACATTCACTAAAGAAAATGGAATTACAGGATAACTTTTCAGCGTTTCTCTGGTCAATTCCTCTATTTTATTACACGTCATACAACGATGCTCCGAGTGAAATTGTATGATTTCGATATTTGTTTTGGTGCTTGCAACAGTTGTTTTTTTAGTCTGTGCGTTTCCAAAATTAGAAATAAACAGCAACATAAATGTTGCAAATACTGATATTAAAATACGGTGCTTCATTTTGTTAAATTTAATTGTTTTATAAAATAATATTGAATAAATAACCTGATAAAATCATAAAAAAAGCAATTGTTCCAAAATATATTGCAATAAGTTTCAAACTCATAACTTTTTTCAAAAGCATAGCTTCTGGCAAGGATAAACCAATGACACCCATCATAAACGCAATGGCAGTTCCAAGCGGAACGCCTTTGGCAACCAACACTTGTATGACTGGAATAACTCCTGCCGCATTGCTGTACATTGGCATACCTAAAATTACGGCTATTGGTACTGCAAAAGGATTTTCTTTGCTGATGTACGCTTCAAAAAAACCCGTTGGAATAAACCCGTGCATTAAACCGCCAATGGCAATACCAATTATGATATAGGGAGCAACTCCTTTGACGATATTGTAGGCCTCTTTTAAAATAACTGGAAATCGTTGTGCCAATGTTTGTTTATCTTCTTCAAGTTCTTCTTCTGTTTGTGCATTGGCAATAATATTTTGCACCCAAGGAGAAAGATGTCTTTCTAACTTTAATTTACCGAGAGTGAAACCGCCAATGATTCCCAAAACGATTCCTGTACCAACATATATGGCCGTAATTTTAAATCCAAAAGCTCCTAAAAATATGGCAATTGCCACTTCGTTTACCAATGGAGCCGTAATAAGATACGTAAATGTAATCCCAAGCGGAATCCCGCCTTTTATAAATCCTATAAATAACGGAACTGCTGAACAAGAACAAAAAGGGGTGATAACTCCAAAAGTAGATGCAAATAGATATTCTAAACCGTAGAGTTTGTTTCGGCTCAAAAAATTACGCACTTTATCAACAGGAAAATAAGAGTTTACAATTCCCATTACCGTTGTTATTACAAAAAGCAATAAGGCAATTTTCACCGTATCAAATACAAAGAAATTAAGCGCATCACCTAATTTTGTATGTTGCTCAATTGCAAAAACCGAATAAATCAGCCAATCAGCAAAATGTTGTAACCAGTCGAACATAATGATTTGTTTAACAACAATTAGAATCAGAACAACAAGAAGAATTGTTATCTTCTGAAACAGAATTCGAATTTTTCAATAATTCTTTAATTTCATCTATTTGGGCAATTCTTCCTTTTACTTTCATCACATCGTCAATCATCAAAACTGGTGTTGTCAGAACATTGTATTTCATCATTTCCTCGATGTCTTCAATTTTGGTGACATTGGCTTCCATTCCTAATTGTTTCAAGGCTTCCAACACATTATTGTAGGTTGTTTTACACTTTGGACAACCCGTTCCTAAAACTTTAATTTCTTTACTCATAATATATTATTTTAATTTTGGAAATCGTGAACCTTGCGGTTACATTTTTTATAATTTTAATTCTATTCCTAATAAACTTAAACACATTTAAGATTATTTCAACACCTCATTTAAAAGCATTTTTGCTAAATTCCAATTTTCTCTATTGATGCAATATTTCACCGTTGGAGGCGTGATATCTCCTTGTATCAAACCCGCATCTTTAAGTTCATTCAAATGTTGGGACAAAGTAGATTTTGCGACTGGAAGTTCTTCTGCCATATCACCGTGATAGCAACAAGTTTGAGAATTTAACAACTGCAAAATAACAATCCTGACCGGATGTGCCATTGCTTTTGCAAAACGTGCAGTTTGTTCCTGTTCCTTGCTGAAATAATTTGATTTTATATCAGTTGTCATATCTATTTTTAATTATTCGCAAATTTACGAATAATTTATGAGAGGCAACTTTATTTGACCCATAAATTTCATATTTCTAAATTGAAATTATTGAAACAAGAAACAGAAAATCAATACCAAAAACTTGTGTCAGAAAACCTTCTCTACTACAACGTAGTAGTAAAAATCTGGCGTTAATTTATAGTAATATCGAGTAAATTTAACCTTTTTAGTTGCTCACCATTTATTAAATTATCTTAAGTTTGCTTCATAGATAAATCAAAAAACAACACAAAAATGAGCAAGATATTACCTGAAAAATATAGACATCCTTACGCTTTTAATACAAAATACAAAAAATCTGCCGTGTACTTTTCGATGGAATTTGCCATTGACCAATCTTTAAAAATATATTCGGGAGGTTTGGGATTTTTAGCTGGTTCCCATATGAGAAGTGCATTCGATTTAAAGCAGAATGTTATTGGAATAGGAATACTTTGGAAAAAAGGTTATTATAACCAATTCAAGCAAGAAGATCTTTCGATGGGAGTTCTTTTTCAGGAAAAAATATATCATTTCTTGGAAGAAACCAATATAAAATTCACCATAAAAATCAACAATCACGATGTTTGGGTAACGGCTTATTATTTGAAACCGGAGACATTTGGCACCGTTCCAATGTTTTTCCTTTCGACTGATTTGCCAGAAAATGATTATTTGGCAAAATCAACGACTTTCCGATTGTATGATTCTGACCCAATTGCCAAAATTGCACAAACCATGGTTTTAGGTCTTGGTGGCGCTAAATTATTGGACGCATTGGATTATGAACCCGATGTTTATCACCTAAATGAAGCTCACGCCGTTTCCTGCGTTTTTCATTTATATAATAAATTCAATAGTGTGGAAGCTATTCGAGAAAAAATGGTTTTTACCACGCACACTCCTGAAGAAGCCGGAAACGAAAAGCATAACATTCACCTCTTGGAATCATTGAGTTTCTTCGATGGAATTCCATTGGAAAAAGTGCGTGAAATTACCGGAATTTGGGACGATACTTTCAACCATACTTTGGTTGGGCTTCGATTGAGTCATATTGCCAATGGGGTTTCAAAACTACACGGAGAAGTTTCGCGCGATATGTGGAAAGATTATCCGGGAATTTGCCCAATTATTCATATTACCAATGCCCAAAACAAGAAATATTGGGCTGATGCCTGGTTAGACGAAGCCTTCCAAAATAAAGATCGAGACGCTTTTTTGAAAAGAAAAACAAGGCTAAAATCGAAACTTTTTGATGTTGTTGCGGACCAAACCGGAAAATTATTTGACCCCAATATTTTAACCATAGTTTGGGCAAGACGATTCGCCGACTACAAACGACCTGATTTAATTACCAGAGATTATGATCGTTTCATAAAATTATTGGCAAACATCGAAAAACCGGTTCAAATCATATTTGCAGGAAAACCTTATCCGATGGATTATGGAGCAATCCACAACTTTGATAATTTGACTCACATCAGTAAAAATATCAAAAATATGGCGGTTCTTACAGGACACGAATTGAAATTATCACGTCAGTTAAAAGAAGGTGCCGATGTTTGGTTAAACAATCCGAGAGTTACTCGAGAAGCATCTGGAACTTCAGGAATGACGGCGGCAATGAATGGTGCTGTCAATTTTTCGACGAATGATGGTTGGGTTCGTGAATTCAAAGATTTGAATAAAACCCAAAATTCGTTTGTGTTACCCATTGTCGATCATACTTTGACCACGCATCAACAAGATGAAATGGATTTAGAAAATTTATACGAAATGCTTGAAAATGAAGTGCTTCCGTTGTATTATGACAGTCCGAAAAAATGGTGGGATTTAGTGGAAACCAGTATGAAGCAAATCGTTCTTTTTTTCGATTCCGCCAGAATGGTGGATGAATATTACAAGAAATTGTATAAATAATTGACAATAAACAAGCTTATTTGCGAAGGTAAATTAGCTTGTTTTAACCTCTAATGTTTTAGTGGTCTGTCATTTCGACGAAGGAGAAATCTCATATCGAGAGCAACAAATGTGATTTCTCCTTCGTTGAAATGACAGAATGGTTTACAAACCCGCTTTCAAAACCTCTAAATTTCCCATAATAATCGTTGGGTTTTGTTTTGGGTCTAGCCAATTGACCATCAATTTCATATATTCTTCATTAATAGCAACACAACCCGCAGTAAAAGAAGCAGGTTTCAAAGCCAAATGAAAAAATATGGCGCTTCCTTTTCCTTTAATAACTGGGTTTGTGTTGTATTCTATCACCGTGCAATATTTGTAAACGTCGTTATTCAACAATAAATTTTCATACGATCTTGCTTCAGTGGCACCGCTTACGTGCTTGTTATAATCAACCGAATTTACATCGTCAATCCATTTGTCGTCTTTGGTGGTTTGCTGATTTTCGAGTAAGGTATTGAGTTGTTTTTCGTAAGAAAATAATTTTCCGATTTTAAAAATTCCTGTTGGTGATTTGCCGTCACCTTCTTTTTTTTCGTCAGGAAAAGCAAAACCATTTTTACCAATTCCCGCTTCGATAGGACTTTGTTTTACCACCCATTTATCGTCTTTTTTTTCCAAAGCCACAAAAACAGTGGTGAAACTTTCTGGTTTTTCGTTATAAACAACGAGCAATTGCCCGACATTTTCTAATTGGTGCCTGTTTTGTTCTGCAATTAATAATGCGTTTTCAATGGTGCTGTTTGTTTGTGCTTTTAGGCTTGTAGTAGAAAGCAGGATTAAAGACAATATTAAAAATTTGTTTGAGAGTTTCATATTGTTGATTATTGTAGTAAACTAATTGGTGCATATTTTGTTTCTTACTTATTACAAACTTAGTCAATATTGCTCTAAAA
>DZAU01000113.1 GCA_022729635.1 Flavobacterium psychrophilum
TAACTTTTAACTTTAAAATGGGTTGTACCAATTGTAATACGAATACCGATATAAAAACACTGCCTAATGGATGTAAAAATCAAGGGAGTTGTGCCACTTTGAGTTGTGAAAAAAAAAGCGTTTTTGACTGGTTGGGAAACATGAAACTTCCTTCACATCAAGCTCCCTTTGATATTTGTGAAGTGCGATTCAAAAACGGCAGAAAGGAATATTTTCGCAATGTCAATCATCTCAATCTTTGTATGGGGGAAGCCATTGCGGTAGAAGGGATTGCAGGGCACGATGTAGGTTCAATTTCTCTCATGGGAGAGTTGGTAAAAGTGCAAATGCAAAAAAGGAAAATTAGTATAGACAGTGAAGCTGTTAAAAAAATATACAGAAAAGCCACTCAAAACGATATAGACGTTTGGCAAAAAGCTCGCGACAAAGAAGCTGAAACCCAAAAAGAAGCCCGTCTTAGTATTGAAAAATTGAAACTTCAGATGAAATTGTCGGATGTGGAATATCAAGGAGATGGCAAAAAAGCAACTTTTTATTATACCGCAGAAGATAGGGTAGATTTTCGAGAATTAATCAAAGATTTAGCTACAAAATTTTCAATCAGAATTGAAATGAAACAGGTGGACTATCGCCATGAAGCAGCTCGATTGGGTGGCATAGGATCTTGCGGACGAGAACTCTGTTGTTCTACTTGGCTTACCGATTTTAGAAAAGTAAATACCAACGCAGCTCGCTACCAACAACTTTCATTAAGTCCTCAAAAACTGCAAGGTCAGTGTGGTCGATTAAAGTGTTGCTTGAACTATGAGTTAGATTCTTACATGGACGCATTAAAGGATTTCCCCGATACCGAATTACTTTTAGACACCGAAGTAGGAAAAGCCGGTTTTATAAAAATGGATATTTTCAAAGGATTGATGTGGTACTCCTATAGGAATAGTGAAGATTACAAATGGTATAGTTTGACCTATCAACAGGTAAATGAAGTTATTGCACTAAACAAACAAGGAAAACAAGCCAAATCTCTTTCCGACTTAGAAATTGTAGAAGAAACATTGGTTTCCGGTTTTGAAAATGTGGTTGGCGAAGACAGTTTAACCCGATTCGACAGACCCAAAAACCGAAAAAACAAGAATAAGAATAAACAAAATAAGGAGCAAAGAGGGAAACAAACAGCAAACACTCAAAATCCAAAACCCAATCAACCACCCCTTCAAAATAAGAAGGTTTCGGAAAACTCCGACAGTATTTCAACTCCCAAGGTATTGATTAAAAAAGGAGAAACAACTACAGAATCTAATCTAGATAAACCCAAAGAAAACGCAACTAAAAATAATAATTTTCGTAACAAAAAGAAAAACAAACCCAATAGACCACCCAATGCTCAATGATATCCGGCATTTTTGATAGTTTAGAACGTTCGTGAAGTCCGTAAGGTTTGTCGGGTTAATAAAGCAGTAGTCTTAAAATCTCAAAACGCTCTATAAACAAAGTAACACAACATATATTTCTTTAAAAAAACTGTATTTATGACTTATAAATTAAGTATTTTACTTATATTTTTAGTAATTTTTCAAGCCTGCCAAAATAATGTGGTTTTTAACCAATATATACCAATAGAAAAAACAAATTGGCACAATGGGCAAGTAGTGGCCATAGAAATACCCATCCAAGATACGGTTTCTATGTATAATTTATATATCAATCTGAGAAACACCAAGAATTATAAATATAGTAATTTGTATCTAATTGCTCGTATGTCATTTCCCGATAATCAGCAGGTTACCGACACATTGGAATATGAAATGACCGATGCCAAAGGAAAGTTTTTGGGAAGCGGTTTTTCCGAACTCAAGGAAAATAAATTGTTTTATAAAGAAAAAATACGATTTGCCAAACCGGGGAAATACCTTTTTGAAGTAAAACAAGCCATGCGCAAACGCAATGAAGTAGAAAGTATTGACCCACTCGAAGGTGTTTCAGATGTGGGGTTAAGCATGGAAAAAGTCAAATAAAAAAACAACTCAATTATGATGAATTTGCTGCTTACGAGGATAGAAAAGAAAGAAAATAAAGGTATAAATCTCCGATGAGGTAAAAGAAGGGAAAAAGTGTACAGACCCGATACCACGCTCACATAAAACTGTGATTTTCAACATGCGTGGCAGGTCTTACGGGACGTAATTCGTAAATTGTAATTCTAAAATTAATATTGTACATCGATCATGTCAGAAGAAAAAAAAACACTCAATTTTTTAGAGCAAATTATAGAAACAGATATTACCAATGGGCTTGACAAAAACAAACTTCGTTTTCGTTTTCCACCCGAACCCAATGGCTATTTACACATAGGTCATGCTAAATCTATTTGTCTTAATTTTGGGTTGGGCGAACGCTACCAAGCCCCTGTCAATCTTCGCTTTGACGACACCAATCCCGCAAAAGAAGAACAAGAATATGTGGATTCTATCAAGGTAGATATTGCTTGGCTCGGTTTCTTATGGGATAAAGAAGTCTATGCTTCCGATTATTTTGACCAAATGTATGATTGGGCTAAGGAGATGATTCGTCATCAAAAAGCATATATTGAAGAACAATCATCCGAACAAATAGCCGCTCAAAAAGGCACACCTACAGAACCCGGCATAGAAAGTCCCTATCGTCATCGACCCATTGAGGAGAGTTTAGACTTATTTGAACGCATGAAAAATGGCGAATTTCCCGATGGTTCCTTGGTTTTAAGAGCCAAGATAGATATGGCATCGCCCAATATGCTGCTGCGGGATCCAATCATGTATCGTATTTTGCATAAACACCACCATCGCACTAGTGACAAATGGAAAATATATCCTATGTACGATTGGGCACACGGTGAATCTGATTACATCGAACAAATATCGCATTCCATCTGTACTTTGGAATTTGAAAACCACCGACCGCTTTACGAATGGTTTGCCCAAAATGTATATAATGGCATCAATTTATTACCCAAACAAAGGGAGTTTGCTCGTCTCAATTTGAGTTATACCGTGATGAGCAAAAGAAAATTATTGCAATTAGTACAAGAAGGAATTGTCAATGGATGGGACGACCCTCGCATGCCCACCATTAGTGGAATGCGTCGTAGAGGATACACCCCAAAATCGTTAAGAGATTTCAGTGAAGCCATAGGAATAGCCAAGCGAGAAAACGTGATTGATGTTTCTCTATTGGAATTTATGGTTAGAGACGATTTGAACAAAACGGCTTCACGCGTCATGGCGGTACTCAATCCTGTGAAGTTAGTGATTATCAATTATCCGACAGGAAATGAAGAATGGCTTGAAGCCGAAAACAATCCCGAAGACGAAAATGCCGGATACAGAAAAGTACCTTTTTCAAGGGAAATTTTTATTGAACGAGAAGATTTTAAAGAAGAAGCTGACAAAAAATTTTTCCGTTTGACTCTTGGCAATGAAGTGAGATTGAAAAATGCGTATATTATCAAAGGGGAAAGTGTAGTGAAAGATGAAGCCGGAAATATTATGGAAATTCACTGTACTTACGACACAGAAAGCAGAAGTGGTAGTGGTACCGAAGCCAGCCAACGCAAAGTAAAAGGAACTTTGCATTGGGTTTCTGTAAAACACGCTTTACCTGCTGAAATACGCATCTATGACCGTCTTTTTACAGACCCTGCTCCCGATGCAAATAAAGAAATAGACTTTAAAGAATTGATGAATCCGCATTCATTGGTTATCAATAGAGAGGCAAAATTGGAACCCGGTTTAGCAAACGCATCAGTCGGAGAAACGTTTCAATTCCAACGTTTGGGCTATTTTTCGATGGATAAAGATTCCGTAGTCGGAAATTTAGTATTCAATAGAACCGTTACCTTGAAAGATACTTGGGCAAAAATGGAAGGAAAATAATTCATCTTATTAA
>DZAU01000114.1 GCA_022729635.1 Flavobacterium psychrophilum
AAAGCAATCATAAACCCAAAAATACCGACGAAAGCAAATGAAAATCGCAAACCAAATAATTCAGAAATGTAACCAATAACTGGCGGTCCCAACAAAAATCCTAAAAAACTGATACTGGAAACTCCTGTCAATGCCTCGCCTGTTGGGATGGTTGGGTGCTTTCCCGCAATGCTATAAAGTGTGGGTATGATGGTAGAAACTCCAAGCCCAACAAGCATAAAAGCCATAGTTGACGGAATGATATACGGAAAAAATACTGCGATATATAAACCCGACGAAATCATTACACCGCTGGCTTGCATTACTTTTCGTCTACCAAATTTATTGATAAAACGATCTCCCAAAAACCTTCCGCTAGCCATCATTATCATAAACGAAGTATAGCCTAAAATCACTAATGAATTGGGCGCTTTGACAACATCTTTAAAATAAAGCCCGCTCCAATCGAACATAATTCCTTCGCTTGACATACTGCAAAATCCTATTAATCCCAATAATATTAACGATTTATCGCGTTTTCTAAATCCTTTTTTCTTTATAACCGGAATTTTGTTTTTGGCTTTTACCAAAAATTTAAAATTAAACGCAATTAATAAAAGCACAGCCGAAGCCACCATTAAAAAATGAGTGTAAGTCGGGACTTTTAGCGACAACATTCCTATTCCTAATAAAGCTCCTGTGAATCCCGCCAGACTCCACACACCGTGAAAAGACGACATAATGGTTCGTTTAAAAAGCATTTCGGTTTGTACTCCTTGAGTGTTTACAGAAATGTTTGATAGGTTTCCAAAAATTCCTAAAACATATAAAGCGAGTGCTAATTGCCATGCGTTTGCCGCTAAACCAATGTTGGTAATACTAAAAACATACATTAAAATCCCGAAAAGAAGCACGCGATGGCTGCCAAAACGTGTGACTATTTTTCCTGAAAAAAACATCATCGTAAGTTGTCCCAAAGGCAGGGCAAAAAGAATGGTTCCAAAATGACCATCGCTTAAATGCAAGGCGGTTTTAATACTCGGAATCCGGCTGGCCCAAGTAGAAAAGCACAATCCCATTCCGAAATAAAACATAGAAACTGCCCATCTTTTTCTCCGCAAATAGAATGCTTTTTTCTCTAGAAAGGTTTTCTGGTTTTGCACTTTAATTTCCGACACTTTTTGGTGAAATTTAATTTGACTGCAAAATTACAACAATCCTTCACCCTTTTCTATAAATCGATCACTCGTTTTTCTAAATTACTTTTCAAAGCCGCCTCGATAATTTTCATAACATTAATGCCTTCTTGAGCCGTAACAGGTTCAACTGTGTTGCAGACAATTGATTGGTAAAATTCTTCGAAAAAACCATAATAATTTCCTTGAAGCGTAAGTACTTTTTCTCTGCTGATTTTGCCTTCTATTTCTGTATGTAAAAGTCCTTGATTGTCCTCGGATTCCGTTCCCCAATTGGTTAAATTTGGTGTTTTTCCTAATTTCAAATCGTCTTCTTGCACATCGCCACGAACTTTCAAAAAAGAACCTTTTTTGCCGTGAGCAATAAAAGAAGGAATGGGTTCCCGAACAAAAAAACCAGCTTTCAATCGCACTCTAATATCGGAATAATACAATAAAATATCAATATAATCATCGACTAATGAATGCGCTCTTGTTATCCGAATGTCAGCAAAAACCGACTTTGGCATTCCAAATAAATACAGAGATTGGTCAATTAAATGTGAACCCAAATCTTTAAGGATTCCCGCTCCTGAAGTGGCTTCTTCCTTATGTTGTTTAGGATTCAAATTGGGCGAATATCGATCAAAATGAAATTCAACTTCCACAATTTCGCCCAATAAATCCTCGTCAATCACTTTTTTGAAGGTTTTGAAATCGCTATTCCACCTTCGGTTATGAAAAACCGCCAATTTTAATTGTTTCTCCTTTGCCAATGCCGCCAATTCCTCGGCTTCAGCAACTGTGGTGGTAAATGCTTTTTCAACCAAAATATGTTTTCCGGCAAGCAGTGCTTTTTTGGCATACTCAAAATGAGTGACAATTGGCGTATTTACAATGACCAAATCAATGGTTTTATCTTCTAAAATGGAGTCTAAACTAGGATAACTTATAGCATTTGGATAATCAATATGAATTTTTTTGGCACTTCTTTCCCAAGAACCAACGAGTTCAAAACCGGGATGAATGGCCAAAAAAGGAGCGTGAAAAACTTTGCCGGACATTCCGTAAGACAATAAAGCTGTTTTAAATTTTTGCATAAAAAGGAGAATTTGAGTAAAATTAAGCGACAAGTTTCGAAGTAAAAAGCGAATTGGCGTAATTATTAACAAATTTTTATCTTCAACCCTAAAAGTAAATCTTTGCAACTAAACTAGAAAGCATTACTTTTGTGCGCAATACCGAATTTAAAAACAACAAATGGGAACACTTATCCAGATAGCACAATTAATTTTGTGCTTGTCATTCTTAGTAATACTTCACGAATTAGGACACTTCTTGCCGGCAAAATACTTTAAAACAAAAATTGACAAATTCTATTTGTTTTTTGATCCGTGGTTCTCTATCGTAAAAAAGAAAATTGGCGAAACCGAGTACGGAATTGGTTGGATTCCGATGGGTGGTTATGTAAAAATCGCCGGAATGATTGACGAAAGTATGGATAAGGAACAACTCAAACAAGAGCCACAACCTTGGGAATATCGCAGCAAACCTGCTTGGCAACGACTCGTTATTATTTGTGGTGGAGTAATCGTCAATTTCTTTTTGGCTTGGTTTATTTATACTATGTTATTGTTTAACAATGGCGATAATTTTGTTGATAATTCTAAAATCACAAATGGTATTGTGGTAGATTCTGTGGGTAATTTACTTGGATTAAAATCTGGAGATAAAATCTTAAAAATCGACGGGAAAGAAGAAAACCGCTACGATCAAATGCCAATTGCTATTCTTTTTGGCGATAATATTACCGTTAATCGTGACGGAAAAGAACTTACTTTCAACCTTGCCGATGAAGGCAAGCGTGAAGTGATGAAAAGAGCAGGAAAAAACTTTATTAGTCCGAGAGTTGAAACTGTGATTGATTCGGTAATTCCAAAATCGGTAGCAATGACTATTGGCTTGCAAAAAGGAGATAAAATTACAGGAATTAATGGTGCGAAAACACCTTATTTTGATGAATTTTCTATTGCTTTAGCCAAAGTAAAAAAGGATTCCATAACATTAAATATCCTTAGAAACAATCAAGAAATTATAGTAAAAACAAAAGCTG
This sequence comes from Flavobacterium psychrophilum, assembly GCA_022729635.1. Taxonomy (GTDB): domain Bacteria; phylum Bacteroidota; class Bacteroidia; order Flavobacteriales; family Flavobacteriaceae; genus Flavobacterium; species Flavobacterium psychrophilum_P. The sequence continues at coordinate 3,268 of DZAU01000114.1, forward strand.
ATGCTGAAGGAAAAATTGGCTTCTATCCAAGCAGACAAATTATAGAAGACGCTATTGTAAACCAAAAATTATCATTTTTTGAAGCTATTCCGGCAGGTTTAGATAAAACAATTTCGACGCTTACAGGTCAAATCAAACAATTTAAAATAATATTCAACACAAAAACCGAAGGATACAAACAAGTGAGTGGTCCGCTTAGAATGTTCAAAATTTTTAAACCTGAATGGGATTGGACCTTTTTCTGGTCATTTACGGCAATGTTCTCTGTTTGGTTAGCTTTCCTAAATATTTTGCCCATTCCAGGGCTAGATGGTGGTCACGCTGTTTTTATCATTATTGAAATGGTGACACGAAAAAAACCAACCGAAAAAACATTGGAAATTGCACAAACAATTGGTGTTGTGATACTTTTGTCTTTAATGGCACTTGTTTTTGGAAATGATATTTGGCATCTCATACAAGGAAAATAAAAACTTTGAAATTTTATTAGTTTTTGTTTGTAAAAAATAATTTTAACGCTATATTTGCACCGCTTTAAAAGTGAAAACACACTTTCCTTCTTAGCTCTTCCGATAGCTATCGGAAGGTTAGAGCATCTGACTGTTAA
>DZAU01000115.1 GCA_022729635.1 Flavobacterium psychrophilum
ACCAATGATGGTAGTAATATTAAATTTGACAACATCCCGAAAAGCAAAGTTATAGCGACTAATCCGCCTAAAGCAACTGTGCCGCCAAAATCGGACAACATAAACACTGAAAATCCCGCAAACAAAACTACCGAAGTGTAAAACATGCTTACTCCAGCTTCTTTTAAGGTAGCAAAAACGGAGCGTTTTATTTTCCAATCATTCTTTACCAATTCTTGGCGGTATTGAGCCAAGAAATGTATGGTGTCATCTACTGAAAGACCAAAAGCAATACTAAAAACTAATATTGTAGAAGGTTTTAATGGGATACCAAAATAGCCCATAATTCCGGCGGTGATTATCAATGGGAGTAAATTTGGAATTATAGCAACGACCACCATCTTGAAAGAACGAAACATAAAAGCCATCAAAAGCGAAATCAAGAAAATGGCAAAAAGCAATGAAGAAACCAGATTGTCTAATAAGTATTTTGTTCCTTTTTCAAAAACATAAGCTTTTCCGGTCAAAGTGACTTTGTATTTTTTTTGTGGAAATAGTGTATTGATTTTAGCCCTAAGTTTGGATTCGATTTTTTCCATGTTTCCAGTGCCAATGTCTCTCATAAAAGTCGTAATTCGTGTTACTTGTCCAGTGCTATCCACATAACTTTTCATGATGTTTTTCTGACTGTTTTTAGAAGTGTTTTTTGCGTAACTCAAGATAAAATATTGTTCCTGAGAATTGGGCAAATCATAAAACTCCGGGTTTCCATTATAATACGCTTGCTTTGAATATTTAACTAAGTTGAGTATAGAGATAGGTTTTGAAAGTTCAGGAATTTCTTCTATTGTTTTTTGAAGTTCATCCATTTTTTCTAGTGTTGAGAGCTTCATTACGCCGTTTTTTCTTTTTGTGTCGATTGTAATTTCGAGTGGCATTACACCATCAAATTCCTTTTCGAAGAAAAGAATATCCTTGAAAAATCCGGTTTTCTTAGGCATGTCCTCTATTAAACTACCCGAAGTTTTGATTTGAAAAGCACCATATAGACTAATAAAAAATAAAAACAGAGCTGCCAGATAAACGTGGCTTTTGTTTTTTCGAACCATTTTTTCAATCCAAGTCATAAAGGTTCGGGTGTAATTTCGACTTAGGTGCTCCAGATGTTTTTCTGTTGGAACCGCTTGATAGCTATAATATATTGGAATTAAGATTAAACATAAGAAAAACAGTGCCATGATACTCACTGAGGTCACAATTCCGAATTCTTTTAATAATTCACTTTTAGTAATTATAAATGTTGCAAAACCAGCTGCAGTGGTTAAGTTAGTCATTAAAGTTGCCGTACCCACTTTTGTAATTACACGTTGAAGGGCACGAGCTTTATTACCGTGAGCCAAATATTCCTGTTGGTATTTATTGGTTAAAAAAATACAATTTGGGATTCCAATAATAATAATAAGTGAAGGCACAACGGCAGTTAGAACTGTAATTTCATAATTAAACAATCCTAGGAAGCCAAAAGTCCACATCACTCCAATAATTACGATAATTAATGAAATTAGAGTAGCACGAAAGGAGCGGAAAAAGAAAAAGAAAATCAAAGAGGTAATTAACAATGAAGCACCAACAAAGAGATTGATTTCGTCAACAATACTTTTTGCGTTAAGTGTTCTTATGTAAGGCATTCCGGAGACCCGCAAGTCGATTCCGGTTTCTTTTTCATAAGCTTCAATTTTTGGAATAAAATAGTTAAGAATGAATTCTTTACGGGCAATCGTGTTTACGATTTTTTTATCTAAATAAATAGCAGACCGAATGGTTCCGTTTTTTTTATTGAATAATAACCCTTCATAAAAAGGCATTTTTTGAAACAGTTCCGATTTTACTGATGTGAGATATTCCTTGTTTGCGATTTTGTTTTGGTCAACAAATGGAACTAATTCGAAGGTTTCTTTAGTCTCATTTTTTTGTAGTTTTTTCAAATCGCTAATAGAAACTACTAAATCAATCTCTTTTTGATTTTTAAAATCAATCATCAACTTATTCCAAGCCCTAAAAGCTTTTGGCGTAAAAAAAGCACTATCTTTTACACCTACAACAATCAAATTTCCTTCCTCCCCAAATGTTTCTAAAAAACGTTTGTACTCATTGTTTACAACGTGATTGTCCGGAAGAAGATTCGCTTCTGTAAAAGTAAATCGGATGTTTTTCCATTGCAGAGTTAAAAAGACGGTAATAATAACAACAAGTCCGAGGATTGTAATTCTGTTTTTGAGTACAATTCTGGCAACCATTTCCCAAAACCCTACTTTCAATGTTTTTTTCATAATTGATTTAAAATGTTTGCAAAAGTATATAAAACGAGGGAATTTTAAAAATTTGAGTCTTTAGATTTGACTTATATTTGTGTTGATTTTTTATAAGATTAAATTTGAGTTATTATTATTTTTGAAGTTATAATTTATATATTTGGTTTCATCATCTTTGTGATTAAAAAACAAGGTTTAGAAACCTTATTTTTTATTAATTTCGTTAACACTATTTGTAATTAATAATGTCTGTATCTATAATTATTACGGTTTGTATTTTATTGCTTTTGGCTTATTTTTTCGATATTACTTCGTCAAAGACTAAAATACCGTCTATTATTTTGCTGTTACTATTGGGATGGGTTGTAAAACAGGGAACAGAATTGTTTAAAATTTCAATTCCTGATTTAACGCCGATTCTTCCCGTTATAGGAACAATTGGATTAATCCTGATTGTACTCGAAGGTTCGTTAGAATTAGAATTAAAAAAATCAAAATTAGCATTAGTTGGAAAATCTGCCATTGTGGCATTATTTCCCTTGTTATTGTTGAGTTTTGGATTAGGGTATATCTATTATTATAATGATACTATTTCTTTTAAAGATGGTCTTGCAAACGCGATTCCGATGGCTGTAATTAGTAGTGCAGTTGCCATTTCGAGTGCCAAAAATTTGATTAGCGAACAAAAAGAATTTATTACTTATGAAAGCAGTTTGTCCGATATTTTTGGGGTTCTTTTCTTTAATTTCATAACATTACATACCGAAATTGAAACAACAACATTTGGTGAATTTTTCTTAGAATTACTAATTATTTTTGTCATTTCGTTTGCCGCCACTTTGGGGCTTGCCTATTTATTGAGTAAAATTAAGCACAAAGTTAAGTTTGCTCCAATTATTCTCTTGATTATTTTAATTTACTTTGTATCAAAAGAATATCATTTGCCGGCCTTGTTTTTCATCTTGTTTTTTGGGTTGTTTTTAGGAAATTTAGATGAATTAAAGAGATTTTCGTTTATTGAAAAACTAAGACCCGAAATTTTAAACATGGAAGTTAGTAAATTTAGAGAATTGACCACTGAATTCACTTTTTTAATTAGAGCATTGTTCTTTTTGTTATTTGGTTTTTTGATAAAAACGGATGAATTATTGAATTCAAAAACTATAATTTGGGCACTATTTATTACTATGGCAATTTTTATTATTAGAGGAGTGTTTTTAAAAATTGTTAAATTACCATTAAATCCTTTGCTGTTTATTGCGCCAAGAGGGTTAATAACAATTCTATTATTTTTATCAATTCCTGAAACCCAAGTTACTGACTTGGCCAATAAATCTGTTATTATACAGGTAATTGTTTTGACGGCATTTATTATGATGTTTGGATTTATGATTACAAAAAAATCCAATAAAACTGAAATTTTGAAACAATAAAAAAACCGCTCAAAGCGGTTTTTTTATTGTTTTGACGAAATGGTTTTTACACTTTCATAATTTCGGCTTCTTTATGAACGAGGTGTTCGTCGGTTTTTTTGATAAAACTATTAGTTAATTCCTGGACTTCTTCTTCGGCATTTTTACA
>DZAU01000116.1 GCA_022729635.1 Flavobacterium psychrophilum
CAATAATTTTAAACAAAATTACATAAATATTCACTGTTTCACAAACAAACCCATTAAAAACTAAACTTGGGAAGATTTAAAACCCAATAGGTTACTCATTCTTTCCACTACCGTGCCCACTTCGAGTGCCCGCATACAAGCATAAGGATTTTCTTTTAAAGCACAAGTAGAAGTTCCAAAAACTGAACACGGACGACAAGGCAAATCGGTTATTTGTATTTGATTTTCAACAGGTTGATACAACGCACGGAAACCTATATCGGGATGTGTTCCTCCCCAAATAGAAATTACAGGAATTCCCGTCAAGGTGGCAAGGTGCATATTGCTCGAATCCATGGATACAAAAACAGACATTTCCGACATTTTTTTTATTTCGTCTTGTAAATTCATTTTGCCTGCCATATTATAAACATTGTCATAATAGGAAGCGAGTTTTTCTAATGTTTCCACTTCTGTTTTGCCTCCGCCAAATAAATAAAATTCGGTTTTGTACGCAGCATTTATGGATTCTATCAAGGTATAAATTTTATCCAAGCCCCATTGTTTACTTTGATGAGCCGCAAAAGGAGCAATTCCTATTTTAGGCAGATGGGAGGAAGGAGATGACGGGTTTGTTAATAATTCTTTTTCTAAAGAAAACTCAAAATTTCCTTTATTAAAAACCTCTTGGTATCTTTGAGTGGTGTGTTTTAAGGGAGTTTTATTTTTTTTTTGAACAAATTTTCGTTTTTCGCTTCTCCCTTTATCAATTTTGAATAGGGGTATTCCTTTGGCTTTAAAGAAAAAACCCATCAATTGAGTTCGTAAGACATTGTGCAAATCAAACACAGCCTCTATTTTATGAGTTTTTAATAACGCCACTACCAATCTATACAATCCCAAAAAACCCTTGTGTTGTCCTTTTAAGTCAACCGGAAAACAAGTAACTTGGGGAATATTTTCAAAAAATGTTTGAAAAAATGGACGAGTCAAAACAGTGATATGCAAATCGGGATATTGTTTGAGTAAGCTTTTTATGACCGGTAGCGTAAGCACGACGTCTCCCATTGCCGAAAACCGTATGATGAGAATATTGGTATATTTTAATGCCATTTTCTTAGATTATTAATGCCCTCTTTTTACTTTTTACCGAGCAACATCCTCTTTATTTCATTTAATTTCATCAAAGCTTCTATGGGGGTCAAAGCATCGATATTGGTGTTGAGTATTTCCTCTTTTATACTGACTAAAAGAGGGTCGTCTAATTGAAAAAAGCTCAATTGCATATCTTCTTTTACCTCTTTTTGTAAATGACTTTTTACTTCTTCGTTGGTATGGGTAGCCTCCAATCTTTTTAAAATTTTTTTCGCTTTGTGTATAACCGATGAAGGCATTCCGGCTAATTCGGCTACATAAATACCAAAACTGTGTTCACTACCACCGGGAACCAATTTTCGCAAAAAAATGACTTTATCTTTCAATTCTTTGACACTGACATTGAAATTTTTAATGCGTTGAAAGGTATTAGCCATATCATTCAATTCGTGGTAATGGGTGGCAAAAAGAGTTTTCGCTCGTGTAGGGTGTTCATGTAAAAATTCGGCAATAGCCCAAGCTATAGAAATACCATCATAAGTGCTGGTTCCTCTCCCTATTTCATCCAATAAAATCAAACTTCTATCGGAAATATTGTTTAAAATATTGGCAGTTTCGTTCATTTCTACCATAAAAGTGCTCTCTCCCATAGAAATATTATCACTTGCACCTACTCTCACAAAAATTTTGTCCACTAAACCGATTCTGACATTTTCAGCGGGAACATAACACCCCATTTGAGCCAATAAAACAATCAGTGCCGTTTGTCGCAAAATAGCAGATTTACCACTCATATTGGGACCGGTAATCATGATGATTTGTTGTTGGTCGGGGCTTAAAATGACATCATTGGCTATGAAAGATTCCCCCAATGGCAAATGTTTTTCTATTACCGGATGCCTTCCATTGATGATTTCAATTTCTTTGGAATTGTCTATTTGAGGACGTATGTAATTGTTGAGCAACGCATTTTGAGCAAAAGAGCAGAGCACGTCCAATTGAGCGATGAGTTGTGCATTGAGTTGAATCGGTTGAATATAATCGTTGATAAAACTTACCAAATCGGCAAAAATATGTTGTTCCAATTGGCTTATTTTCTCTTCTGCACCCAAAATTTTTGTTTCATATTCCTTGAGTTCGGGAGTGATGTATCTCTCAGCATTGACTAAGGTTTGCTTGCGTATCCACTCCGATGGGATTTTGTCTTTGTGGGTATTTCGCACTTCTATATAGTAGCCAAAAACGTTGTTGAACGAGATTTTCAAGGAAGGAATTTGAGTAATTTCCGATTCTCTTTTTTGGATACCTTCCAAATAATCCTTACCTGATTGCGAAAGGTTTCTCAATTCGTCTAATTCCGGCGAATATCCGGTTTTTATGGCATTGCCCTTGAGGATATTGACAGGAGCATCTTCGGATAAAACTTCAAAAATTCTTTGACGTAATAGGTCCAAAGTTTGCAATTGTTCCCCCAGACTTTTGAAGGAGAGATTGACTGTTTTGGTCGTTATTTCTTTGATGGGAAGTAAGGCATCCAAAGAAGTTTTGAGCAAAAATACTTCGCGTGGACTTACTCTTTGGGTGGCTACTTTGCTAATCAAACGTTCTAAATCACTGATGTGTTTTATTTGCATTTTGACCCGTTCGAAATCACTTTCATGGTCGAGAAAATGCTTGACTATATCATGTCGTTTGCGGATGCGTTCGGCATTTTTAAGGGGAAGAGCTAACCAACGTTTCAATAAACGTCCACCCATAGGCGAAATCGTTTTGTCAATCACATCGAGCAGCGTAATCCCGTTGAGCGTATTGGATTGAAACAATTCTAAGTTGCGAATGGTAAATCGGTCCATCCATACATAATGGTCTTCTTCTATTCTACTTATGTGCGTAAGATGCTGCCATTGATTGTGTTGGGTTTCGGAAAGGTAATGTAAAATCGCTCCGGAGGCTATGATGCCTTCTTCCATATTTTCTATACCAAATCCTTTAAGAGAATTTACTTTAAAATGTTTGGTCAGTAAATCGAAGGCGAAATCGCTTTGAAAAACCCAATCTTCCAAATAAAAGACGTAAAATTTATCTCCAAAATCAGTTGCAAAATCTTTTTTATGTTGTTTTTGTACCAATATTTCATTGGGCATAAAATTTTGCAAAAGTTTGTCTATGTGAGCCACATCGCCTTGTGAGGTAAGATATTCCCCTGTTGAAATGTCGAGAAAAGAGATTCCAATTTGTTTATTTCCATAGTGAATGGCAGCGAGAAAGTTATTCGTTTTGGATTGTAGGATTTCATCGTTGAGTGAAACTCCGGGTGTAACCAGCTCCGTAACACCGCGTTTTACAATTGTTTTGGTGAGTTTGGGGTCTTCGAGTTGGTCGCAAATAGCTACCCTTAAACCGGCTTTGACCAATTTGGGTAAATAGGTATTCAGTGAATGATGTGGAAACCCCGCCAATGCCGTTTCACCCACGCTTCCTGCTCCTCGTTTTGTCAAAACAATATTCAATATTTTGGACGCTTTCACGGCATCGTCAGAAAAAGTTTCATAAAAGTCGCCTACCCGAAAGAGCAACAAAGCATCGGGGTATTTAGCCTTGATGCTGTTGTATTGCTTCATTAAAGGAGAGACTTTTGCGGGTGTTGACATGGTATTGCTTAAAAAAACAAATGTAATTAGAATAATCTAATTAGCAGAATTGCGTATTTAATTTTTCATACCGAAGTCTGATGCGTAATTTGGGTGGAACTTAGGAATTGTAAAGAAATAAAGTA
>DZAU01000117.1 GCA_022729635.1 Flavobacterium psychrophilum
AACCCATAAATAAACGATTCCGACGGTGCAATACTAATTTGCGCTTTTCCTTCTCCATTTTCTACTCGCAATTGCACACTGTTTTTATGATACAATTGATCCGTAATTGTATAAGTTCCGTCTTTTAAATTCCATTTTTGAATGACATCAGCAGGGATTTTGAGTTCGAAATGACTGGTAGTTTCTGGAGAAAAATTAGTCACGACAATCAGTTTTTCTGTTTCAGACCAACGAACAAAGCAATAAATTCCGGCATCGTAACCTTGAGTCGATTGACGATTGATGGTTTGAATTTCCTGAAATTTCCCCATCAAAGCCGAACTATTTATAGAAAAGTTGAGCAATCTTTTATAAAAATCACGCAACTCTTTTTCTTCTTGCGAAAGTTGACCCCCATCAAAAACACCACCATTCATCCATCTTTGATGATTTGGCACACCAATATAATCAAAAATCGAAGTTCTGGAATGGGTTCCAAAACCGGCATTTTCATTTCCGGCTTCGCCCACTTCCTGACCAAAATAAATCATTGTTGGCGACGTACTTATCGTTGTAGATACCACCATCAAAGGCTTTCCTTTTTGTGGAGTTCCGGCAAATTCAGGACTTGCCAAACGTTGTTCGTCGTGATTGTCCAAGAAATGCAACATATTATGCTCAATATCGGCCATTCTATGTTGAATATCCGAAAGTCCGTCAGGCCAAGTTTTTCCTTGAATTACGGCTTTTAAATGGTCGTACGTTTCGACTTTGTCATACAAATAATCCATTTTTCCGAGGCGAATGTAATTGCGATATTCATTTGGATTATACACTTCTGCCAATAAAAAAGCATCTGGATTTTTCATTTTAATCGCCGAATTCATATAACTCCAAAATTCATACGGAACCATTTCGGCCATATCATAACGGAAACCATCAACACCTTTGGCAGTCCAATACAAGGCAATATCACGGAATTTTTTCCAAGAATTGGGAACATCTTTGCCAGCCCAAAAATCGAAATGTTCCTGATGGGATTTTGTTTCAAAACCAGCCGGAAGTTCCGGAAAATCTTTCGAACCATCAGGACGAATTCCGTAATTTACTTTCACGGTTTCGTACCAATCATTTTTGTCAGGTTTTGCCATTCGTGAGCCGTTACCTGTCCATTTTGCTGGAAATTCGTCAAATTTTCCGTCAATAAGTGGATTCATTTCTCCATTTAAAGGATGAACGCCGTCCGGCAATTCAAAACGAGTATTTGGAATATAATAAAAATTGTTGTTGCGCTTATATTCCAGCGAAGTATCATCATCGGCACCAAAATCTCTAACGCCTTTCGGATTATTTTTTCCTTCATATTTTCGGGCGATATGATTGGGAACAATGTCAATAATTACTTTCAAACCCGCTTTATGAGTTCGGGCAATCAAGGCTTCAAATTCCTGCAAACGATTCGCTGGATTTACCGCCAAATCTGGGTTTACATTGTAATAATCTTTCACGGCATACGGCGAACCGGCACGGCCTTTTACCACTTCGGGATCGTCGTTTGAAACTCCAATATTAGTATAATCACGAACCAAAGCGTGATGCGGAACTCCAGTGTACCAAACATAAGTTACCCCCAAATCCTTGATTTCTTTCAATGCTTTGTCTGTGAAATCATTGAACTTCCCTACTCCATTTTCTTCAATAGTTCCCCAAGGTTTGTTGGTCGTGTTTTTATTGCCGAATAATCGGGTAAAAACCTGATAAACCACTACTTTTTTTTCTGATGCAATTTCTTTCTTTTCCGAGTTCATTTTTGTGGGCGAAGTTTTACAGGCTGTTGCCAAAAGCAAAATGCTTACTGTTGCAACAATAGTTATTTTTTTTATCATACAAAATTATTTTAACTGATTTTTATTGGCTTTTTATACAATTCAACCCATCGGGAATAATCAATTTTTAAATTTAATATTTTTTTTGCAACCAAAATAAAAATCATTCGAAATTAATCCCGAACAACAAATCAAAAATCAAACTACAACGAAATATTGTCATTTTTTGTTGATAAGTTTAACTACGGCAAAATTGCCACACACGAGCAAAGCGAACTGACAAAGTAAAAACACAAGGACACAAATTTTTAATTGTTTGGATTTGAAACTTATTCTTTGTGACTTTGTGGCAAAACCTTAAATGCACAATTATAAATAAATCATAATATGGATTAGTGTTGTTTCCTTTTTCTTAAATTTGGCAAAAAATAAATCCCATTGAAGAAAGTATTATTTTTCATCAGTTGTTGTTTGGCTATTGTAAGTTTCCAAAACCTTTTGGCGCAAGCTCCAAAAAAAATCCTCGTAGAACATTCTGATTATTTTGATGTCAATCAAATTGAAGCTCCAGATGCTGCATTGCTTACCGGAAATGTGCGTATCAACCACGACGGTGTGATTATGACTTGCAATAAAGCCTATTATTTTCAGAAGGAAAACTATGTAAAAGCCTTTGGAAATGTACAATTAGTGCAAGGCGATACTTTGTATTTAAACAGCAAATATGCCGAATATAATGGCAATATGAAACAAGCTTTTGCTACTGGGGATGCTGTTATGCGTTCGCCAGAATCGACTATGGTAACTGATACGATTAACTTTAACCGAAACACCCAAGAAGTCTATTACAACTCGAATGGAACGATTACCAATAGAGAAAACACATTAAAAAGCAAATCTGGGAAATACTATGTTGCCGAGAAAAAGTTCCAATTCCTGACCGCGGTTACCATCACAAATCCAAAATATACCATCAAGTCAAATCACTTGGATTATTATAGTAATTCCGGGCATTCTTACCTTTTTGGACCATCAACAATTACCAGTAAAACCAATTATATTTACACTGAAAAAGGGTTTTATGATACCAAAAAAAATCTGGCACATTTTCTTCGAAAGTCGTACATCAAATACGATGACCGATTGATTGAAGGCGACAGCTTATATTATGATCGAAATCGAGAATTTGCCTCTGCAACCCGAAATGTAAAAATCACCGATTCGATAAATCGCGGAATCGTCAAAGGACATTATGCCGAATTATACAAAAATCAGGATTCGATGTATGTGACCAAAAGAGCCGTGGCTGTGAACTTTGTCGAAAATGATTCGGTTTACATTCACGGAAAAAAACTGATGGTTACCGGCAAAGAAGGGGAACGCATAATTCGAGCATTCAATAATGTACGTTTCTTTAAAACCGATATGAGCGGAAAATGCGATTCCATTCATTCTAATTCGAAAATTGCCTTAACAAAACTAATAGGAAATCCCATTCTTTGGAACGGCGAAAGCCAAATTACAGGCGATGTAATGCATCTCATTGGCAATAACAATACTAGAAAACTCGATTCGCTAAAAGTCCTCAACAATACTTTTCTGGTCTCGAAAGACACGCTCGGAACTGGTTTTAACCAGATTAAAGGACAGAATTTATACGGCAAATTCGAAGAAGGAAAACTCCACGATGTTGATATCATAAAAAACACCGAAGTCATTTATTATATGCGAAATGAAAACCACGAACTCATTGGCATCAACAAAAACGTGAGCAGTAAAATCAATATTCTTTTTGACAAAAAAGAGATAGAAACCATTACTTTTTTCAAGCAAATTGACGGCGATATTTATCCCGAAAAAGACCTGCCCGAAAACGCACGGAAACTGCGAGGACTCAATTGGCGAGGAACTGAACGAATAAAATCGAAAGACGAAATTTTTCCACCCGAAGAAAATATTGAAAACGAAAAACTAATCCAACAAGGCAAAGACGAAGAAGCCAAGGAAAATGTACCAATGAAA
>DZAU01000118.1 GCA_022729635.1 Flavobacterium psychrophilum
AAATACAGGAAGTAAAGATACTCGTTCAGGTTTTGGAGCGGGAATGACAGAATTAGGTCAAAAAAACGAAAACGTGGTGGCGCTTTGTGCCGATTTAATTGGTTCCTTAAAATTTGACGATTTCAAGAAAAATCATCCAGAACGTTTTTTCCAAATTGGGATTGCCGAAGCCAATATGATTGGAATCGCAGCGGGATTAACCATTGGCGGTAAAATTCCTTTTACGGGAACTTTTGCTAACTTTTCTACAGGAAGAGTTTATGACCAGATTCGTCAATCAGTGGCCTATTCTGATAAAAATGTAAAAATTTGTGCCTCTCACGCCGGATTAACATTGGGAGAAGATGGTGCAACCCACCAAATATTGGAAGACATCGGATTAATGAAAATGTTGCCGGGAATGACCGTAATCAATACTTGCGATTACAATCAAACCAAAGCAGCAACTATCGCTTTGGCTGATCATCACGGACCGGTTTATTTGCGTTTTGGTCGCCCAGTTGTTCCCAATTTTATGCCTGCTGACGAACCTTTCGAAATTGGAAAAGCAATTCTTTTAAACGAAGGAACTGATGTTACCATCGTTGCTACTGGACATTTGGTTTGGGAAGCTTTAATTGCAGCCGAAGCTTTGGAAGCTAAAGGAATTTCTGCCGAAGTAATCAACATTCACACCATAAAACCATTGGATGAAGATGCCATTTTAAAATCATTGGCAAAAACCAAATGCATCGTAACAGCCGAAGAGCACAATATTTTGGGTGGTCTTGGCGAAAGCGTTGCCAGAGTTTTGGCTTTGAATAATCCAGCTCCACAAGAGTTTGTTGCTGTTCAGGACAGTTTTGGCGAAAGCGGAACTCCAGAACAATTGATGGAAAAATACAAATTGAACAATCAGGCGATTGTTGCCGCTGTAGAAAAAGTGATTAAGAGAAAATAGAGAATATCTTTAATGCTTTGTCAAAGTTTAAAACTTGACAAAGCTTGTATTAAAAAAAATGTCCCAAATTCGGGACATTTTTTTTTAATCAATATAAGGCGGTTTGCAGCTTGCTGTTAAATAACGTTTTAGCGTTTGACCGGAGCAACTTGGCACGGTTTCAAAAGTGTGATACGTTCCGTCAGGTTTAGTAAGTTCTAGTTTCGTTGTATAATTATCTGCGTCATCATCAACATCCATAAAATCTGGAGCTGTATCTTTGTCTGTATCATCAACATAACGAATTTCATCTACTGGAGCTGTAGGAAAATTAAATAAATTTCTATAATCATACATATAACCATCTCCATTTAAGTCCTCTTGAAAAGAGAAAATGCCATCGCTATCTTGATCTAATCTCTCTAATTTATATAATTTAAAGCTGAAAACTAAGGGAGAATAAGAAGGAATTGCACCTGAACCACTGGCATAATACCCTAAGCCTGACGGTAAAAACATTACTCCGGCACCAAAATCATTGTGAACTCCAGTTCCATCAGGATTTGTTGAGAAAGTTCCAGTTTTGAATTGCGGAAAAGTTTCACTCCACCCTGTTATTACGCTAAATAAACTTAGCATTGTTTGTGGATAAATTACTTCCTCAAATTTAGTAGCAGAAAGCTCATTTGTAGTAACATCTCGGCTTAAATAATCACCTCTATAAGAAGTCAAAACTCCGTCAACATTACATGGAGAGTCGCCTATTCCGGGTCTTAAAACTAAATAATACAGTGTGTATTTTATATCATTTTGATTTACTTCTCTAGTTAAAAGTTTAGGATAAGTGTCTGCATTCAAATAAGACATAATAGAAGGTTGTCCGGCATCAATTTTTGAAATCGTCACATTCATATCATCTACATAACCAGGATGATCAACAACTGTTATATAATTATTTTTTAAATATTCTTCAATATCTGCAATATCCGTTTTATATTGTTCTGAATAATCTCTCGGCGGTTCGATTGGAGCTGGATCATCCTTGCTACATGAAAATAAAGAAACGGTTGTAATTAATAATATAAAATAAAACTTAAATTTGTTCATTATTGCTGATTTTTTGAGAGCGCAAGATACAATTTTGATTTATTTTTGTGTACAATTTAACTTCGATTTTAGAAAATTTATGAGAATAGATAAATATTTATGGTGCGTGCGATATTATAAGACCAGAAATATGGTAACTGAAGCTTGTAAAAAAAATCATATAACTGTAAATGGTCATCTTGCCAAACCTTCAAAAGAGGTTTTTCCTACTGATAAGATCACCTTTAGAAAAGACCAAATCACACAAATAATCACCGTTTTGGATATCCCAGAAAATCGTGTAGGTGCTAAATTGGTTGATATGTATCGAAAAAATGAAACACCTGCAGAAGTCTATGAACATTTAGAATTATTGAAATTATCGAAGGAACATTACAGGAAAAACGGAACAGGAAGACCAACAAAAAAAGACAGACGTGATATTGATGATTTTGGAAACGAAACAAATGAATGAAATAAAGAATCAATGGCAATAGCAATGGCAATAGTAATGGCAATAAAACAAATCTAAAATATAAAAAATGAGCAAAAATATCATCTTATCGAATCAGGAAATTGAGCATACCATAAAAAGAATTGCTTACCAAATCTATGAAACTTATGTAGATGAAGAAGAAATTGTCATCGCAGGAATTGCTTCAAACGGATTTGTCTTTGCCAAAAAAATTGCTGAAGCATTAAACACCATTTCACCCTTAAAAGTTTCACTTTGTGAGGTTCAAATCAATAAACAAAATCCTAAATTACCAATAAAAACTTCTCTTACAAAAGAAGAATATACTAATAAAGGATTAGTTCTCGTAGATGACGTCTTGAATTCCGGAACCACATTGATTTATGCCGTTAGACATTTTCTAGATGTGCCCTTAAAGAAATTTAAGACGGCGGTTCTTGTGGATAGAAATCACAAAAAATATCCTGTAAAAGCTGATTTCAAAGGAATCTCCCTTTCAACCTCTTCGCTAGAACATGTTCAAGTTGTTTTTGATGAAAACGGGAATAATTATGCCTACCTAAGCTAAAAGAGCAAGGATTTCCTGTGTAGTTTCGTCCTTCGATTTCCCATCGATACTGAGTTTATATTGAGCCTGATTGTAATAAAAACTTCTATCAAAAAGATGTTTGGCAATAAACTCCTTCATTTCATCCTCACTTTTATTGGCAATCAGAGGACGTTTGTTTTTATTAGAAACTAATCTTGAGAATAATGTTTCAACCGATGCTTTTAAATAAATGGACGAAATAGTGTCTCCTTTCAACAATTCATGATTATTGGCATAGCAAGGAGTTCCTCCTCCCAAACCTATGATTAAATTTTCGGGAGAGTTCAATAATTCAACCAAAATTTCATGTTCCAACTTCCTAAAATAAATCTCACCTTGCTGTTCAAAAATTTCATTTATTGACAAATTTGTTCGCTCTTCGATACTTTTATCCAAATCTACGTAAGGGATATTGGTGATTTTTGACAATCTACTGGCAATTGTGGACTTCCCACAACCCATATAACCTAATAAAATAATTTTTCTCATAAGAATAAAACCTTATATATTAAGGTGTTGAGGACTTTTATTTAAAAAAGACAAATTTATAATAAAATACCTTTGAAAAGTTGAAAATAAGGCCTTATATTTGCACCCGCATTCAAGAAATGATATTGACTCGATAGCTCAGTTGGTAGAGCACAACACTTTTAATGTTGGGGTCCTGGGTTCGAGCCCCAGTCGGGTCACATTTTTTTAAGACAAATGTCTTGGGCGAGAAGTTTATC
>DZAU01000119.1 GCA_022729635.1 Flavobacterium psychrophilum
GTTTCGGCTTGCACGCTCGGGCATCAACCGCCAAGAGTCAATCAGGCGATAAAAGACCAATTGGATAAATATTCGCACGTGATGGTTTATGGCGAATATTCGCAAAGTCCGGCAGTGGAATACTGCAAATTGCTGGCTTCACTCCTACCTGAACCTTTAAAAAAAACCTACTTGGTCAATTCCGGAACTGAAGCCATTGAAGGCGCTTTAAAACTCGCCCGAAGGACAACCGGACGAAGCCAATTAATTTCTTGCCACAATGCCTATCACGGCAACACAATGGGTTCGATGAGTGTGATGGGATTTGAAGAACGCAAACGGATTTTTCGTCCATTAATTCCCGATGTCGAATTTATCACCTTCAACAACGAAGCCGATTTAGAAAAAATAACCACGAAAACTGCCGGAATTATTCTCGAAACTATTCAAGGTGGCGCCGGTTTTATCCAACCTCAGAACGATTTCCTGAAAAAAGTTCGCGAACGTTGCACCGAAATGGGCGCAATAATGATTCTCGACGAAATCCAACCGGGTTTTGGTAGAACAGGAAAACTTTTTGGATTCCAAAACTACGATGTCGTTCCCGATATTGTGGTTATGGGCAAAGGAATGGGCGGCGGAATGCCCGTTGGCGCTTTCACGGCATCAGCGGAAATGATGGATTTGTTGAGCCACAATCCCAAGTTGGGACACATCACGACTTTTGGAGGCCATCCTGTCATTGCGGCAGCCTGCTTGGCAACTTTGAAGGAAATTACCGAAACAAATTTGATGGCAGAAACTTTAGAAAAGGAAAAACTCTTTAGAAAATTATTGGTACATCCTTTGATAAAAGAAATTCGAGGAAAAGGATTAATGCTGGCTGCAATGACCGAAAGTGCAGAGATTACTAATGAAGTGATTCTGCGTTGTCAAGACAAAGGACTTATTTTATTTTGGTTACTTTTTGAAAGTTGCGCCATTCGAATCACGCCACCGTTAACGATTTCAGAGGACGAAATTCGGGAAGGTTGTGCGATAATGCTCGAAGTGATGAGCGAAATGTTGATTTAAGATTGAAGATTAACGATTGCAGATTTAAGATTTCGAGCTCGTTTCAAAATCAAAAATCTGCAATCGTTAATCAAAAATCACCATTCAACTTGTTAATTAAATTGTTCACAACAATTCGAGATTTTCCTCACAACAACAATAAGGTTACCTAAATTTATTTTGGGCAAACTCAATAAAATACACTATGCAATTAAGCGAAGAAGAAGAGGAATACAACTTATCCTTAACCAAATTTGAGTCGATGTTGAAAACCAACAAAGTGCTCTTTTTTGACTCTGAAGAATTTGAAGATATTATCCTGCATTATCTCGATATGGGCAAAGCCAATTTGGCTAAAAAAGCCCTGAAATTGGCACTCGAACAACATCCGAAATCAACCGGACTAAAACTGGTTCAGGTAGAAATGCTGGTTTATGACGACAAACTCGAACAAGCCGAAAAACTACTCAACGAGTTGTACGCCATCGAGCCAAATAACGAAGAAATCTACATTCAAAAAGCAACTATTTTCTCTAAAAGAGACAACCACGAAAAAGCGGTCGAATTACTCAATGTTGCTTTAGAATATACCGATGATTTTGCCGATGTCTATAATTTAATAGGGATGGAGTACCTGTTTATGGACAATCTTGAAATGGCAAAAGAAAGCTTTATCAAATGCCTCGAAGAAGACTTCGAAGATCAATCGGCTTTGTATAATGTGGTGTATTGCTTTGAATTTTTGGATCAAAATCAGGAAGCCATCGCCTATTTGAAAAAATATATCGACAAAAATCCGTACAGCGAAATTGCCTGGCATCAATTGGGTCGTTTGCATTATGGCGTAAAAGAATATGAAAATGCCATTCGAGCTTTTGATTATGCTACGCTGATTGACGAGGAATTTTTGGGAGCTTTTATGGAAAGAGCCAAGGCTTTAGAGCGATTGAAAAAATATAAAGAAGCCATAGAAAGCTACAACAGAACCATCGAATTAGACGATGCAACTTCCTATGCTTTGCTTCGAATAGGAAAATGTTACGAAAAATTAGGCAATAAAGTTCAGGCTTTAAAATACTTCAACAAAACGGTTCACGAAGATCCGCTTTTAGACAAAGGTTGGATTGCCATCACTGATTTTTACGTTCGCCAAAAAGATTTTCAGAAGGCACTGCTTTTTGTTAACAAAGCATTGGCTATTGACAACCAAAATCGTTTGTATTGGAAACGATATGCATCCATAAACAAGAAATTGAACTTCTTTGAAGAAGCCGAATTTGGTTATCGGAAAGCGGTAGAATTTGGCGATTACCAATTGGATACATGGTTGTTTTGGGTTGACATTCTACAATTTTTGGGTGAATTTGAAAGTGCGATACAAACCTTGTTACAAGCCTCAGAATATTTTCCGGAGGAGAACGAAGTTGAATATCGTCTGGCCGGATTGTACTTTATGATTCAGGAAAATACCAAGGCAAAATTTCATTTAAGCAATGGGTTGCGCTTGAATTTTGACAATTATATTCTTATCGAAGATATGTTTCCTGTGGTTTGGACTCGAAAAATGGTACAAAACTATATTGCAAAACACAAAAAATAAGTAATTCTTTTTAACCACAAATTTCACAAATTTTCACAAATTAATTAGGGGAAATTTGTGAAATTTGTGGTAAATTTTTTAAGAACCAAAAGACAAATGCACCGAAAGTAAATAGTTTAAAACTAAATTTCAAATCATAAAATGCTAAATACAATACGAAAACGATTTGGTTTACTGGGACGCAACATCAGTTACTCTTTTTCGAAAGGATATTTTACCGATAAATTCAGCAACGAAAACTTCGCAGGTTGCACTTATGAGAATTTTGATATTCAAGAAATAAATTTTTTCCTCGAAATCATAAAAAACAATCCCGATTTAAAAGGATTGAATGTCACCATTCCGTATAAAGAAGTTGTGATTCCGTATTTAGACAAATTATCTAAAAAAGCAGCGATAATTGGCGCGGTAAACACCATAAAAATTACCAAAAAAGGGAAACTGAAAGGTTACAATACTGATTATTATGGTTTCAAAAAATCACTACAACCGCTGTTGCAACCACATCATAAAAAAGCACTGATTTTAGGAACTGGCGGCGCTTCAAAAGGAGTTGCCTTCGCCTTAGAAGAATTGGGAATTTTGTACACCTTTGTTTCACGAGAAGCCAAAGAAAACGCTATTGGTTATGACCGAATCAACGCTACAACTTTTGACAATTACCAAATCATTATCAACTCTACACCAGTGGGAACAAGCCCAAATGTGGATGCTTTTCCTTTAATTCCCTACGAATATTTTACCGAAAAACACATTGCCTACGACCTGATTTATAATCCTGCCGAAACCCAATTTCTCCAAAAAGCGAAAGCACAAGGAGCACAAACCAAAAATGGACTCGATATGCTTATTTTTCAGGCAGAGAAAGCTTGGAAGGTTTGGAATAAGTAATGCTTTTTTGGTTATTTGTAATAAAAATCTTTATCTTTGATAAATAATAAAATGCGGCTCTATAGCGATAATCTGCCTAATATTGGGTGTATAGTCGATGCTTTATAGCGAGTATTCGCAAGTTATACACAATTTTACACAAAAAATGAGGTCAAAATTCAAATCGAGTTCTA
>DZAU01000120.1 GCA_022729635.1 Flavobacterium psychrophilum
TCATAGCTGGCGACCAAGTTCCGGTCACACCATTATCAGAAGTCGTTGGCAAAGGCGCTAACACATCACCCGAACAAATCGGAGGAACAGGACTGAAAGTGGCCACAATCGGATTCACGACAATAGTCATTGTTACTGGGGTTGTAGCGCATTGACCAGAGTCAGGCGTAAAAGTATAGGTAGTGGTTGCAGTATTATTCATAGCTGGCGACCAAGTTCCGGTCACTCCGTTGGTAGAAGTTGTAGGCAAAGGCGCTAAAAAATCTCCTGAACAAATTGGGGGAGCAGCAGGAGTGAAAATAACTAACAATGGATTTACAATTATTTGAACTGTTGTGGGTAAAGCACATTGTCCAATATTTGGGGTTGGGGTAAAAGTATAATTACCTGTTGCCGTATTGCTTACAGTTGCAGGACTCCAAGTTCCCTGAATTCCATTATTTGAACTATTTGGTAAAACAGGAGGGGTATCATTTTGACAAATAGATGCAGGCAATGTAAATTTAGGGGTTACATTATTTACCACAAAAATCGTAAAAGGGAATGTATTTGCACACTGACCAGCATCTGGTGTAAAAAGATATGTAGCAGTAGTCGTATTGCTTACTATAGAAGGATTCCAAGTTCCGGTTATACCATTTGTTGAAGTGGTTGGCAAAAGCGGAGCAATTCCTCCATTACAAATAGCAGGTAAAGTAGCGTCAAATTCAGGGTCTATTTTTGCGTTTACAACAACAGTCGTTGTATTCTGAAATGTTGAAGAAGCAGCATCGGTAATTGTTACGACGTAAGCTCCAGCATCAGACAGATTAATAGGATTAATAACCGGATTTTCAACTGAGGAAACAAACCCATTTGGACCGGTCCAGCTGAAAGTATATGGAGCGACTCCACCACTCGGATTTGCAAAAAGAGTCAAGTTCTCGCCCTCACAGATGGCTATTGAAGAGTCAAACGGAGTTGTGGGCGTTGTTGACACTTTAAGGTTTATGTCATTATATGTTATAACATATTTATTAATTTCGGAAATATCCGCAGCTGTTTTTATACTATGTGAAGTGTTGTTGACGTCTAAACAACCAGCGAAGGAATTGAAAGGAGAAAGACTAAAAAATATAACGATTAATAAGTAAATTTTTTTCATTGACCTTAGTGATATTAGTTAATGTGAAAGTGTAAAGAAAGAACATCAACAATTATTATACAATTATTTGGATAAAAATTATTCGATGAACGACACAATTTTTATCAAAAATACAATTAATTTATTAAAGGTTATATTGAGTTTGCCAAAATAAATCCACTAGTCCATGCATTTTGAAAATTAAACCCTCCAGTAACAGCATCAATATTGACTATTTCTCCAGCGAAATATAGGTTTTGGTGCAGTTTACTTTCCATAGTTTTAAAGTTGATTTCCTTTAAATCAATACCTCCAGCCGTTACAAATTCTTCCTTGAAGGTACTTTTACCATTGACTTGAAAACTGGAATGGGTTAATTGATTCGCCAAGTTTTGAAATTGAATTTTAGATAAATCAGCCCATTTCGTTTCTTCTTGAATATTCGAAGCCAGAACTAAACTTTCCCATAATCGATTTGGGATGTCAAAAAAAGATTTTTTGGAAACCGCTTTCTTGGCGTGTTCCTGTTTCAAATCTTTGAGTATTTTTTCGGTTTCATCGGTGTCAACATCATTCAGCCAATTGACGAAAATGGTAAATTGGTAATTCTTTTCGAACAAAATTCGTGCTCCCCAAGCCGATAATTTCAAAATTGCCGGACCGCTCATTCCCCAATGTGTAATTAACAAAGGACCGGTTGCCGTTAATTTCGTGTTTTTTACTTTTACCGAAACCATTGCCGAAACTCCCGGCAATTCCTTTATTCTTGCGTCTTTAATGTTGAAAGTAAACAGGGAAGGGACGGGATTCACGATGGCGTGACCAAAAGTTTGTAACATTTCCCAGATTTTAGGATTGCTTCCTGTGGCGAGAATTAGTTTTTCGGCAATGTAATTTTCGTTTTGAGTTCCAATTTTCCAAAAATTATCCTTTTTGAAAATCGATTGCACGCTTTGTCCGGTCAAGACTCTAATTCCCAATTTTTGAGTCGCTTCGAGAAAACAATCAATGATGGTTTGTGACGAATTCGAAACCGGAAACATTCGACCATCTTCTTCAATTTTGAGTTCTACACCGTGATTGTTGAACCATTCTACAGTGTCTCCGGAGCAAAATTGATGAAAAGGACCACGCAACTCTTTTTCCCCACGCGGATAAAATTTTACCAATTCGTTGGGTTCAAAACAGGCGTGGGTCACGTTGCATCTTCCGCCGCCAGAAACTTTGACTTTCATTAGAACCTCATTTCCACGTTCTAGAATGGCTACTTTTAATTTTGGATTTTTCTCCACAATATTGATGGCGGAGAAAAATCCCGCTGCTCCACCGCCAATAATTATAATATCGTATTTTGAATTCATTTATTAGTTTTTAACCATTAAGAAAATTAAGATTCATTAAGTTTAGTCGTCAGCTAATCTTTCAAAATATTCATTTACTAACGGTTTTGTGGATTTTGTAATATTAGTGGTATTGAAATTAATTAGTAATCCTTGAGGAATACTTAATAATTTCATATAAGTTAATAATTTAGCTTCGTCTATGGGATGAAATTTTTCAACTGTTTTCAACTCAACAATAACAGCATCATTTACTAATAAATCCAGCCTTAAAGGATTTTCTAATTCTAAATCATAGTAATCAACTTCAATGTTAATTTGTTGTTTTACATCATATCCGTTTTTCACTAGTTCATATTTTAAACATTCTTCATAGATTTTTTCTAACAATCCCGGACCTAATTTTTTATGAACTTTAATTGCATATCCGATAATATCATAAGATAATTGAGTAATTTCTTTTTTTGTCATAATTCGTAAATTGGTATATTCTTAATTACCTTAATTTTCTTAATGGTTAAAAAAATCAAATCTTATCCGGGAAATCGGAAATTATTCCGTTTACGTTGAAGGATTTTATTTTTTGAATGTCTTCTTTTGCATTCACTGTCCAAGGATAAACCTCAAAACCACTTTCCTGCATCAAAGCTACATTTTCTTTCGACAATAATACATAATCAGGATGAATGGAAAAGGCATTTATTTTTTTGGCAAAAACCAAAGCTTCTTTAACAGATTCTTCGGTTAAAACTCCAATTCGGATTTTAGGGTTCAACAACTGAACTTCTTCCAGCATTTTCCAGTTGAAACTTGAAACCAAGAAATCATTGTAACTCCAGTTTTTGTCTGAAATGTAATGTAATATTAAATCAACAACAGGTTTCGCTGTTCCAATTCCTTTGAGTTCAATGTTGACAAAGCAGTTGCGGTTTACCAAATCTAAAACTTCAATCAGTTTTGGAATTCCATATTTTTTTAATTCTGATGCAGTAAACAGATTTACAAAACCTTTCCCGTTAGTGGTTCGGTCAATAGTTTCATCGTGAATCACTACTAGTTCACCATCAAAACTCAAATGAACATCGAGTTCAATGCCATCAACATTCAAATCAATGGCTTTTTCGAAAGAAATTAAAGTGTTTTCGGGTTCATAACCCGAAGCGCCACGATGTCCGATTTT
>DZAU01000051.1 GCA_022729635.1 Flavobacterium psychrophilum
CTATAGGAGAAGGAACAACTGAGATTCAGAAACTGGTGATTTCGAGGAATATTTTGAAAGACTAAAGAACATAGAATATAGAGAAAAGAGCCATGAAACAAGACCCGCGGCAAAGCCGAACGGAACAGAGTTAAATTGTAACTTGGCTTTTTCGATTCAATCGATCCTCTTTTTTCTTTATTCTATTTCTTCTTTAAAAATAATTCGCAATTCATAACTCATAATTCATAATTATTTTTTACTTTTGCAGCCTTAACGAGAGGAGGTGTCTATATTATGTTAATTATACCAATTAAAGACGGAGAAAATATCGATAGAGCGCTAAAACGCTATAAAAGAAAATTTGACAAAACAGGAACTGTTCGTCAACTAAGAGCACGTACTGCTTTTATAAAACCATCAGTTACCAATAGAGCAAAAATTCAAAAAGCAGCTTATATCCAAGGATTGAGAGACAGTATCGAAAATAGTTAATTATTTTCTATCAAAATAAAACGCCGTTAGTCATTAAAGTTTAATACCTTTGATACTAACGGTTTTTTTATGGCTAATAATAAGGATGCATTTAGGGATTATCTGCAATTGGAGAAAAAATATTCTCCACACACCGTAAATGCGTATTTGAATGATATAGAATTCTTCGAATCATTCAATAAAAACCAGTTTAATGAGGAACATATAGATCAAGCAAATTATAGCCAAATTAGAAGCTGGATTGTTTCACTTGTCGATGATAATATTTCAAATGTATCTATAAACAGAAAGATTTCCTCCTTAAAAGCTTTTTATAAATTCCTGTTAAAAACCAAACAAATAGAAGTTAGTCCGCTACTTAAACACAAAGCACTAAAAACTCCAAAAACACTTCAAATACCATTTTCAGAAAATGAAGTTGCCGAAGTCTTAAGCCAAATTCCAAATCCGGTAGGTTTCGAAGAAATAAGAAACAAACTCATAATCGATTTGTTTTACACCACCGGAATACGAAGAACAGAACTAATTCACCTTAAAATTAATAATGTAAATTCATCTAATAACACCATAAAAGTTCTGGGCAAAAGAAACAAAGAAAGGATAATTCCTGTGTTGCCAATCGTTTCGCAAGAATTAAATTTGTATTTAAACGAAAGAGCACATTTAGAGCAAGTTACAGATAAAGACCATTTTTTTCTCACAAAAAAAGGCTTAAAGTTGAATGATTCATTTGTGTATCGATTAATAAATTCGTACTTTAGTACTGTCTCCGAGAAAGTAAAAAAGAGTCCGCATATATTAAGACATACATTTGCGACCCATCTTCTAAACAACGGAGCCGATTTAAATTCAGTAAAAGAATTATTAGGACATTCAAGTTTGGCATCGACACAAGTATATACCCACAGCAGTTTATCAGAACTCAAAAAAGTTTATGAAGATGCACATCCAAGAAATCAAAAATAATTCTGAAAATTTTAACCCCCTAAAAAAATGATTATGAAGGTAAATGTTCACGCAGTTAACTTTAATGTTGACAAAAAGTTGGTTGATTTTGTTCAAGAAAGAATGTCAAAATTAGAAAAGTATTATGATAAAGTAGTATCATCTGACGTTTATTTGAAAGTTGAAAAGACAAGTGACAAGGAAAATAAAATCGTAGAAATGAAAATTATAGTTCCGGGAGACGATTTTTTAGTAAAAAAACAATGCAAAACTTTTGAGGAAGCAGTAGAGCTTTCGGCGGAATCTATAGAACGATTGTTGGTAAAAAGGAAAGAGAAAATCAAAACACATATTTAGTATAAAATTTTTATAAAATTGTTTTGATTAAAAAACAAAAAGATATACATTTGCAGTCCGTTAGAAATAGCGGACTTTTTTTATTGATATTGCCAGCGTAGCTCAGTTGGCTAGAGCAGCTGATTTGTAATCAGCAGGTCGTGGGTTCGAGTCCCTCCGCCGGCTCTAAAAAGTAGAAGGTTGGTGCTTTGCAGAAAGATTCTTTAAAATCCGAAAGGACGAGAAGTTTATCCCGAGCGAAGTCGAGGGGAGTCCCTCCGCCGGCTCAATAGATATAAGATTTTAGATTAACGATTTTAGATTTCAGATTACTTGAAAATCAAAAATCACTAATCCTCAATCAAAAATCTGCAATCATAAAAAAGTTGGGGAGATACTCAAGCGGCCAACGAGGGCAGACTGTAAATCTGCTGTGTGAACTTCGCAGGTTCGAATCCTGCTCTCCCCACAAACTTTTAAAGAAAATTTATCCGAAAGCTCGCTTTCGAGTAAATTTGAATTAAAAGTTTGAGCACCGATTCTATCGGTGCAGGATCAGCGACCTTTTGGGAGCTAATCCTAAAGTTAGGATTTTGAAATAGAAAATGAAAAATTCTAAAATCAAGGAAACTGCCGACTTAGCTCAGGGGTAGAGTGCTTCCTTGGTAAGGAAGAGGTCACGGGTTCAATTCCCGTAGTTGGCTCAACAAAGTATAAAATTGAACACTAATAAATAACTAAGATTAAAAATTAAGTAAAATGGCAAAAGAAACCTTTAACCGTAACAAACCCCATTTAAATATTGGGACCATCGGACACGTGGATCACGGAAAAACAACTTTAACTGCAGCAATAACTAAAGTGTTATCTGATGCTGGTTACTGTCAAGCAAAATCGTTTGATCAAATTGATAACGCTCCTGAAGAAAAAGAAAGAGGTATTACAATTAATACATCTCACGTTGAATACGAAACTGCTAACCGTCACTACGCACACGTTGACTGTCCTGGTCACGCGGATTACGTAAAAAACATGGTTACAGGTGCTGCTCAAATGGATGGTGCTATTCTTGTGGTAGCTGCTACTGACGGACCAATGCCACAAACTCGTGAGCACATCCTTTTAGGTCGCCAAGTTGGTATTCCTAGAATGGTAGTTTTCATGAACAAAGTGGATATGGTTGATGATGAAGAGTTGTTAGAACTTGTTGAAATGGAAATTAGAGATTTATTGTCTTTCTATGAATATGATGGAGACAATTGTCCAGTTATTCAAGGTTCCGCCTTAGGAGGATTGAATAATGATCCTGTTTGGGTTCCAAAAATTATCGAATTGATGGCTGCTGTTGACAGCTGGATCGAAGAACCAGTTCGTGATGTAGCAAAACCATTCCTTATGCCGGTTGAAGACGTGTTTACAATTACAGGTCGTGGAACTGTTGCTACAGGTCGTATTGAAACTGGTATTGCCAACACAGGTGATCCTGTTGAAATCATCGGTATGGGAGCAGAAAAATTGACTTCTACAATTACAGGAGTTGAGATGTTCCGTAAAATCCTTGACAGAGGAGAAGCTGGAGACAACGTAGGTTTATTGTTAAGAGGTATCGATAAATCAGACATCAAAAGAGGTATGGTTATCATTAAGCCAGGTTCAGTAAAACCACACGCTCACTTCAAAGCAGAAGTATATATCTTGAAAAAAGAAGAAGGTGGTCGTCACACACCATTCCACAATAACTACCGTCCACAGTTCTATGTTCGTACAACTGACGTAACAGGAGTTATTACATTGCCAGCAGGCGTAGAGATGGTAATGCCTGGGGATAACTTAACTATTGAAGTTACTTTATTAAGCCCAATTGCAATGAATGTAGGTTTACGTTTCGCTATCCGTGAAGGTGGTAGAACTGTAGGTGCAGGTCAGGTAACTGAAATCCTATAATATAATTTATAATTTTTATAAAACCAGTAACGCCTATTGGGCGTTACTGGTTTTTAACGAACGGGCGTAGTTCAAGGGTAGAATAGCGGTCTCCAAAACCGTTGATGGGGGTTCGAATCCCTCCGCCCGTGCAAAAAAATAACAGTATGAATAAAGTTGTTAATTACATAGCAGAGTCTTTTGAAGAATTAAAAGCAAATGTATCTTGGCCAACTTGGGAAGAAACTCAAAAATATGCAATAATTGTTGCTATCTTTTCTGTTGTTTTTTCTTTAAGTATATGGGGAGTAGATAAATCTTTTGAAAAAGTAATTGCTATATTTTTTAATTGGATAAAATCATAAAGTTTCCACATGGCAGATATTAATATAAAAAAGTGGTACGTAGTAAGAGCCGTAAGTGGACAAGAAAATAAAGTAAAAGCATATATTGATGCTGAAATTACTAGATTAGGTATGTCAGATTATGTATCGCAAGTACTAGTTCCTACAGAAAAAGTAGTAACTGTTAAAGAAGGAAAAAAAATAAGCAAAGAAAAAGTTTACTTTCCAGGCTATGTAATGATAGAAGCTAATTTAACTGGAGAAATTCCACACATTATTAAATCAATTACAAGTGTAATCGGATTTTTAGGAGAAGTAAAAGGAGGAGACCCTGTACCCTTAAGAATTTCTGAGGTAAATAGAATGTTAGGAAAAGTAGATGAACTTGCAATTTCTTCAGATAATGGAGCAATTCCGTTTACAATAGGAGAAACAATAAAAGTTACTGATGGTCCTTTTAACGGATTCAATGGAACCGTTGAAAAAATAAATGAAGAAAAGCGTAAACTTGAAGTAATGGTTAAGATTTTCGGAAGAAAAACACCATTAGAATTAAGCTTTATGCAAGTAGAAAAAGTATAATTTTTGTTACATATATAAACCGTATTAATTGCTTCCAATAATTAATACAAAATTTTAAAAAATGGCTAAAGAAGTTAGTAAAGTAGTTAAACTACAAGTTAAGGGAGGTGCTGCGAACCCGTCGCCACCGGTTGGACCTGCTTTAGGTGCTGCTGGTGTTAATATCATGGAATTCTGTAAGCAATTTAATGCTAGAACCCAAGATAAACCAGGTAAAGTTTGCCCAGTGCAAATTACAGTGTATAAAGACAAATCTTTCGATTTTGTTGTAAAAACACCACCTGCTGCTGTTCAATTAATGGATGCAGCAAAGCTTAAATCTGGTTCAGGAGAACCAAATCGTAAGAAAGTAGCTAGCGTTACTTGGGATGTTATCAAAACAATTGCGGAAGATAAGATGGTTGATTTAAACGCATTCACAATCGAGTCTGCTATGAGCATGATCGCAGGAACGGCTAGATCTATGGGTATAACTGTAACTGGAGATTCTCCTCTAAAACAAGCGTAAGACATGGCAAAATTGACAAAAAAGCAAAAAGAGGCTACTTCAAAAATTGAAAAGAACAAACTATACTCTTTAAAAGATGCTGCGGCATTGATAAAAGTAGTTGCTTCTGCAAAATTTGATGAGTCGGTTGATATCGCAGTACGTTTGGGTGTAGATCCAAGAAAAGCGAATCAAATGGTTAGAGGTGTAGTAACATTGCCTCACGGAACAGGTAAAGACGTAAAAGTATTAGCATTAGTTACTCCAGACAAAGAAGCGGAAGCTAAAGAAGCCGGAGCTGACTATGTAGGTCTTGACGATTATTTACAAAAAATTAAAGACGGTTGGACAGATGTTGATGTAATTATCACTATGCCAAGTGTTATGGGAAAATTAGGTCCATTAGGTCGTATTTTAGGCCCTAGAGGTTTAATGCCAAACCCAAAAACTGGTACAGTAACTATGGATGTTGCAAAAGCAGTTCAAGAAGTTAAAGCGGGTAAAATCGACTTTAAAGTAGATAAAACAGGTATTGTACATGCAGGAATTGGTAAAGTTTCTTTCGGAGCTGAACAAATTGTTGACAATGCACACGAAATTATTCAAACATTAATCAAACTTAAACCAACTGCCGCTAAAGGGACCTATATTAAAGGAATTCACCTTACTAGCACCATGAGTCCTGCAATTGCATTGGACCCTAAAGCAGTATAATTGGTAGTTAAAAATTTTTAGTATGACTAGAGAAGAAAAATCAATTGCGATTGAAGATTTAACTGCACAGTTAGCCGGTACAAACATTGTATATGTATCTGATATTTCTGGATTAAATGCAGAAACAACTTCAAACTTGAGAAGAGCTTGTTTTAAAGCAGGTGTAAAATTAGAAGTAGTTAAAAACACCTTGCTTGCAAAAGCAATGGAAGCTTCGGCTAATGATTATGGAGATTTACCATCAGTATTGAGTGGTAATAGCGCTATTTTTATTGCTGATGTGGCTAACGCACCTGGAAAGATAATCAAAGATTTCCGCAAAAAATCGGATAAGCCACTTTTAAAAGGAGCTTACATCAATGCAGAAATTTATATTGGAGATGATCAATTAAATGCCTTGGCAACTATTAAATCAAAAGAAGAACTTATCGGCGAAATTATTGGATTACTTCAATCACCAGCCCAAAGAGTTATTTCTGCTCTTCAAAACCAATTCAAAACAGAAGAAGTAGCATAACAATTACGAATTACGAATTTCAAATTACGAGTCTATTTTTTTTCGTAATTCGTAATTGATAAATCGTAATTTACAAACAAGCGCACAATAAATAAATTATATTTTACAAATCATTTTAAAACGATAGAAAAAATGGCAGATTTGAAACAATTCGCAGAACAATTAGTTAACCTAACTGTAAAAGAAGTTAACGAATTAGCAACAATATTAAAAGACGAGTACGGAATTGAACCAGCTGCTGCTGCAGTTGTAGTTTCAGGTGGTGGCGAAGCTGCTGCTGAAGAAGTTCAAACTGAATTCACAGTAGTATTAAAAGAAGCTGGTCCTTCTAAATTAGCTGTTGTGAAAATGGTTAAAGAATTAACAGGTTTGGGTCTTAAAGAAGCAAAAGATGTAGTTGACAGTGCTCCTGCAAACGTTAAAGAAGGTGTTTCTAAAGACGAGGCTGAAGGTCTTAAAAAATCTTTAGAAGAAGCTGGAGCTGTAGTTGAATTAAAATAATTCAACCCGCTTTAGAGAATAGGTTTAGGTCTTGAAATACACTTTCAAAGACCTAAACCATTTTTCGTATAATAAAATTATAGTAAGTTTTATTATAAATTAGTTTAAAATACAAAAATGTTTTTTAATCAGTACGAAGAAAAGAATGAACTATATTTTCCTGGTTTATTTTTAAAGATGTAATGATTATATAAGGAAAAGTATATGCTAAACAGTGTTTTACACAAAAAAATTACTTTTTTTAAATCAAAATTTTATCCATAGATGATAACAAATCAGACTGAAAGATTGAATTTTGCCTCTACAAAAAATATTCCTGACTATCCGGATTTCCTAGATGTTCAGGTTAAATCGTTTAAAGATTTTTTCCAACTGGAAACCAAATCTGACGAAAGAGGCGACGAAGGGTTATACAACACCTTCATGGAAAACTTTCCAATTACAGATACCAGAAATAACTTTGTATTGGAGTTCCTCGATTACTTTGTAGATCCACCACGTTACACAATTCAAGAATGTATTGAAAGAGGGCTTACGTATAGTGTGCCTTTAAAAGCCAGGTTAAAACTATATTGTACAGATCCAGAGCACGAAGATTTTGAAACAATTGTTCAGGATGTATATCTTGGAACAATTCCTTATATGACTCCTAGTGGTACTTTTGTAATCAATGGCGCTGAGCGTGTTGTTGTTTCTCAATTGCACCGTTCACCTGGGGTTTTCTTTGGACAATCATTCCATGCTAATGGAACAAAATTATATTCTGCCAGAGTAATTCCTTTCAAAGGTTCTTGGATAGAATTTTCAACCGATATCAACAGCGTAATGTATGCTTATATCGACAGAAAGAAAAAATTACCTGTAACCACTTTATTCCGTGCCATTGGTTTCGAACGAGATAAGGATATCTTAGAGATTTTCGACCTTGCCGAAGAAATTAAAGTCTCTAAAACAGGACTTAAAAAATATATTGGTAGAAAACTAGCGGCTCGTGTTTTGAACACTTGGCATGAAGATTTCGTGGATGAAGATACTGGCGAAGTGGTTTCTATCGAACGTAACGAAATTATCCTTGACAGAGATACCATTATCGACAAAGATAATGTGGAAGAAATCATCGATTCTAACGTTAAATCTATTTTGTTGCACAAAGAAGATAGCAATGCCGTTGATTATTCTATCATTCACAACACGCTGCAAAAAGACCCAACCAATTCCGAAAAAGAAGCCGTTGAGCACATTTACAGACAATTGCGTAACGCAGAACCGCCAGATGAAGAAACTGCTCGTGGCATCATTGATAAATTGTTTTTCTCTGACCAACGTTACAATCTTGGTGAAGTAGGTCGTTATAGAATTAACAAAAAACTGGGTCTTGATACTCCAATGGAAAAGCAAGTGCTTACCAAAGAAGACATCATTACCATAGTAAAATATTTGATCGAATTAATCAATGCGAAAGCTGATATTGATGATATCGATCACTTGTCAAACCGTCGTGTTAGAACAGTTGGAGAACAATTGTCACAACAATTTGGTGTAGGTTTGGCTCGTATGGCAAGAACCATTCGTGAGCGAATGAACGTTAGAGATAACGAGGTGTTTACACCAATAGATTTGATTAATGCTAAAACATTGTCGTCTGTTATCAACTCTTTCTTTGGAACAAACCAGCTATCTCAGTTTATGGATCAAACGAATCCATTGGCCGAGATTACGCACAAAAGAAGATTATCTGCACTTGGACCAGGTGGACTTTCCCGTGAAAGAGCAGGGTTTGAGGTTCGTGACGTTCACTATACACATTATGGTCGTTTATGTCCAATTGAAACTCCCGAAGGACCAAACATTGGTTTGATTTCTTCTCTTGGAGTGTATGCCAAAGTAAACGGAATGGGTTTCATCGAAACACCTTACCGTAAAGTTTCAAAAGGAGTTGTGGATTTAGTTTCGGAACCGGTTTATTTAAGTGCCGAAGAAGAAGAAGGAAAGATGATTTCTCAAGCAAACATTCAAATGGATGCTTCTGGAAAAATTACTACCGATAACGTAATTGCACGTCAAGAAGGCGATTTCCCGGTAATTAGTCCGTCAAAAGTTGATTTTGCTGACGTTGCCCCAAACCAAATTGCCTCGATTTCGGCTTCATTAATTCCTTTCTTGGAACACGATGATGCGAATAGAGCCTTGATGGGATCAAACATGATGCGTCAAGCCGTACCATTATTGCGTCCTGAAGCACCAATTGTTGGTACCGGTTTAGAACGTCAGGTAGCTTCAGATTCTAGAGTATTAATCAATGCCGAAGGTCCCGGAGTTGTAGAATATGTTGATGCAAATATCATCAGAATTAAATACGACCGTTCTGAAGAAGAAAGAATGGTGAGTTTTGAAGAAGATGAAAAAACATACAATTTAATTAAATTCAGAAAAACCAATCAAAGTACAAGTATCAACTTAAAACCTATCGTAAGAAAAGGAGACAGAGTGGTTCTTGGACAAGTATTATCGGAAGGATATGCTACCCAAAATGGTGAATTAGCTTTAGGTCGTAACCTAAAAGTAGCGTTCATGCCTTGGAAAGGGTACAACTTCGAGGATGCGATTGTGATTTCTGAAAAAGTGGTTCGTGACGATATTTTTACTTCTATTCACGTTGATGATTATTCATTGGAAGTGAGAGATACTAAATTAGGTAACGAAGAATTAACCAATGATATTCCAAACGTTTCTGAAGAAGCTACCAAAGATTTAGATGAAAACGGAATGATTAGAATTGGTGCCGAAGTAAAACCTGGCGATATTCTTATTGGTAAAATCACTCCAAAAGGAGAATCAGATCCAACTCCTGAAGAAAAATTGCTTCGTGCTATTTTTGGTGATAAAGCGGGTGATGTAAAAGACGCTTCATTAAAAGCCTCTCCATCGTTGCACGGTGTTGTTCTTGATAAAAAATTGTTCGCAAGAGCGGTAAAAGATAAACGCAAACGTACCCAAGACAAAGACGCTTTAGGCGCTTTGGAAATGGAATTCGAAACTAAATTTGTTGAATTAAAAGACAAATTAATCGAAAAATTGTTTTTGATTGTAGATGGAAAAACTTCGCAAGGAGTGATGAATGATTTAGGAGAAGAAGTTTTGCCAAAAGGTAAAAAATATTCCAAAAAAATGTTGCAATCAGTAGAAGATTTCGCTCACCTTACAAAAGGACAATGGGTGGCTGATGATACAACAAATACTATGGTTAATGATTTAATTCATAACTATAAAATTAAGTTAAACGATTTGCAAGGTTCATTGCGTAGAGAAAAATTCACCATTACTGTTGGAGACGAATTGCCATCAGGAATTTTGAAATTAGCCAAAGTGTATGTTGCTAAAAAACGTAAACTGAAAGTTGGGGATAAAATGGCGGGACGTCACGGTAACAAAGGTATTGTTGCGCGTATTGTTCGTCACGAAGATATGCCTTTCCTTGAAGACGGAACACCAGTTGACATCGTTTTGAATCCACTTGGTGTACCATCACGTATGAACATTGGTCAAATTTATGAAACAGTTTTAGGTTGGGCTGGAATGAACTTGGGTAGAAAATTTGCTACTCCAATTTTTGATGGGGCAACACTGGATCAAATCAATGAATTGACTGACGAAGCTGGAATTCCACGTTTTGGACATACGTATCTTTATGATGGAGGAACCGGAGAACGTTTCCACCAAGCAGCAACAGTTGGAGTAATCTATATGTTGAAACTGGGTCACATGGTTGACGATAAAATGCACGCACGTTCAATAGGACCATACTCGTTAATTACGCAACAACCATTGGGTGGTAAAGCTCAATTTGGAGGTCAACGTTTTGGAGAGATGGAGGTTTGGGCACTTGAAGCTTATGGAGCATCGAGCACGCTTAGAGAAATTTTGACCGTAAAATCGGATGATGTAATAGGTAGAGCTAAATCTTACGAAGCAATCGTTAAAGGTGAATCTATGCCAGAACCAGGATTGCCAGAATCATTCAATGTATTGATGCATGAATTGAAAGGTCTTGGATTAGATATTCGTTTAGAAGAATAGTTTTATTGTTTCAGGTTTCAGGTTTCAAGTTTTGGAAACCTGAAACTTTAAACTTGAAACAAAACAAACAAAATTTATTGACTATGATGAACAATAGAAATAATAAAGATAAGAATCCTGTAAAAAGATTCAACAAAATTTCGATAGGACTGGCTTCTCCTGAATCTATCTTGAAAGAATCAAGAGGTGAAGTTTTGAAACCGGAAACTATCAATTATAGAACACACAAACCAGAACGCGATGGTCTTTTTTGCGAACGAATCTTCGGACCAGTAAAAGATTTCGAATGTGCTTGTGGTAAATATAAAAGAATTCGTTACAAAGGAATCATTTGTGACCGTTGTGGTGTTGAAGTTACGGAGAAAAAAGTACGTAGAGACAGAGTAGGACACATCAACCTTGTTGTGCCAATTGCCCATATCTGGTATTTCCGTTCTCTTCCAAATAAAATTGGTTACATATTAGGTCTTCCGTCTAAGAAATTAGATATGATTATCTACTACGAAAGATACGTTGTAATCCAAGCCGGTATTGCTAAAACTCCAGAAGGAGAACCGGTACAAAGATTAGACTTTTTGACAGAAGAAGAGTATTTGAATATTTTGGATACACTTCCTGCTGACAATCAATATTTAGACGATTTTGATCCAAATAAATTTGTTGCCAAAATGGGAGCAGAATGTATTATGGATTTATTGGCTCGTATCGATTTAGATGCTTTGTCTTATGACTTGCGACATTCTGCTAACAACGAAACGTCTAAACAACGTAAAACTGAAGCTCTAAAAAGATTGCAAGTTGTAGAATCTTTCCGTGAGTCTAACCTGAATCGCGAAAATCGTCCAGAATGGATGATTATGAAAGTAATTCCTGTTATTCCACCAGAATTGCGTCCGCTTGTCCCGCTTGATGGAGGTCGTTTTGCTACTTCAGATTTGAATGATTTATATCGTCGTGTTATTATCCGTAACAACCGTTTGAAAAGATTGATGGAAATCAAAGCTCCAGAAGTAATCTTGAGAAACGAAAAACGTATGTTGCAGGAATCAGTAGATTCACTTTTCGATAATACAAGAAAAGCTTCTGCTGTAAAAACAGAATCTAACCGTCCATTGAAATCACTTTCGGATTCCCTTAAAGGAAAACAAGGTCGTTTCCGTCAAAACTTACTAGGAAAACGTGTGGATTATTCGGCTCGTTCGGTAATTGTTGTTGGGCCTGAATTGAAATTGTTCGAATGTGGTATTCCAAAAGATATGGCTGCCGAATTGTACAAACCTTTTGTTATCCGTAAATTGATTGAAAGAGGAATTGTAAAAACAGTTAAATCTGCCAAAAAAATAATCGATAAAAAAGAGCCTGTAGTTTGGGATATTCTTGAAAATGTAATTAAAGGACATCCGGTATTGCTAAACCGTGCGCCTACTTTGCACAGATTAGGTATTCAGGCATTCCAACCAAAATTGATTGAAGGAAAAGCGATTCAATTGCACCCTTTAGTTTGTACAGCCTTCAATGCGGATTTTGATGGTGACCAGATGGCAGTTCACTTGCCTTTAGGACCAGAAGCTATTTTGGAAGCGCAATTATTAATGTTGGCTTCTCACAATATCTTGAATCCTGCAAATGGTGCGCCAATCACTGTTCCTTCTCAAGACATGGTTTTGGGTCTATATTATATGACCAAAGAGCGTTTATCAACTCCAGAACATAAAATTTTGGGTGAAGGCTTGACTTTCTATTCTGCTGAGGAAACAAACATTGCCTTGAACGAAGGTCGTTTAGAATTGAATGCTCGAGTAAAAATTCGTGCCAAAGATTTTAATGAAGCTGGTGATTTGGTTTATCAAATAATTCAAACTACTGCCGGTCGTGTATTGTTTAACGAAGTAGTTCCAGAAGCTGCAGGATATATCAATGATGTATTGACTAAGAAAAATCTTAGAGACATTATCGGACATATTTTGAGTGTGACAAATGTACCTACAACCGCTGCATTCTTAGATAGTATGAAAGATATGGGATATAAATTTGCTTTCAAAGGCGGTTTATCATTCTCATTGGGAGATATTAAAATTCCAGAGAAAAAAGAAGTATTAATTGCGGATGCCAGAGAACAAGTCGAAGGTATTTCTGCCAATTATAATATGGGTCTTATTACCAATAACGAGCGTTACAACCAAGTTATTGACGTTTGGACTTCAACAAATGCACAATTAACAGAATTGGCAATGAAAAACATTAGAGAAGACCAACAAGGTTTCAACTCGGTGTATATGATGCTTGATTCTGGAGCGCGTGGTTCTAAAGAACAAATTCGTCAGCTTACCGGTATGCGTGGTTTGATGGCTAAGCCAAAAAAATCTACAGCTGGTGGCGGTGAAATTATCGAAAACCCAATTCTTTCTAACTTTAAAGAAGGATTATCGATTTTGGAATATTTCATTTCTACTCACGGTGCGCGTAAAGGTCTTGCCGATACGGCTTTGAAAACGGCCGATGCGGGTTACTTGACCAGAAGATTACACGATGTTTCACAAGATGTAATTGTGAACACGGTAGATTGCGGTACTTTGAGAGGTGTTGAAGTTTCGGCATTGAAAAAGAACGAAGAAATCGTAGAAACTTTAGGCGAAAGAATCTTAGGACGTGTGGCATTGCTAGATGTTATCAATCCTTTGACGAATGAACTTATCATCGAAGCAGGAGAACAAATTACAGAATCATTCGTAAAATTAATCGAAGCTTCTCCAATTGAAAAATTAGAAGTTCGTTCCCCTTTAACTTGTGAAGCTACAAAAGGTATTTGTGCCAAATGTTATGGTAGAAACCTTGCCACAGGAAAAATGACCCAAAAAGGAGAAGCAGTGGGTGTAATTGCCGCTCAATCCATTGGAGAACCTGGAACTCAGCTTACCTTGCGTACCTTCCACGTTGGTGGAGTTGCGGGAGGAATTTCTGAAGAATCCAGCATTGTCACAAGATTTAACGGTAAATTGGAAATCGAAGATTTAAAAACTGTTAAAGGCGAAGACAACGAAGGAAATGCAGTAGATATTGTAGTTTCTCGTTCGACAGAATTGAAATTAGTTGACGAAAAAACAGGAATTTTATTAAGCACAAATAATATTCCTTACGGTTCAAGCATCTTTGTTAAAGACGGTGCTTCGGTAACTAAAGGAACAACAATTTGTAAATGGGATCCATATAATGGAGTTATTGTTTCAGAATTTACAGGTAAAATTGCCTACGAAGATTTAGAGCAAGGACAATCATTTATGGTTGAGATTGATGAACAAACCGGATTCCAGGAAAAAGTTATTTCTGAATCCAGAAACAAAAAATTAATCCCGACTTTATTAGTTTACGGAAAAGATGGCGAATTGATTCGTTCCTACAACTTGCCAGTTGGTGCCCACTTGATGGTTGATAATGGAGAGAAAATTAAAGCAGGTAAAGTATTGGTTAAAATTCCACGTCGTTCTTCAAAATCAGGAGATATCACGGGAGGTTTACCAAGAATCACCGAGTTGCTTGAAGCTCGTAACCCTTCGAACCCAGCAGTAGTTTCGGAAATTGATGGTGTTGTTTCTTTTGGAAAAATCAAAAGAGGAAACCGTGAGATTGTCATCGAATC
>DZAU01000052.1 GCA_022729635.1 Flavobacterium psychrophilum
TTTTATTTATTGTACTAAAGTAAAGAAAAATCATCATTTTTTTATTTATTTTTACAAAATGAAATTAACAGAGGAATATATCTTCCGGCAACCTGAGAAATATCAATCAATTTTACTTCATTTGATTAGTGTCTTTAATCGTGAAATTCCAGCATTGGAGCTATTGTTCAAGTATGGAATTCCTTATTTTTATTATCATAAAAAACCGTTTTGTTATCTGGCTCCCAATCATAAAAAAGGTTTTGTTGACGCTGGTTTTGCCAGAGGTTTTCAATTGAAGCGAAACCAAGAATTTCTCGAATCTGAAAATAGAAACACTGTAAAGTCACTCCGTTATTATAGTCTTGAAGCTATTGATAATACTGTTTTGATAGACGTGATTAGGGAAATTCAAACTTTATATAAATAAAAAAATCTCCCTCGGGAGATTTTTTATAATGTTATGAATTGAATTAAATCCTAAAAATTCCTCCAAAAGCTAAAATAGTTTCTCCAAAAAAGAAATGTTGTGAAGCACTATCTGAAGTGCTTTTTGTGGTACGAATATCTTGCATATTGATGTAACCACCTTTTAAAACACCTTCAATAGTAAAATATTTGAAGAAAGTCAGGTTGATTCCCGCTTTAATCGAAGTTCCGTATCCTGAAACGTGGAATTCATCGTATCTTTCTTTGCCTAAAAGTGTAGTATTGGTTTTAGGATATAGAACTCCAATTCCAAATCCTTCGTTAATATTCACCTGAAATTTATCGGTATTTTTAATACCAAACCAATGCGAAATATCATCCTGTCTGGCAATCTCGCTGTAAACATAATTTAATCCATCAGTATGTTCAAACATTAAAAAAGCAGGAATACCTTGTTGAGAAGTTCCTTCCTCAAAACCACCTTCCTGAGCACCATTTTGAGACATATCTACAGGTGTATTATTATAAACACCGTTGTAATAAGATCCAGATTGATCTGTAGGTAAATTAATATTACCAGTTACGTTAGCTATTTGATTTTGGGTCATAACATATTTCATGTGATCTACTCCAAGAGACACGCTATATTTGTCGGAAAAAAAATAACCCAATTTAAAATTGGTTTGGGGAATCGTCATTCGACCTGGTGTTATGTAATCAACGTGCCATCCTTTTGGTTTATCGTGGGCGTCGGTATTTTGAACTGTGAAATCGTAATCATTTCCTTTAAAATGAATATCTGAGTCGGTAAATTTTTCTCTGTTTCCTCCCCAAGAGACGGTAAATTTTCCTTTGTTGTGAGCGGTATATCTTTCTTTTTTAATGGTGTCATTTTGAGCAATTAAACTGATAGAAAAGCTTACAAATAACAATGTGGAGTATAAAAAATTTGTTTTCAATGTTTTGGAGTTAAATTTATAATTGATTAATGGTTTTTCTAATGGCGACTAGTTTAGTCATTAAGGACTCAAAATAGTCTAAATGCAACATATTAGCGCCATCACTTTTGGCATTGGCTGGATCGAAATGGGTTTCTATGAAAATTCCGTCCACGCCAACAGCGATTCCTGCTTTGGCGATGGTTTCAATCATATCAGGTCTTCCGCCTGTTACGCCAGCAGTTTGATTGGGTTGTTGTAAAGAATGTGTAACATCAAGAACTGTGCTTGCATACTGTTGCATCGTGGGAATTCCTCGAAAATCTACAATCATATCCTGATAGCCAAACATGGTTCCGCGATCAGTTACCATCAC
Organism: Flavobacterium psychrophilum; assembly: GCA_022729635.1. Classification (GTDB taxonomy): domain Bacteria; phylum Bacteroidota; class Bacteroidia; order Flavobacteriales; family Flavobacteriaceae; genus Flavobacterium; species Flavobacterium psychrophilum_P. The sequence goes on from DZAU01000052.1 coordinate 1,723, forward strand.
GTTTTGGTTGTTACAATCCAATACTTTTTGAACGGCATGTTTCATACTTTCGGGACTCATAAATTGTCCTTTTTTCAGATTTACGACTTTTCCTGTATTGGCAGCAGCCACAACCAAATCAGTTTGACGAACCAAGAAAGCGGGAATTTGTAATACATCAACATATTCGGCAGCCAATGCTGCATCTTCATTGGTATGAATATCGGTAACGGTGGGAACTCCAAAAGTTTCAGAAACTTTTCGAAGGATTCGCAGCGCTTTTTCATCTCCAATTCCCGAAAAGCTGTCTATTCTGGAACGATTGGCTTTCTTGAACGAACCTTTAAAAACGAAAGGAATTTCTAATTTATTGGTGATTCCAACTAATTTTTCGGCAATTCGCATCGCCATTTCCTCGCCTTCAATGGCACAAGGTCCAGCCAATAGAAAGAAGTTACCGCTATCAGTATGTTTTATTTGTGGAATTTGCTGTATGTTCATAGTGTTATTTTTGAAAAGGCAAAGATAATCAGGATTTGTGATTTGTAATTATTTTTTTTTCAGTGTAAGTCCCACAGGAACCATCAGCACACCTTTTTCATAAATATTCAAATATAATGTTACCGGATTTTGTTGTCCTTCCCATCTTAATTGGAACACATCGAGTAAACCGGCTCCCATTTCGCTCCTTTTTGTGGGAAATGGACAGCAACTTTCTAGTTTTGTATAGGTTATTTTTTCGCCATTTGGCCCAGCCAAAGCATTCAAAAAACGATGTTGGTTTATGGTTTCATTTTTGGTTCCACTATAAAATATATTGATAGGATAATCTGGATCGTAACCGTATTTTTTGTCTTTGCTGTACTCGGTTATGATAAATGTATTGTTGTTTGCCAATGTTGGACTTGGAGCATTGTCATCTACATTTTTTATCGTCGATTGTGTGCTTACACAAGAAGTGGCAAGGATTAGCAAGGCGATAAATGGAACTATTTTTTTCATAATAGGGGTTTTAAATTTTTTGGAATGCTATTGTATAAAATTTATACAACAAATTTAAAAGGTATTGCTGCCATAAACAACAATTATGCCTTAATTATTCTTCTTTATAAAATTAGAATTATTATTTTCGCCAAATAAAAGTAATGTTATGGATTTTATTTTTCATACTTGGACTTGGTATGTTTCGGGCTTTTTGATAGGAATAGTGATGCTTTCTCTAATTTATTTCGGAAAAACTTTCGGCATGTCATCTAATTTACGTTCCTTATGTGCTATGACTGGATTGGGAAAAAAGGTAGGTTTTTTTGATTTTGACTGGAAATCACAACGTTGGAATTTATTTGTGGTTTTGGGTGCTATGTTTGGTGGTTTTATTGCAGTTCATTTTATGAGCGATGCTTCAAATGTTGCGATTAATCCAAAAACAATTGCCCAATTGGCACAACTAGGAATCGATGCTCCGAATGGAAAATTATTGCCAGATACATTATTTGCAAACGACATTTTTCAATCTCCAAAGATGATTTTAATTTTGATTATTGGCGGTATTTTAATAGGTTTTGGAACTCGTTACGCCAGCGGTTGTACTTCTGGACACGCTATTTATGGGTTGAGCAGTTTGCAATTGCCATCTTTAAAGGCTGTGATTGGGTTTTTTATTGGAGGATTAATAATGGTGCATTTCATTTTACCTTTAATTTTTTAAAAAATGAAAGTATTAAAATACATACTTGTTGGTTTTATTTTCGGAATTGTTTTAACAAAATCCGAAGCAGTTTCTTGGTATCGAATTTATGAAATGTTTCTGTTTCAATCGTTCCACATGTACGGAGTCATTATGGTTGCTGTTGTTACAGGAGTTATTGGAATCCAAATTATTAAAAGAAATAACATCAAAGACATCAAAGGTTTGCCAATAGAAATTATCCCTAAAGAACCTGGTTCCACACGATTTTGGATTGGAGGCATTTTCTTTGGATTGGGTTGGGCGTTGGTAGGCTCTTGTCCTGGTCCAATATTTATATTGCTTGGTGCTGGATTTTTGCCAATACTATTAGTGCTTTTTGGAGCTCTTTTTGGTACTTTTTTATACGGATTGTTAAAAGATAAATTGCCACATTAAGACTAAACTATTTCAATAAAAAAAACAGGATTTTCTTTTTAGAAAATCCTGTTTTTTTGTTTAAGATTAAAATGGTTAAACTATCTCAGCGCTCAATCCGGCTTGGAGTAATTGGGTGCATTGGGGTTTTAGTTTGTCATAATTGCCTGTTTTTACAGTGCATTTTCCGTTATAGTGTACAATCAAAGAACATTGTTCGGCTTGTTCCGGCGTGTGTTCGCAAACTCTGATTAAGGTTTCTATCACATGGTCAAAAGTGTTTACATCGTCATTATAAACTATAATTTCATTGTTTATTGAAGTTGCTTCTTTAAGGCTAACTCTTTCTCTAACTTTTTCTTTAGTGCTCATCTCAATTCTGTTTTGTACTAAATTAGATTTCAAAATACTAATTTACATATTTTAAGGATACCCAATTATTTCTTTCGAACTTTTTAACATAAGTCAGTCCTTTTTCGGTGCAAGAAACATCAATAAACGGAAAGTCTTCTTCATAAAATCCGCTTAATAATAAGGTAGCATTTGGATTTAAACAATTCACATAGCTTTGCATATCATTTAGCAAAATATTTCTGTTGATATTGGCAATAATCAAATCATATTTTTTGTCTTTCAACAAACTGGCATCACCTTCATAAACTGAAATATGCTGACAATTATTGCGCTCGGCATTTTCTATGGAATTCAAATAGCACCAGTTATCAATGTCAATGGCGTCAATGGGGTGAGCACCTTTCATCTCTGCCAAAATTGCTAAAATTGCAGTTCCGCAGCCCATATCCAGAGTTTTCATTCCCGTAACATTCATTTCTAACAAATGCTGAATCATCATGTGTGTGGTTTCGTGATGCCCAGTTCCGAAACTCATTTTAGGTTCAATTACAATGTCAAACTCGGCATCGGTTTTTGGGTGAAAAGGAGCACGAACATGGCATTTTCCATCCACATCAATAGGTTCAAAATTCTTTTCCCATTCTTCGTTCCAATTGACTTGGTCTATTTCTTCGATTTTATATGAAATAGTGAATTCTGGAGATTTTAAAATGAATAAATCATCCAGAATGGTTGGTGTCCAAAGGTCTTTTTGAATGTAAGCTACAATGCCTAAATCACTGTCGATAAAGCTTTCGAAAGGAAGTTCGCCCAATTCGGCAATAAGAATTTCTGAACCCAATTCTTTTGGTTCAACCGTGAAATGGTAACCCAAATATATATTTGACATAAAAGTTATTTTTTTGCAAAGCTAGGGAAATTAATTCACCCAAATATTCATTAAATCGAGAAGATAATTTTACTTTTGCACAACAACACACCGCATTATGTATAAACAAATTATTCGCCCAATATTTTTTTGGTTTGATCCCGAAAAAGTGCATCATTTCAGCTTTTCTTGCATTCGAATTGTGTCAAAAATCCCTGGAATTTCATCCCTTTTCAAACTAATTTTCGAAGTCAAAGATACACGCTTGGAAACCGAAGTCTTTGGGTTAAAATTCAAAAACCCTGTTGGATTGGCGGCTGGTTTTGACAAAGATGCTTCACTTTATAAGGAATTATCAAATTTTGGTTTTGGGTTTATCGAAATTGGAACTCTAACACCAAAAGCCCAAGAAGGAAATCCAAAAAAGCGAATATTTCGACTCATTGAAGATAATGCACTCATTAACAGAATGGGGTTTAATAATGGAGGAGTTCTTGAAGCGGTTGAGAGGCTAAAGAAAAACAAAGACGTTCTTATTGGCGGAAATATTGGAAAAAACAAACTGACTCCAAATGAAAATGCGGTAGAAGATTATCTTATTTGCTTCGATGCGTTATACGATTATGTCAATTATTTTGTGGTTAATGTGAGTTCGCCAAATACGCCAAACCTCAGAGAATTACAGGAAAAAGAACCGTTGACGAAATTATTGCAAGCCTTGCAAGATAAAAATTTGGCAAAGCCAAAACAGAAACCAATCTTGTTGAAAATCGCTCCTGATTTGACGGATTCGCAATTGTTTGATATTATTGATATTGTAAAAGAAACCAAAATTGCAGGAGTTATCGCTACCAACACTACTTTGTCACGTGAAGGATTGCAATCTGAAAATAAAATAGAAACTGGCGGAATGTCAGGAAAACCTTTAAGAAATCGCTCTACCGAAGTCATCCGTTTTCTTTCCGAAAAAAGCAACAAAGCCTTTCCAATTATTGGAGTAGGAGGAATTCATTCGGCAGAAGATGCTTTAGAAAAATTAGAAGCTGGAGCGAGTTTAATCCAACTTTATACTGGTTTTATTTATGAAGGACCTTGTTTAATCAAGAAAATTAATACGGCAATTTTGCAACAACTTTAAACTTTTAAATTCTAAACTTTCTTATATTTGGACTTCAATGAAAAAAATAAAAATCATCGAATGTCCGCGAGATGCAATGCAAGGAATAAAGAATTTTATTCCCACAGCAAGAAAAGTGGCTTACATTCAGTCGTTGCTGCGTGTTGGGTTTGATACCATTGATTTTGGAAGTTTTGTCTCTCCCAAAGCCATTCCGCAAATGCAGGATACTGCCGATGTTTTGGCACAATTAGATTTATCGCAAACGCAAAGTAAATTGCTCGCCATAATTGCCAATACACAGGGAGCAATTACCGCTTCAAAACACCAACCTATACAGTATTTGGGTTTTCCTTTTTCGATTTCAGAGAATTTTCAAATGCGGAATACACATAAAACTATCACCGAATCGTTGATAACTTTGCAGGAAATTCTTGAAATTGGCGATAAAAATAATAAAGAAATCGTGGCTTACCTTTCGATGGGATTCGGGAATCCTTACGGTGATCCTTGGAACGTGGAAATTGTGGGCGAATGGACTGAAAAATTATCAAAAATGGGAGTGAAAATTCTTTCGCTTTCTGACACCGTTGGCAGTTCAACTCCAGAAGTGATTCAGTATTTGTTTTCGCATTTAATTCCAAAATATCCCGAGATTGAATTTGGTGCCCATTTGCACACAACGCCAGATAAATGGTTCGAGAAAATTGATGCCGCTTACAATGCTGGATGTCGCCGTTTTGATGGAGCCATTCAAGGTTTTGGCGGATGCCCAATGGCAAGAGATGTTTTAACTGGAAATATGCCAACAGAGAAATTGGTTTCTTATTTTACTTCCAAAAAAGGAAATACAAACATAAGTGCAATGAGTTTTGAAAGTGCTTATAATGAAGCCTCAAAATTGTTTGGGGAGTTTCATTAGAAATAATAAATTACCTTTACTTTCGTTATAAATATAACTCCCCAAGTCTTGAATAGTATGAATAAATTTTTAGGAATAGTATTTTTAATAATTTTCGCTTTTTCCTGCTCTAGCGATTTAGACTTTAATCAGGTCAATGATTTGAAGTCAGAGCCTGTTATTATTGCAAACTTAGCCTCTTTTGATGTTCCTGCAAATGAGTTTGTTACCAATGGAATTGAGCATACTGTATCTGGAGATTTGTTGGATTTTGAGGTTTTTAGTGACAGCTATTTCAATAATAGCCTGACCAGAGCCGATTTCTTTTTTGAAATCAATAACACCATAAACAGAGCTTACAGGCTTAATCTGATCTTATTAGATAACAACAGTTCTCCTCTTTACTCCATTCCTATCGATGTTCCTGCTTATTCCGGAGTTCAAAACTTGGTTACCAAAACAGAAATATTTGAAAACTCCAAACTGGATTTATTGAAAAAAACCACCAAAATTGCTTTTACCATTACAATGTTGCCTGGTCCGGCATTAAGTGAAAGTAGTCAGGGAAGTTTAAAATTACGTTCAAGTGCCACCCTTTATTTAGTATTAGAATGATAAAAAAATCACTATTTTTTGTTGTTTTTTTGCTATCCATCAGTTGTCTTTCTCAAAACAAGCAAATTTTATACAATTTCACTTCCGTGCCTCAATCTTTGTTGAGTAATCCGGGTTCTGATGTGAAATATAATTGGTTTGCAGGTATTCCTTTGTTATCTGGTTTTTCTGCAAATATGGGTTCCAGTAGTTTTTCGGCTTATGATTTATTTGCCAATAATGGCGTAGATTTTAATGCCAAATTGCGAAATGTAGTGTTCTCAACTTCAAGAAACGACAAGGTTTCCATAAACGAACAATTAGAAATTTTTAGTGGTGGTTTTAAGCTTGGCGACTGGCAGGAAAACGCTTATCTCTCTTTTGGAATGTACCAAGAGCTGGATGTTTTGGCTTATATGCCAAAAGATTATGCTATTTTGGCTTTGGACGGAAACAGAGATTATCTAGGGAAAGTTTTCGATTTTGGAGATTTGAATGCAAGAGGCGAATTGCTTTCGGTTTTCCATCTTGGATACCATAAAAAAGTGAACGAGAAATTAATTCTTGGCGTTCGCGGAAAGATTTATTCCAGTATTTTCAATGTTTCATCGACAAAAAATTCAGGATATTTTTATACCATTCAGGGCACAAATTCTATTTACGAGCAAGTCATTTATTCAAATTCATTGGTCAATACTTCGGGTTTTGTAAATTATACTGATAATTATACGGGCAATGTGAAAAGTGACATCCTCAAAAAGACCTTTTTTGGAGGAAATCTAGGCTTGGGTTTCGATGCAGGACTTACCTATTATCCCAAAAAAAATATTCAATTTACGGCAAGTATCATCGATATAGGTTTTATAAAACACACTAAAGAGGTCGAAAATTATAGCTATAAAGGCTATTATAAATATGAAGGATTAACGCCCGATTTCATTCTTGGAAATTCTAATGGGGATATAGTTCTGGATTTTATTGATGCCATTCCGCTCGAAACTTTGCATATAAAATATACCACTTGGCGACCGGTAAAATTCAATTCTTCTATTCAATATTCTTTTGGCGATGGCCGAAATTCGGAATGCAATTGCGAAGAAAATGAAATGAAATACACCAATTCAATCGGAGCACAACTGTTTGCGATGTCAACACCGCGAACACCACTTATGGCTTTAACAACCTATTACAGACGACAAATTTTCGATTCTTTAGAGATGAAAGCCACTTATACGATTGATTCCTTTTCGTCCAAAAACATTGGTTTAGGATTGTCAACCACCATTGGTAAAGTCAATTTTTATGTTCTTGCCGATAATCTTTTGGAATATCGGGATATTTCCAAAGCCAATAGCTTGTCTTTTCAGTTAGGACTTAACATTATTTTTCCGGATAAAAATACACCTGATTAAAAACTGAACGCTAGATACTGATAACTGAACACTTTTTCATATATTTGCACGCAATTTAACTACAACTTCAAATTGCAATGATAGCACACAACTCCAAGATTATCGGCGAAGGTTTAACGTATGATGATGTATTATTAGTTCCCAATTTTTCAAATATACTTCCTCGTGAAGTGAGCATTAAATCTAAATTTTCCAGAAACATTACCCTTAATGTTCCAATTGTATCTGCTGCGATGGATACCGTTACCGAAAGTGCTATGGCAATCGCTATGGCTCAAGAAGGCGGAATTGGTGTTTTGCATAAGAATATGACCATCGAACAGCAAGCTGCCAAAGTACGAAAAGTAAAACGTGCCGAATCCGGAATGATTATCGATCCGGTAACATTGCCCTTGACTTCTATCGTTGCCGATGCAAAAAAAGCTATGAAAGAATTCGGGATTGGCGGAATTCCAATTGTGGACGAAAACAAAATCCTTAAAGGAATTGTTACCAATCGGGATTTACGTTTTGAAAATGACAATTCCAGACCCATTATCGAAGTAATGACTAGCGAAAACTTAGTTACAGTTGCCGAAGGAACTTCTCTCGGTCAAGCCGAAGTGGTTTTACAAGGTTACAAAATCGAAAAACTTCCGGTCGTAAATGCAGAAAATAAATTAGTTGGATTAATCACTTTCAGAGATATTACCAAATTAACCCAAAAACCCAATGCCAATAAGGACGTTTATGGTCGTTTGAGAGTTGCGGCCGCTATTGGCGTAACAGCCGATGCACTCGAAAGAGCCAAAGCATTGGTGCAAGCCGGAGTCGATGCCATCATTATCGATACGGCTCACGGTCACACTCAAGGTGTTGTGAATGTGTTGAAAGAAGTAAAAACTAATTTTCCAAAAATTGATGTTATTGTAGGAAATATTGCCACTCCAGAAGCAGCGAAATTTCTTGTAGAAAACGGTGCCGACGGTGTAAAAGTTGGAATTGGTCCAGGTTCTATTTGTACCACTCGAGTTATTGCAGGTGTTGGTTTTCCTCAGTTTTCTGCCGTTCTTGAAGTTGCCGCAGCATTAAGAGGAACCGGAGTTCCTGTGATTGCCGATGGTGGAATTCGTTACACAGGCGATATCCCAAAAGCGATTGCCGCCGGAGCCGATAGTGTAATGTTAGGCTCACTTTTGGCTGGAACCAAAGAATCACCAGGAGAAACCATTATTTTCGAAGGAAGAAAATTCAAATCGTATAGAGGAATGGGCTCTGTTGAAGCAATGGAAGGCGGATCGAAAGACCGTTATTTTCAAGATGTGGAAGACGATGTCAAGAAACTTGTTCCCGAAGGAATCGTGGGTCGTGTGCCATACAAAGGCGAATTAGAAGAAAGTATGCAGCAATTTATTGGTGGGCTTCGTGCCGGAATGGGCTATTGTGGTTCAAAAGATGTTCCAACATTGCAAGAAACAGGTCGTTTTGTTCGCATCACTTCCAGCGGAATCACCGAAAGTCATCCTCATAATGTGACCATTACTAAAGAAGCGCCCAATTATTCGAGGTAGAATTTGCCACGAAGCCGCAAAGGCTCGAAGAAAATTGTAAAAATTAAAATATAAAAGCCGAAAAATTATAGAAATTCTATGATTTTATCGGCTTTGTTATTAATGAAAATTTGTGCCTTTGAGACTTTGTGGTAAAAACTAAATCCCTAAGAAATTTCTCGGTGTAATTTGCATCAATTCGGCTTTAATTTCAGCCGAAACTTCTAAGGTTGCAATAAAATTATGAATGGCTTTTTTGTCAATCGCTTCATTGGTTCTGGTCAATCCTTTCAAGGCTTCATACGGATTTGGATAGCCTTCACGGCGCAAAATTGTCTGAATGGCTTCGGCTACAACTGCCCAGTTTTTCTCTAAATCTTCTTCGAATTTTGGTTCGTTCAAAAGTAATTTATTCAAGCCTTTCAACGTGGCTTCAAAAGCAATCAAAGTGTGTCCCATCGGCACGCCAATATTTCTCAAAACCGTACTATCTGTCAAATCACGTTGCAATCGTGACAATGGTAATTTAGCCGAAAGATGTTCAAAAACAGCATTGGCAATTCCTAAATTTCCTTCCGAATTTTCGAAATCTATCGGGTTTACTTTGTGTGGCATTGCCGAAGAACCAATTTCTCCTGCCTTGATTTTTTGTTTGAAATATTCCATTGAAACATACGTCCAAATATCTCTGTCCAAATCAATAATGATGGTGTTTATTCTTTTCAAAGCATCAAAAAACGCGGCAAAATGATCGTAATGTTCGATTTGTGTGGTCGGGAAGGAGTGATGTAACCCAAGGTTTTCTTCTACAAAATCACTTCCAAATTTCCTCCAGTCAATTTGAGGATAAGCCACGTGATGGGCATTGTAATTTCCGGTTGCACCACCAAATTTTGCCGCAAACGGAATGTTGAACAACAAACGCATCTGCTCTTCCAATCGTTCTACAAAAACGCCAATTTCTTTCCCTAAACGTGTTGGCGAAGCCGGTTGACCGTGCGTTCTGGCAAGCATTGGAACATCGCGCCATTCTGTGCTTAAGTCTTTTAATTTTGAAGTCAAAGTAATTAACGACGGCATATAGACTTTCTCGAAAGCCTCTTTTGTCGAAAGCGGAATCGCAGTATTGTTGATGTCTTGTGAGGTTAAACCAAAATGAATGAACTCTTTATACTGGGACAATCCTAGTTTTTCGAAAGCGTCTTTGATAAAGTATTCCACCGCTTTTACATCGTGGTTGGTCACTTTTTCGGTCTCTTTTATCCAAAGCGCATCTTCGGTAGAGAAGTTTCTATAAATGTCACGCAAACTTTCGAATAGCGTTGGTTTTACATCTTTTAGTTGGGGTAAAGGAATTTCGCAAAGCGCAATAAAGTATTCAATTTCAACCAAAACCCTGTATTTGATTAGAGCTTCTTCTGAGAAAAATTTCGAAAGTGAACTGGTTTTGCTTCTGTATCTGCCGTCAATTGGCGATATGGCGTTTAATTCTGTTAGTTGCATTAGTTGTGTTTTTTATGGTGCAAAAATAGTTATAAGTTATAAGTTTTGAGGTATGTGTTGGATGTTTTTTTGTCATTCCGACAAAGGAGGAATCCCAACAAGCGTGAGCAACTAATTGAGATTCCTCCTTTGTCGGAATGACAAATAGACTTATTCTACTTATAAATTGTCATTGCCATTGCTATTGTAATTTTTCAAGCTCTTTTTGAACGATTTTCATTCCTTCTGAACCTGTCGTGGCAATTATTTTGATTTCATTTGGTAAATTGTAAATTTCTGCTGGTTTTGGATCAATATAAAAAACCGGAATCGTTGCGTCAGCAAAATTCATCAGACTCGCTGCCGGATAAACCTGCAAAGATGTGCCAATAATGATAAGAATAGCTGCTTTTTCGACAATGATAACTGCTTCCTCCAAAGCGGGAACTTCCTCGCCAAACCAAACAATATGTGGGCGCAACTGGTTTCCATTGACATCAAAATCACCTAAATTCAAATCGGTTTGCCAATCCAGAATAAAATTGCTGTTTTTTGTGCTTCGCACTTTCAACAATTCTCCGTGAAGATGTAAAACAGAGGAACTTCCTGCTTTTTCGTGAAGATTATCCACATTTTGGGTGATAATTTCCACTTCAAAATCTTCTTCTAATTCCGCTAAGATTTGGTGTCCTAAATTGGGTTGCACTTCGTGTAATTCTCGGCGTCTTTGATTGTAAAAATCAAGTACCAATTTAGGATTTTTAAACCAGCCTTCGGGTGTTGCCACATCGCTAACATTGTGTCCTTCCCACAGTCCGCCGGCATCGCGAAAGGTTTTGATACCGCTTTCGGCACTGATTCCTGCTCCGGTTAAGACGACGAGTTTCTTTTTCATATTTTATTTTGCCACGAAGGCGCAAAGGCACAAAGATTATCTTCAACAATAAAAGTAATCTTTTTTAGTATTTTTACCAAAAATAATCCAACAAATGATTGATCTTGACTACCTTAATTTTCTCGAAAACATCCTGACCGAAAACAGAAAAACCAAGTTTCTGAAAATACTTCAAAACAGAACGAAGCATTTTACGGTGGTCGTGGAAGACGTTTTTCAAATGCACAATGCCAGTGCGGTAATGCGCAGTTGCGAGGTCTTTGGCATACAGGAATTGAACGTCATTGAGCAACGTTATGGAAAAAGAATCGATAAGGAAATTGCAATGGGAGCACAGAAATGGGTTGACATTAACACTTTTGACAGTATTTCGCATTGTGTGGAAACATTGAAAAATAAAGGCTATCAGATTATTGCCACAACGCCACATGAGAACGATTGTTTGATGGATGATTTTGACATTTCGAGACCTAGTGCCTTGTTTTTTGGAACTGAAAGAGACGGATTATCGGAGGAAATTTTACAAAAAGCGGATGGTTTTCTTAAAATTCCGATGGTGGGTTTTACCGAAAGTTTGAATATTTCTGTTTCGGCGGCAATTATTATTCAAAACCTGACCAATCGTTTGCGCAAATCAGATATTGATTGGCATTTATCCGAAGAAGAAATTCTGGCAAAGCGATTGACTTGGGCAAAAAAATCCATAAAAGACATCAAAAGAATCGAGGAGAGATATTATTCTGGTTTATAAAATAAAATTGTGTCCAGCTTCTTTTTTATCGACAAACGGCAAGGCGCTTGTTATTTAAAGAGTATTTTATCCTTTAAACGATTTTTGTGTTTTTAGATAAATATTGTTGATATGTTTGATATGAAATTTTCAAATATTTGACTGCATGAACACTAAAAATATTTACAGCACTGCATATAGACAAGATTATTTTGAAGGATATTCGAATGGAATGAATCCATTTCTTCAAATTGACAACAAAAAAAACAGCCTTGCTTTTATTTCTGGATTTAACTCCGGAAGGATGGATTATGAGGAATTGAATGGGCAAATTTCTAAAGGAATTCCTCAACGCACTGTTACAATCAAAGTTTTGGAGGAATTTTTGCTGGCGGGTTTACTCGGATTAAGTATTGAAGATACGGAGGGTTATACCGCTTTTCAGCTTAATATTATTGCAAAATGGTATCAAAGCGGCATTGAAAAATATGATCCTAGCCAAAGCACCTATCTTTTTGAAATACTGGAAGAAAAAGGAATTGAAGTAGATTGATTACAAAAACAAACCTCGTTTAAACTAACTTAAACGAGGTTTGTTTTTTTATGGTTTTTCTAGAAATTATTTTTTTGGAAGGGTTGTGCAACGGTACCACCGTTGTGTGTTCGGCAAAATTTCTAGTTTAATTTATTACCAAATTTTGATTCATTAATTCCACATTAAAACTCACTTTTGCGTTTAATGCTTTAAAAACTTTCAGGATTGTTTCAAATCTTGCGTCAGTTAAACTGTTTTCAATTTTTGAAATCTGTGCTTTTTTTACACCAACTAATTCGCCAAGTTGCT
>DZAU01000121.1 GCA_022729635.1 Flavobacterium psychrophilum
ACTTATTATCTCACAGGTTATCAAAAAAATTATTTCGATTTTGATCAAGTGTTTTACGACAATATTGAATACTTTTTGCAAGAGTATTTTGCTTGGGAAAAATATTATACCAGTGTTGCAGGTACACCCAACGTCTTTGATGATGAAAATTATTTAGGATTCACTCCCGAAAACAACACTACTTTCTATTCATCAGTTGACCCCACGGGATTACCCCTAAATAACATCCAATGGGATTATACCGGAACGTATGAAGTGTATGACGTGGTTGGATATGACAATTTGAAGATATTATCTCTGTATTACAGCCCTACCGGTTACGAAGAGTTTGAATTGACCGTGTTGAATGATGCCAAAATAGAACTTTATCACATTTCATCCGGTACAACCTATCGTTTCGAAGGGCTTGGGTTTATCCAATATAGAATGTCCGGAAACAGTAAAATTAAAAAGGATTTTAGCGAACGCGAGCGTACAAAAATCAGCAGAAAACAAGTGGAACGAAACCCCAAAGCCTTGTTGGAACGAAAATAAAATAGTAAAAATTAACACAGACCTTGTCAAATTTAACCATTTGACAAGGTTTTTTTTTATCTTTACGTCTTTAAAAACCTTGTTATACAGTGATTAACAAACGCCTACTCATCAGAAATTTATTAGCTTATCACGGCGAAAATTCCTTTTATGACAATAAGGAAACGTTGGATTTGCATTCGCGTCCGTCAAAAGCGAAATTTTTGAAACACATTTGTGCATTGGCAAATGCCAATCCACAAAACAAGGCGTTTATTGTGGTAGGAATTGATGACAGAACCAATGATTTAAAAGGGGTTGACTTTTTTGACGATGCACGTTTGCAAAACTTGATAGATGCTTATATAGACAATGCTCCGCAAGTGCAATATGAAAATGTGCCCTTTCCCGAACTGCAACGTCATAAAGTGATTGGCTTGGTCTCGGTACAATCCATTGGCAAAGTGGCAAAATTGAAAAAGAGTATTTGGAATTACAATTCAGGAAATATTTTTTTAAGAATTGGAAGCACTTCGCGTTGGGTGGACGCTTTGGTTTTAGAAGATTTTAATTCAAAAACGGTACACGAGATTGAAAAACAATCTCGAAATAACATTGAATTAACCTTAAAAGGCGTTTTCGATTTCTTGAATCGTCACAAAGATGTGAGCGAAGCCCAATATTTGGTTTTCAATGAGCAATTTGTGCTTTGTTGGGCGGGTCAAAAAAAAGTGGTGGGCGACAAGGTTTTTTACAGTCGTGTAGATATAGAATTGGTCAATGAGCAAGTGCGACTTTTCTATTCTTATATGGACGAAGTGAAAATTGAAATTTCAAAAAAAGCATTTATCACTTCGGAATATGTGCCTTTGTATATCAATGGAAAGTATGAGTATTTTCCGTTAGAAAAGAGTGTCATCCATTTTAAAGAAACAGGTGTTTACAATTTAGCCACCGAATTGCTTTTTCAACCACCCGAAATTGAACAGAAAACATTAGTTGAGATGAATAAAAAGAGTAGGCAACTTTTGGAAAAACTTCAAAATAACACAAGTTTAAACACAAGTGAAAATGAGTATGTGATGTATTTGGCTGATAGTTTTTTGTTGCTGCATTTGAATGCCTATCCTGATGCTATTCAATGTTTGAGCGCTTTAAAAGAACTTTTAAAAAACAGAGCAGATAAAAAAGCTTATATCAAATATAAAGAAGTGCTTCGCGTTTTGAGAAAAATCAATTCGATTACGATTGTTGGACAAATCATTTAGAAATAAATCCAACTTAACACAGCAATAGTTACTACAAAATAAATGATAGTCAAGGGAACCCCAACTCTGACAAAATCCTTAAACTTATAATTTCCGGGACCATACACCATCATATTGGTTTGATAACCAATGGGGGTCATAAAATTGGCTGTGGCGCCAAAAGCCAATGCTAATACAAAGGGTTTTGGATCTATTTGCATAGACAAAGCTATACTCATCACCACAGGAAGCACGATAGCCACAGAAGCCCTAACATTAACAATGGCAGATAATAATGTGGTAATAATGAAAATAGCTGATAACAAAGCTACTTTTCCATAAGGTCTAAAAAGATTGATCACAGCATTGGCAAACAATTCAGAAACTCCGGTTTTGGTCATGGCGGTTCCTAACGATAAAGCCAATGCAATAATTAGAACTAATTGAAAATCAATACTTTTTATGATTGTTTTAGGATTTATTACTTTAAAAATGACCAATGCACTCAAAAGCATCAACAAGCCGTTAAAAAACTTGACCCAACCAAATGAAGCCAAAATAACTACTAAAAGAAATCCGGTGTATAAAAAAAGACTTTTAGACTGCTTGATTTTATTGAATTTTTTAGAACCCGAAACGTTGTAAAAATCCGACACATCTATGGTCCTTTGTTCAAAATAACTTCCTGTTAAAATAAGCAAGGCATCACCGGCTTTTAAAGGAATTTCATTAAAATTGGTCGAAATAGTTTCCCCATTTCTGAAAATAGCCATAACCGAAGCATCATAAGAAGCTCGGAATTTTATTTCTTTTAAGGATTTCCCAATCAGCGTGGAATTGTAAGTAATTACGATTTCAACTAATTTAGAGTCATCTTTTCTGGAAAACATACCAAGAGAAGGTAAATCCATCCCTTCGTGGTGCTTCACAAAATCACTGATAGTATCTGTATTTCCGGTAAAAAGCAAAATATCTTCTTCCATAAGCAACATATTTTGTGGAACGGCTGTTACACGCATATTATCACGCAATACTTCTACCAATTGCAATCCGGTCAAATTTTTAAATCCGGCTTCTTGAATGGTTTTTCCAATCAGATGACTGCCTTTTTTCAGTCTTGCTTCTACTGTGTATTTACGTTGCAGTTCACTTACGGAATCCATAATATTGGTGTGAGCAGGTAATTTTTTTACCCCATAAAAAACCATATACAACGTTCCTATTACAGCCATAGTCAATCCAACGGCGGTAAAATCAAAAAAACCCAAAAGTTCAGTTCCGGGTATTATGGTTTGTTCTGCCAGAAGACTATTGACAATCATATTAGTAGATGCTCCGATAGATGTGATATTGCCCCCTAAAATAGCAGCAAATGACAATGGTATTAGGATTTTTGAAATGGGAATGTTGAATTTTTTAGCATTTTGGTGCACAATCGGCATCATTACGGCTACCGTCGGCGTATTGTAAATAAAAGCAGAAATAGGGAAAACCAAAAACATCATTCTGGCTACAAATCCACGATCTGTTTTAGCGTTTTTGAAAATTCGCTCAAAAAACTTATCCAAATTAGATACTTTTCTGAAAACATCACCAATGATAATCAGCATTACGATGATGGCTAATGATTCATTGGCAAACCCGTGCAATATTTCATTTGGACTTAAAATACGGGTGATTCCCAACACGGTAACCGCTGTAATAAAAGTCAAAGCAGGTCCAATCCATTCTCTGTACAACGAAAGAATGATGAATAGAATTACTATAATTACTATGACGGCTTCTATTGTCAATGATTTAATTTGCTAATTTG
>DZAU01000053.1 GCA_022729635.1 Flavobacterium psychrophilum
GCAATCTTCCCGCAATCTTCCTGCAATCTTCCTGCAACGAACGGCAACAAATCCATCTTTGAAAACAGCGAGAATTTGTGAAATTTGTGTTGATTCAAAAGGACCACCAATAAATAAAAATTATTTTAAAAATTTCCAAAAGCGCAATATTTAAAAAATTCTTCTACTTTTGTCCGAGAAAAACATACCTATGGCAAAGAATTTAGTTATCGTTGAGTCACCTGCAAAAGCAAAAACTATCGAGAAATTTCTGGGAAGCGATTACCAGGTAGAGTCAAGTTATGGGCACATTGCCGACTTGCCGTCTAAAGAAATTGGTGTAGATGTAGAAAATGGTTTCAAACCAAAATACGAAGTTTCGTCCGATAAAAAAGCATTGGTTTCTAAACTGAAAACTTTAGCCAAAAATGCCGAAACGGTTTGGTTAGCAAGTGATGAGGATCGCGAGGGTGAAGCTATTTCTTGGCATCTTTCCGAAGAATTAAAATTAGACAAAAAGAAAACCAAACGAATTGTTTTTCACGAAATTACCAAATCAGCAATTCTAAAAGCCATTGAAAATCCTCGTGAAATAGATTATAATTTAGTCAATGCACAACAAGCACGTCGAGTTTTAGATAGGCTAGTTGGGTACGAATTATCGCCTGTACTTTGGAGAAAAATTAAGGCAGGACTTTCGGCAGGTCGTGTACAATCGGTTTCAGTTCGTTTGATTGTCGAAAGAGAACGAGAAATCCAAAATTTCAAACCAGTTGCTTCTTATTCGGTTGTAGCCGAATTCACGAATGAATCCGGGAAATCATTTAAAGCAAAACTGCCAAAGAATTTCAATTCAAAAAAAGAAGCCGAAGATTTTCTGAAAAAAAATATTGGTTCAACTTATAAAGTTTCGGATTTAGAAACAAAACCTACCAAAAAATCACCAACAGCACCTTTCACGACTTCGACTTTACAGCAAGAAGCTGCGCGAAAATTGTATTTCCCTGTTGGAATCACAATGCAACTGGCCCAACGTTTATACGAAGCCGGACTCATCACTTATATGAGAACTGACAGCGTGAACCTGTCAAAAGACGCAATGGATGCAGCTCAAGCCGAGATTATAAAATCGTACGGAAAGGAATTTTCTAAACCAAGAAATTTTGTCAATAAAAGCAAAGGCGCACAAGAAGCTCACGAAGCAATTCGTCCGACGGATATGTCGCGAAATACAGTGAAAATTGACAGAGATCAAGCGCGTTTGTATGATTTGATTTGGAAAAGAACCTTGGCTTCGCAAATGAGTGATGCCGAATTAGAACGTACAAATGTTAAAATTTCAGCCAACAATCACAGCGAAATATTTACCGCATCGGGCGAAGTTTTGCTTTTTGAAGGTTTCCTGAAAGTCTATCTTGAAGGAAATGACGACGATGATGATGAGCAAGAAGGAATGTTGCCTGCACTGAAAGTCAACGAAAAATTACAAAACAATTACATTACTGCGACCGAAAGATATTCGCGTCCGGCAGCAAGATACACTGAAGCTTCTCTGGTAAAAAAATTAGAAGAATTAGGAATTGGTCGTCCATCTACTTATGCACCAACAATTTCTACGATTATCAACCGAAATTATGTAGAGAAAGGAAATCTTGACGGTCAGGAGCGCAATTACACCCAACTGACTTTGCAATCTGGGAAAGTAGGCGAAAAATTACTAAAAGAAAACACCGGTTCCGATAAAGGAAAATTGGTTCCAACTGACATTGGAACAATAGTTACGGATTTCTTGGTCAAAAATTTCGAAAACATTCTGGATTATAACTTCACTGCCAAAGTCGAAGAAGATTTTGATGAAATTGCCGAAGGAAATATCGTTTGGACAAAAATGATGCAGGAATTCTACGATAAATTTCATCCAAATGTGATTGATGTAGAAGCCAATGCCGACAGAGAAAGCGGCGAGAGAATTCTTGGGAAAGACCCAAAAACAGGAAAACAAGTTAGTGTTCGTTTAGGAAAATTTGGTCCAATGGCACAAATTGGCGAAGCTGATGATGAAGATAAAAAATTCGCAAGTTTACTGGTCGATCAAAATATTGGAAGCATTACTTTAGACGAAGTATTGGATTTATTTTTGTTACCAAAAAATTTAGGCACCTATAAAGGAGAAGAAGTTGAGGTAAGCAATGGTCGTTTTGGACCTTATGTGCGTCACGGAAGTGTTTTTGTTTCTTTGCCAAAAGGCGAAAATCCATTGGATGTTTCTATAGAAAGAGCAAAAGAATTAATTGATGAAAAAGCACAAGCCGATGCGCCAATTGCCACTTATAAAGGAGAACCGGTTCAAAAAGGGACAGGACGTTTTGGCCCTTTTATCAAATGGAATGGAATTTTTATTAATGTAAGCAAGAAATATAATTTTGATAATTTGTCGAAATCCGATATTGAAGAATTGATTGAAGATAAATTGCAAAAAAATATCGACAAGGTGCTTCACCATTGGAAAGACGAAGGAATACTGGTTGAAAAAGCACGTTGGGGAAGATCAATAATTACAAAAGGAAAAATCAAAATTGAATTGAGCAAAGATATTGTAGCCTCAAAATTGACATTGGAAGAAGTTCAAGAAATGATTGCCAAAAAAACGCCAGCCAAAAAAGCTGCAACTAAAAAAGCTACTGCTGCTAAAAAACCAGTCGCTAAAAAGAAATAATATATGGAATTTGATTTTCTAAAACCTTTAGATAATGAAATCCTTCAGTTTATCAAAGGATTTTCTTCTCAACAATTGGGAAGCAAAGTGGTATTTCATACTGCGGAGGACTTTCCAGACTTGAATAAAATAAAAATTGCCATCATTGGGGTTTTAGAAAATCGAAGTATTATTGGACAAGAAGAAGTAAATTTGTCACACATTCGAACGGAATTTTACGGTCTATTTCCCGGAAATTGGAATGCTTCTATTGCGGATTTAGGCAATATTGCCGCTGGAGATTCAATCGAAGATACTTTCTTTGCATTAAAAAAAGTAGTTTCAACCCTTATCAAAAAGAAAATTATTCCAATCGTTATTGGTGGTTCACAGGATTTGACTTATGCCCTTTACAGAGCGTATGATAATCTGGAACAAATGGTAAATCTGGTTTCAATTGACAATAAATTCGATTTTGGAAAAGAAAGTGATAGTATTTCGGCTTCTTCCTATTTGACTAAAATAATAATTGACGAACCCAATAATCTCTTTAATTTCAGTAACATTGGGTATCAAACGTACTATAATTCACAGGAAGAAATTGATTTGATTGATAAATTATTTTTTGATGCCTATCGATTAGGAGATATTTCAAACAACATTGCCATTGCCGAACCCGTTTTTAGAGATGCCGATATTGTGAATATTGATTTGACTTCGGTAAAATCATCGGATTCAGGTAATTTCATTTCATTTGAGCCAAATGGTTTCAACGGAAAAGAAATTTGCTCCTTGTCGAGATATGCCGGAATCAGTGATAAAGTGTCACTTTTTGGAATTTTTAATCATAATAATTCCAAACAAGAATCTGTTTTAATAGCTCAAATTATTTGGTACTTTATCGAAGGCTACCATTATCGATCTAATGAATATCCTTTTGGAAGCAAAGAGAATTATATAAAATATATCATACCTTTGGAAGAAGAACTAATATTCTATAAAAGCAATAAAACCGATAGATGGTGGATAGAAATACCATTTATTTCCTCGAGCAATAATAAGTTAAAGAAAAGTACGTTATTACCTTGCTCTTATGAGGAGTATTTAGGTGCTTGCAATCAGGAAATTCCTGAAAGATGGTGGAAAGCTCAGCGTAAAAATATAGTCTAATTTGTCTTTAAACGACAAATAATTCTTGCTAAAAGATTTTACAATGTAAATATTAGATATACATTTTATAAGATAGAACTTATAAAATATTATATTTTTAAGCTTTTTATCGTTATTTTGTGCATTTTATCGATTAAATATTTTTTTATTACCAATTTTAATTTTAGTTTTGGTGTGAAATAAATAGTACTCTAAATAATTGTTTTATTAAATAATAATAAATAGGTTTACGGACTTAATAATAATGAATATATAACCCTAATTAATATGAAGAAGTTTATTGCGTTTATTGCAATTTTAACCTTGCTAATTAGCTGTGGTAAAACAACCGACAAAGGAGAGTTAGTTGGTGTTAAAGGTGCAAAGTGGCATCCTGAAAAACCTTACGGAATGACTTTGGTTCCTGGAGGTGCGTTTATTATGGGAAAATCAGACCAAGATGTGGCCAATGTTGGCGATGCAACAACAAAAACAGTTACAGTTCGGTCTTTCTATATGGACGAAACAGAAATAACCAATAGAGAATACCGTCAATTTGTGGAATGGGTAAAAGATTCAACAATGAGAGTTCGATTAGCAATTCTTGCTGACGAATCCGGAATAAAACCTGGAGACGGAAAAGCAAATGCAAAAGGTAAAAATTCAGGAAGTATTGGTGATTTCGCATTTAATGATCAAGATCCTGAAAAAATGACTGCTTATGACAAATATATGTACGATAACTATTATAGTATTGGTACAGATGACGATCCTTATGCAGGCAGAAAACTCAATCACAAGGTAAAACTGATTAAAGATACTAAGTTATATCCTGATGAATATTATACCGAAGTTATGGATTCAATGTACTTGCCGTTAGAAGCATCTTACAATGGATTAAGAACAATTGATGTGGACAAACTGAAATTTCGTTATTCTTGGATGGATATTCAGGCTGCCGCCAAAGCTAAAGTAGGAAAAAGAAAAGATTTCATCAGAACAGAACAAGTAAAAGTCTATCCTGATACTACAACTTGGATTAAGGACTTCTCCTATTCCTATAATGAACCAATGCACAATGATTATTTTTGGCATCAAGCTTATGGTGATTATCCAGTAGTAGGTGTAAATTGGAATCAGGCAAAAGCATTCTGCGCTTGGAGAACGCTAAACAAAAATAGTTGGATTAAATCCAAAAAGAAAGGTCATGATTTGACTAATAATTTTAGATTGCCTACAGAAGCAGAATGGGAATATTCCGCAAGAGGAGGTTTAGAATCTGCTACCTACCCTTGGGGTGGACCTTATACAAAAAACGACAGAGGTTGTTTCCTTGCTAACTTCAAACCCATGAGAGGAGATTATGCAGCAGATCAATCTTTATATACCGTAGAAGCTAAGTCGTATGAACCCAATGGTTATAACCTCTACAATATGGCAGGAAATGTTGCAGAATGGACAGATTCAGCTTATGATCCAAATGCTTACGAATATGTATCTTCTATGAATCCAAGTAATATGGATACTTCAAATAAACGTAAAGTGGTTCGTGGAGGTTCTTGGAAAGATGTTGCTTATTTTCTTCAAGTAGGCACAAGAACCTTTGAATACGCAGATTCTGCAAGAAGTTTCATTGGATTTAGAACCGTTCAGGATTATATGGGAACACAAGCAACCGAAAAAATTAAGAAAAAAAAATAAATTAACCTAACTAGCAATTCAATTAATCTAAAAACAAAACATTATGGCATTATTAAGTAAACAAAAGATGAATTTTGCATACGGAATGGGAGCAGCAGTAGTAATTATTGGAGCTTTATTCAAAATTACTCACGCTGAAATTGGACTACTAAATGGAAATGTATTGCTTACAATAGGTCTGGTTGTTGAAGCAGGGATTTTTGCACTTTCAGCATTTGAGCCAGTAGAGGATGAATATAAATGGGAAAATGTATATCCGCAATTGAAAGATATAAATGCAGCACCTGGAAAAGCCGCTAAAATAGAATCTACTACCGATGCAGAAGGAATGTTATCTAAAAAACTAGACGCAATGCTTAAAGATGCTAAAATCGATGGAGAATTGATGGTTAGTTTAGGAAATAGCATCAAAAATTTCGAAGGTGCAGCAAAAAGTATCATGCCTACAGCTGATTCTATTGCTTCTACAAAAAAATATAGTGAAGAATTAACTTTGGCTGCAGCCCAGATGGAATCTTTGAATAGTTTGTATAAAATACAAATACAAAGCTCTTCAAGAAATGCACAAATAAATGAAGAAGTTGTCGAAAACAACATAAAATTAAAAGAGCAAATGCAATCATTGACAACAAACTTATCTTCATTGAACAATGTTTATGGAGGAATGCTTTCTGCAATGAGCAATAAAGGATAATTAGTTTTAAACAAAAAATTAACAACAAACTAATTACTAGAAAATATGGCAGCAGGAAAATTAAGCCCTAGACAGAAGATGATAAACCTAATGTACTTGGTTTTTATCGCAATGTTAGCATTAAATATGTCCAAAGAAGTATTGTCAGCTTTTGGAATTTTGAATTCAAAAATTATTGAATCAAATTCTATTACCGATGAGAGAAATGAAAATTCATTTGGACAACTATCCCAAAAGGCTCAGGAACAACCAGGGCAGTATGGTGAAAAGAAACTCATAGTAGAGCAAATCAGAAAAATCTCAAAAGAATATTGTGATTATTTGGAAGGAATTAAAACAACTATTACTAAAAAAACCGAAAAAGATCCTGAAGGAAACTTTATGTATGAGCAAATGGATAAAGGGGATTTAGTAGATAATTTGTTTTTTAACGGGGATAAACTATCTAAAGAAGGTAAAGAATTTTTGGAAAAAATTAAAAATTATCCTGCACAAATTAAGGAAATTGCAGGAAGTAAATTGCCCGAAGTTGAAGTAGATAAAATCGAAAAAAGATTTGCGACAATTGCAATTAAATCAAAAAATGCTGGAGCAACATTACCTTGGATAGAATATAACTACAAAGGATTTCCTTTAATTGCAACAGTTACTAAGCTTACACAATTGCAAGCTGATGTAAAAGCAACCGAGAGTGATGTGATGGCTTCAATGTTTCAATCTGACTTGATTGCAGCGGCTTCGCTAACAGCTTACCAGCCAATAGTGGTTCTTGAAAAATCAGTTTTCTTTCAGGGAGAAGCTGTGAAAGGAAAAATAATTTTAGGAAAATTTGATCCAAAATTAATAGCTAAATCTGTTGTTGTAAACGGTTCTAGTGTGCCAGCTTTAGCCGGGCAAGCTAATTTTTCCTTCGGTTCAGGTAGTATTGGAGAACATCCTATTAGTGGTTCTTTCAACTTTGATGAAAACGGAAAAGTAATAAGTTTGCCAATAAAAGATAAATATGTGGTTGTGGCAAGACCAAAATCAGCTACAATATCTGCCGACAAAATGAACGTAGTATATCGTGGAGTTGTAAACCCAATGACTATTTCATTTGCTGGAATTTCTGCCGATAAAGTGAAAGCATCTGCGCCTGGTTTATCGCCAACCGGAACTCCGGGAGCATATAGTATGAGACCAGGAACAGGAACAGAAGTAGTAATAAATGTTGTGGGAACACTTCCTGATAATTCAATAGTTTCAGACAGAAAAACATATAGAATTAAAGGAATTCCAGGTCCTTCAGGAACGATAAGAGGAGAAATGGGAACTGTAAAAGGACCAAAATCCAGTTTAGAAATTTCTACTATTGGAGCTAAATTAGTTGATTTTGATTTCGAAGTTGGCTTGGATGTAGTCGGATTCAATTTTAAAGTATCAGGAATGCCTACAGTCGTTGTTCAGGGTAATAGATTAAATGCACAATGTAAATCTGTACTTTCAAAAGTGGGAAGAGGTGATCAAGTTACCATTTCTGAAATTAAAACCAAATTAGTAGGTGCCGGTAGTTATTTATTGCCACGGACTGCACCTGTAATTTATGAAATACAATAATTTAATGTAGTTTGAAACAAAGTTACTTCAATAACTTATAATGAAAATATGATGAATACGAGAAATTTTTTAATACTTGTTATTTCCATTCTTGGGAGTGTGGTTTCTTATGCACAAACTAATTTGCTGAATGCAAAGATTCCCGAAGAAATAGGACTTAAGTCTGCTGCACAACTCATTTCAGACAATGACAAGCCATTAGAATATGGTTATGTTGATGATAGAGATATTTTGCTAGGGAAAATGGTTTGGGAGATAATTGATTTAAACGAAAGAATTAATTTTCCTTTGTATTTCCCAATTGACACAGCAAATATAGGTTCTGACAGGCGTTCTTTATACGATGTATTAACGAGAGGCATTCGAAGCGGAGAAATATCCGAAGTATATTCAGATAGTTATTTCAATACCAAAAAATCCTATAAAGACATCAAGGAATCTTTGACACGTATTGACACAACCGATGCTGGAAAAGAACAAATTAATGCCGGAATTCCAATTTCGCCAGAATATATCATAAAACAAGATCTTACAGCTCAAGATGTTAGTCAATATAAAATTAAAGGTTATTGGTATTTTGATAAACGTCAAAGTGAATTAAAATATAGATTGATAGGGATTTGCCCTGTTACTCCAGATGTTTATACCCTGAATAGTGAAGAAAAAGATTATATCGAATTGTTTTGGGTATTTTTTCCAGCCTCAAGAGATTTGCTTCACGAAGCTAAGGCATTTAACGATAAAAATTCAGCAATGCCCATTTCCTTTGATCACATCTTAAATTCGAGGCGATTTAATGCTGTTATTTATCAGGAAGAAAACGTGTATGGCGATAGAGATATCGTGAGTTATATGAAAGATAATGCTCAAAATCAATTATTGGAATCCGATAGAGTAAGAGAAAAAATTCGGGATTTCGAAGAAGATATGTGGAATTATTAAATTTCAATTCAAATTTAACAAAGAACTCTTACTGAAAGGCAAGAGTTTTTTTGTTTTTAAGTATAATTATAATACCCAACTTCCAACTTCTAACTTCCAACTTCTAACTTTTAACTTCTAATGGTAGATTATTTAATAATAGGTTCTGGATTAGCAGGGATTTCCTTTTCCGAAATAGCCTTGCAAAACAATAAATCTATTTTGGTAATAGATAATAACTCTCAAAATTCCTCAACAATAGCGGGAGGTTTGTATAATCCTGTAATTTTAAAACGCTTTAGCGAAGTGTGGCAAGCCCAAAATCAGATTGGTATTATGAATGAATTCTTCTCCAATTTTGAAAAGAAATTAGACTGTAAAGTGAATTTTAAAATGCCAATTTTAAGAAAATTTTTTTCTGTTGAAGAACAAAATAACTGGTTTGCAGCCTCTGACAAAATAAATCTGACTCCTTTTTTATCGACAAAATTAATTTCAAAAAAATATCCCGCTATTGATTCCCCTTTTGGATATGGAGAAGTCCTGCAAACAGGTTATGCTGACACCGCATTGATGTTGAGTAAGTACAAACAGTATCTGGCAAAAAACCAATTATTTCTGGAAGAATCTTTCGATTATTCTATTTTAAAAGAAGAAAATGAAAGTATTAGTTACAAAAATATTCAGGCAAAACACATCATATTTGCCGAAGGTTTTGGGATGCACGCAAACCCTTACTTTAAAAACTTGCCTTTAGACGGAACAAAAGGAGAACTTCTCATCATAAAAGCCCCCCAACTTGATTTAGATGTGATTATCAATACGAGTGTATTTATTTTGCCGCTTGGCAATGATTTATACAAAGTGGGAGCAACTTATAACTGGAATGACAAAACTGATGTACCAACCGATGAAGGAAAAGCAGAACTCATCGAAAAAATAAAAGAAATAATTAATTGTGATTTTGAAATTATGCAACATTTTGCCGGAGTTCGACCAACAGTCAAAGATAGAAGACCTTTGGTAGGAACCTATTCAAAACACAATTCAATACATATCCTTAATGGTTTGGGAACCCGTGGATTAATGCTCGGACCAGCAATGGCGAAGGCTTTATTCGAAAATATTGAATATAAAACACCATTAAATAAGGAAATCGACATTCGAAGGTTTGATAAAAAAGGTTGAATTATTGGATTAACTTATCTTTCAATAAATATCAAATTAAGATCTTTGATGTTTTTGAAATCGGTATCGGAAGTAATAAACTGTAAATTATATAGAATTGAAGTTGCAGCGATAATCGCATCTGGTAATTTTATTTTATACTTTTGCTTGATTTGAATAGCTTTTTTCTTAATTTCCAGATTCATTTCTAGCACAAACATTCATTTATTATGCTTTGCATACTATTTTTTTGAATTTTTGAAATGCTAAATATACCTAATAATTCCATTTCTGAAATAAACGAAATGCCAATGTTGTAATCTAAAAAAGGTTCAAAAATTGGTTTTTTTTGAGAAGTGAAAATTAAAAAATTTGTATTTGCAAGAAAATCAATCCCACTCATTGCGCATTTTTTTTTGAATCTCAACAGCATCACCTTCTATAGGAAATATTCCAAAAACGTTACGCAAAGTTTTTTTCTTTACAGGAGTTTCTAATTTTAAAAGTAGTTTTTCAACTTCTTTTTTGGTCGTTTTCTTTTTAATTATAATTGTCATATTACCGTGTTAATTAATACGAAGCTACAAATTTTATTTCAAATCAGTAATATCTTTTATTATGCAAATTTTTATTCGGTAATTTTAGATTTATTCCAAACAATGTATTTCCGTAAAAATGATTATACAATTCATTTTTTAAAATCAGGCTTATACGATATAAACATATTGATATAAATATTCCTTGACCACCTTAAAACAAACGGAAATAAAATAACATTGGATATAATAATTGCCACAAAAGCAATTTTTAAACTCGAATGAAAAAACAAATAAGAAATTACAAAAGCCGCAACCCCAATTGCCACATTAACGGCATAACTCACATACATTGCACCATAAAAAAACGAAGGTTCGATTTGATATTTCAGACCACAATGACTGCATTTTTCATTCATTTTGAGAATTTTGGAAAAATGTAAGGGATTTTTGTCCAAATACATGCTTTCATTCTGACATCTCGGACAACTTCCTGTTAAAATACTATTTAGTTTGGATCCTTTTTTTAACATTTGCAAAAATTTTAACCTTGTTCCGTTCGGTCTTATGACCTCGGGTCAGCGAAGGTACAATTTTGTACTTTTCTTAATGTAACATTAGTAACATAAATATGCTTAATATACACAATTTGTCTGTT
This sequence comes from Flavobacterium psychrophilum, assembly GCA_022729635.1. Lineage (GTDB taxonomy): Bacteria > Bacteroidota > Bacteroidia > Flavobacteriales > Flavobacteriaceae > Flavobacterium > Flavobacterium psychrophilum_P. The sequence goes on from DZAU01000053.1 coordinate 11,097, forward strand.
TCTTTTGGAGGAACTTATTTATTTGAAGAAGTAACCTTTCGATTGGGTGCAGGAGATCGAGTAGGTCTTGTTGGCAAAAACGGAGCTGGAAAATCGACAATGCTCAAAATTTTAGCCAAAGATTTTGCGCCAGATTCAGGAGTTATTTCTCAGGAAAAAGAAATTCAAATTGGATTTTTGCGTCAGGATATTGATTTTGAACAAGGAAGAACAGTACTCGAAGAAGCCTATGAAGCTTTTACAGATATTAAAATTGTAGAAAAAAAACTGGAAGAAATCAATCATCTTTTGGTAACTCGAACAGATTATGAAAGTGAGGAATACGGCAAAATAATTGAAGATTTGTCTGATTACACCCATCGTTTCGAATTGTTGGGAGGTTATAATTATATAGGCGATACAGAGAAAATCCTTCTTGGTTTGGGTTTCAAAAGAGAAGTTTTTAATAATCAAACCGATACTTTTTCCGGTGGATGGAGAATGCGAATCGAATTGGCCAAATTGTTATTGCAAGCCAATGATGTTTTGCTTTTGGATGAACCAACAAACCATTTGGATATTGAAAGTATCATTTGGCTGGAGGGTTTTTTGCGCAATTATCCCGGAGTTGTGGTGATTGTTTCGCACGATAAAATGTTTTTGGATAATGTTACTAACAGGACAATTGAAATTTCTCTCGGAAAAGCGTATGATTTCAATAAACCTTATTCCGAATATCTTGAACTGAGAGGTGAAATTCGTGAAAAACAATTGGCAACCCAAAAAAATCAAGCCAAAAAAATAGAGGAAACCGAGAAATTAATTGAGAAATTCCGTGCCAAAGCTTCCAAAGCCTCAATGGCGCAATCGCTTATCAAGAAATTAGACAGAGTAGAAAGAATCGAAGTCGATGAAGACGATAATTCAGTGATGAATATATCATTTCCAGTTTCGAAAGTTCCTGGAAAAGTAGTAATCGAGGCTGAAGATGTGACTAAAAAATATGGTGATAATATTGTTCTGAAGGACATTTCGCTTTTAGTGGAACGAGGAAGTAAAATTGCCTTTGTTGGACAAAACGGACAAGGAAAATCGACTTTTATGAAAGCGATTGTCAACGAATTTGAATTTCAGGGAAGTATTAAATTGGGACACAATGTGCAAGTGGGTTATTTTGCACAAAATCAAGCAGAATATCTCGATGGCGAAATCACTTTGTTGCAAACCATGGAAGATGCTGCCAATGATACAAATCGTTCTAAGGTTCGAGATATGCTGGGTTCATTCCTCTTTCGTGGCGATGAAGTGGAGAAAAAAGTAAAGGTGCTTTCCGGTGGCGAAAGGAATCGTTTGGCACTTTGTAAATTACTTTTGCAACCTATTAATGTATTGGTAATGGATGAGCCAACGAACCATTTAGACATAAAATCTAAAAATGTTTTGAAAGCGGCCTTGCAAAAATATGAGGGAACATTGCTTTTAGTTTCTCACGACAGAGACTTTCTTCAAGGAATGTCAAATATTGTTTATGAATTTAAAGACCAAAAAATTAAAGAATATTTAGGCGATATAAATTACTTCTTAGAGCAGCGCAATCTTGAAAATATGCGTGAAGTTGAGAAAAAAGACAGCCCCCAAACCCCCGAAGGGGGCTTGAAAAAATCACTTTCTTATGAAAATCAGAAAAAAGGAAAAGCTTTACAGAATCGTTTGAGTAAGATAGAAAATCAAATCAAGCAATTAGAAAAAGACCTTCAGCACGATGATAAGATGTTAGCTTCTAATTATGACAAACATATTGAAGACGCCGCATTTTTTATGGCTTACAACAAGAAAAAAAGAGATTTAGATAAACTTCTTTTAGATTGGGAAATCGTTTTGGAAGAAATCGAAAATGCGAGTTTATAAAATCAGTCCTATCATTTTTGAATGCGAAATGGCTTCGCTGCTATGCGTGAAATAACAAGTAGAAACACCAAAATTTTCCCTATTGTCAAATGCAATTAGAACCTTGCATTTCATAACATATTCATTTAAAGAGAGTTGGCGATTATAGTTTTTATGACAAGATAAAATAGCGAAATCAATAATTTCAAATCAAGTTTATATAATAATGTTTGTAGGAATAAACACTTATTATGTGTTTATCTAGTGTATTTCATCGATTATTTTTGTATATTATCAATTTAGCACCTAATTTAGCTAAAGAAATAATTTAAAAAAGGGGCATTATGAAAAATTTATACACAATACTATTCCTAATCGTGTTTTCGTTTGTAATGAAAGCAGAAGTGTCAGTTTCTGAAAAAAACGCACTTATAAAATTATACAATTCAACAAATGGTAGCAATTGGACTTCAAAATGGGATTTGAATGCTCCTGTTTCTTCTTGGTATGGAGTTGGATTGCAAGAAGACAAGGTGGTATCAATTCAATTATTTGATAATAATTTAGTTGGAGTTTTGCCTTCTGAAGTTTCGGACTTAATATACTTGAAAACTTTGAATTTATATAAAAATTCTATCTCAGGAAATATTCCTTCCACAATTGGAAATTTGAAATCATTAGAGACACTTAATTTATCTTTCAATAAATTATCCGGTTCTATTCCGGTTGCAATTGCAGATCTTAGCTCATTGAAAAATTTGGTTCTTTTTATGAATAATTTCTCAGGAAACATTCCTTCCGAAATTGGAAAATTAAGCAATTTAGAAATGTTGTCTTTATTTAATAATGAAATCGAAGGTCAAATACCTTCGTCTCTTTATGAGATAAAAAATCTGCAGGTATTGCTTTTAAACAGCAACAAAATATCAGGAACATTGAGTCCTTCTATTTCAAATTTATCCAAACTTCAACAATTAAGTTTGTTTGACAATAAAATGAACGGTCAAGTCCCTTTTGATTTGGAAAAATTGAATAATCTAAAAGAAATGAATATTTCTTACAATCAGTTTAGTGGTTTGGTTTCAAGAGATTTGGCCAAATTAGACATCTTAAATATGACTATGATAAATGACAAAGGAGTTGCAGTGGCTTTGAATGTTAAAGAAGATAAAAACACCGCAATAGTTTCAGAAGAATAAAATCTTTAATAAATATATTAATTACCCGTGATACAAATCACGGGTTTTTTTGTCTCTATTGGATATTTCTAAATTTGAAAGGCAAAATAGGGAAAAACATTTTTCAAGAAATAACTTGTATTTATGAATATTCGTTGTATATTTGCACCCGAAACATCGCGGGATAGAGCAGTAGGCAGCTCGTCGGGCTCATAACCCGAAGGTCACAGGTTCGAGTCCTGTTCCCGCTACTAAGTAAGCCATTCTGAAAAGA
>DZAU01000054.1:0-10898 GCA_022729635.1 Flavobacterium psychrophilum
TATCTACCCTAAAATGGATGGCTTTGTGTGATTTTGTCATACATATATACAAGTTGGCAGAAATGCCCGAAAAAAATCGTAAAAAAGAAAAATCTTCTTTCAATTGAAACATTTTTTGTATTTTAGCAAAATGAAAAAAATGAACTTAATAGAGAATTATAGTAGAGACATAACTGAATTGTGTAAAACACATAAAGTTAAATCATTGTATGCTTTTGGTTCAGTTCTGACCGAAAAATTTAACAATGAAAGTGATGTAGATTTAATAGTAGATTTCCAACAATTAGATGTACTTGATTATGGAGACAATTATTATGATCTAAAATTCTCATTGGAAAGTATTTTTAAAAGAAATATTGACTTATTAGAACAGAAAGCAATAAAAAATCCATATTTCATAAAATCCATAAATCAAAACAAAAAACTAATTTATGGATAACGACATCAAAACTTGGCTATTTGACATTTTAAGTTCAATCAACGAAATAGAAAGTTTCTATGCTGAAACTCCTAAAATATTTGAGATTTATCAAAATGATTTGCGAACAAAACGAGCAGTTGAAAGAAATATAGAAATTATCGGAGAAGCAATGAGCCGAATTTTGAAAGTTGAAACCGAAATAAAAATTTCAAATTCAAGAAAAATAGTTGATGTCAGAAATAGAATAATTCACGGATATGATTCTGTATCTGATGATGTAATTTGGGGAATTGTAATTAGAAATTTGCCAGTTTTACAGAAAGAAGTTGAAGAATTACTAAACGAATAAAGGCACTATCTGCCAACAGCTAGAGTTTCGTTGCGTGCGCAGCACGAACAATGAAACTCGTGTTGAACAAAACCAATTCCAGTTGTGCCATCTGTAGTGACAATTACTTTTTTATTCATTATTTTATCACTTAAATTCAAAAAGGACTAATCCAAAAACCAAATCTCCTCTTAATTTATCCCCAATAAATCAGAATTTATCGAAAATATTTCCCAATTTGAATTTATAAAACCATTCAAAGCCTTATTTTTGCGCTATGGCTAAGAAAAATACAAGCAAAATCGTTTTTGATCATATAAAAGTCCTTGATGCTGGTGCAAAAGGCGTTTCGGTGGCAAAAGCTCCAGATGGAAAAATAATTTTTATTCCAAACGTTGTTCCGGGCGATGTAGTCGATGTGCAGACTTTCAAAAAACGCAAAGCCTATTACGAAGGAAAAGCAGTTCGATTTCACGAATATTCCGAACATAGGGTGGAACCAATTTGCGAACATTTTGGAGTTTGTGGCGGTTGCAAATGGCAAAATATGAAATACAGTCAGCAGTTGTACTACAAACAAAATGAAGTCAAAAACCACTTGCAACGCATTGGAAAAATTGAACTCCCAGAGTTTGAACCCATTCTGGGTTCAGAAAAACAATTTTTCTACAGAAACAAAATGGAGTTTTCGTTTTCGAACAGCCGTTGGTTGACCGAAAAAGAAATTGAGTCAGTAGATAGAGACGCGATTAATTGCGACTATACAGGCAATAGAAATGCGCTGGGTTTCCATATTCCGAAAATGTGGGACAAGATTTTGGACATCAATAAATGTCATTTGCAGGAAGATCCGTCAAATGCGATTCGCAACGAGATTCGAGCTTTCGCTAATGAAAACAACTTGACCTTTTTCAATCCAAGAGCACACGAAGGTTTGTTGAGAACCTTGATGATGCGAACCGCTTCGACAGGAGAAATTATGGTTTTGGTACAATTTTTCGAAAATGATAAAAATAAAAGAGAATTACTTTTAGATCATATTTACGAGAAATTCCCTCAAATTACTTCATTGCAATATGTTGTGAATAACAAAGCAAACGACACACTATACGATCAAAACATCAAACTTTATAAAGGAAGGGATTACATTCTGGAAGAAATGGAAGGTCTGAAATTTAGCATCAACGCCAAATCTTTTTACCAAACCAACTCTGACCAAGCATTCGAATTGTATCAAATTACCCGCAATTTTGCCGGTCTTACAGGAAATGAAATTGTATATGATTTATACACTGGAACCGGAACCATTGCACAATTCGTTTCGAAAAATGCCAAGAAAGTCATTGGCGTAGAAAGCGTTCCCGAAGCAATTATTGATGCCAAAGCCAATGCCCAACGCAACAATATCACGAATTGCGAGTTCTATGTGGGCGATATGAAAGTGGTTTTTAACGAAAGTTTCATTGCCCAATACGGCAAACCTGATGTCATCATTACTGATCCGCCACGCGACGGAATGCATAAAGACGTGATTGAACAAATACTGAAAATAGCACCTTCAAAAATTGTGTATGTGAGTTGTAACTCGGCGACACAAGCAAGAGATTTGGCTTTGATGGACGAGAAATACAAAGTTAGCCGAGTGCGTCCGGTAGATATGTTCCCGCAAACGCATCACGTAGAAAATGTTGTACTTTTGGAGAGAAGATAAATAGTTCCTAGTGATTAGCTACAAAAAGGCGAATTACTATTCACTAATTACTAATCACTTTAAAAAATATGAAAAAAATAATTATACTATTATTGATTGTGACATTCTCATTCTCCAGTTGTGAGAAAGATGATATTTGCGATGCCAATACGCCTACAACTCCCCGACTCGTCATTGGATTTTATGATATTGACAACCCTTCTGTTCCACAAAATGTAAATAATTTAAAAGTCATTGGAGAAGGAATGACCGAAGGTATCATTTTTAACGAAAGTGCCACCGATGATTCAAAATATCTAACGAACGGAAACACCATTTCGATTCCGTTAAAAACGGATGTGAATACTACAACTTATGAATTTATTCTGAATTCCGGAAATCCAAATCCAACACTGATTGACACTGATAAAATCGAATTCAATTATACCAGAAACGATGTTTTTGTGTCGAGAGCTTGCGGTTTTAAAGTCCTTTTTACCTTTGACCCAAACAACCCTTATGTGCATACTTCCGTTCCAGTAACCAAAGAAAAATGGATACAATTTATTTCAGTCGAAAAAAGTAACATTGATAACGAAAATGAAACACACATTAAAATATTCTTTTAGTTTTTTGCTTCTGATGTCGTTGTTTTGGACACAAGCACAAGAGATCGTTCCATCCAAAACCTCACTGGAGAAACCAAAAGCAGAAGGCGAAATTCCTGAAACACCAAAACAAGACACAACGAAAACTTCGATTGACTTGAAAACGGACACTATTCCGGTGAAGAAAGACCGTTATGGGTTGCGTGTGGGAGTTGATCTGTATAAATTGACTCGAGGTTTATACGATTCGAATTATAAAGGCATCGAATTAGTTGGAGATTATCGCCTGACGAAAAAATATTATCTGGCTGCCGAACTAGGAAGTGAAGATAAAACCACCGAAGATGATCGCTTGAACACAACCACAAAAGGCACTTATCTAAAAGTAGGTTTTGATTATAATGCTTACGAAAATTGGCTCGATATGGAGAACATCATTTCCATTGGATTGCGATATGGCGCGAGCACTTTTAGCCAAAGATTGAACAGTTACAAAACCTACAACGCTTATCCTTATTGGGGCGAAATGCCTTGGAAACCTTCGGGAGAAGAATTTAACGGATTGACTGCCAGCTGGATTGAAGTCGTGACTGGCGTAAAAGTAAAAGTCATCAATAATATATTCGTGGGATTCAGTCTTCGACTGAACATATTGGTCACTGATAAGAAACCGAGTGACAACTTCGAAAATCTATATATTCCAGGCTTCAACAGAACCTATGCCGGTAATTTTGGAGCTGGATTCAATTATACGCTAACTTATTTTATTCCTATTTATAAGAAAACAGTGAAGCCTAAAGAAAAAGTTAAAGAATAAAATTCAAATAGGATTTTAATTCTAAAGTATACTTCGTATATCGTACTTCGTACCTCCTTATTGCCCTATTTCCTTAATTCCTTTGATAAAAATCCAAGACATAAACAGTTTTTCACCGTCTTTAGTTTTGGCAGCCTGAAATTTTGGAGATAAAATGGTTCCTACCACAAAGGCAGTAAACGGAATCCAGAATCCAGTTAAATGAGTGAATCTTGCCACCAAATATTGGATTGAGATGAATAATATTGCAAAACAACCCAGTTGGTATAGAAAAGCGCGTACTTGTAATTTGGTCATAATAGCCCCCTAACCCCGCCACGGCGAGGGAAATCCTATTGGGGTAAATAGGTTTTAAAATTTTATAACTTCAACTTTTTTCTTCTATTTTTTTAAACAAAAACAAATTAAATTCCCCCTTCGGGGGTTAGGGGGCTTTGAAACTTCGTTCTCTTGCTTCCTTCATACATTTCGTATTTTACCAATCGAGCTTCGATGCTGGCATTGAAAAGTTTGATTTTTCGGGAGGGTTTTAGTCCCACAAATTTCAAGGCTTCAAGATTTCCAGTGATGAACCAGGCGTTTGTTCCCGGATAATTTTTCTTCAAAGTGTCGCCAATATTTCCGTAAAACTGTTCACTATGAATGTCCAATCGCTCGTCATAAGGCGGATTGAAAACAATATGCAATTTCCCTTCCGAAGTTTTTTCAGTATCGAAAAAGTTGCGTTCTTCGATGGTTATGTATTCGTCCAAGTTCGCATTTTTGATATTGTCTTTGGCTTTTTGAACTGCCGATGGCGCTTTGTCGTAGCCTTTTATGGTGTAATGAAATTCCCGAACTTTCTTCAACAAAGAATTCATAATTTGGTCAAACAAATCATTATCCCAATCATTCCATTTTTCGAAAGCAAATTCCTTGCGGTTGATGTTTGCTGGAATAGTACAGGCTATCATTGCGGCTTCCGCCAAAAAAGTTCCGGAACCACACATTGGATCCAGAAAATCGCTTTGTCCTTCCCAACCAGAAAGCAACAAAATTCCCGCTGCCAAAACTTCGTTGATAGGAGCAATATTTGTGGCTAAACGATACCCTCGCTGATGCAAAGAATTCCCTGAAGTGTCTAATGCCACCGAAACCTGGTCTTTATCAATGTGAATGTTAATCCTTAAATCGGGATGAATTTTCTCGATACTTGGTCGTTGTCCTGTTCGTTCCCGAAATTGGTCCACAATGGCATCTTTACATTTTTGGGAAACAAACTCCGAGTGATTAAAATACTCCGAATGTACCGTGGCATCAATCACAAAAGTTTGGTTTGCATTCAAATATTTCGACCAATTCACACCCGAAATACCTTTGTACAAAGCTTGTTCGTTATTTGCCCGGAAAGAATAAATCGGTTTCAGGATTTTCAAAGCGGTTCTCAACGACAAATTTGCCTTGTACATAAAGCCCTTGTCGCCTTTAAAACTTACCATTCTCACGCCTTGTTCAACCTCTTGTGCACCAAGTGATTTTAATTCATTTGCCAGTATCTCTTCAAAACCAAAAAAGGTTTTGGCAATCATTCTAAAATTATTTTCCATAGACTATTTAAAATCCAATATTAAAATTCCAAATTCCAAGTGGTTTGAAAATTTATTTGTGCAAAAATAGTCTAAATTTGCATTTTAATTGAAATTCAAAATAATAAATGTCAGATTTAAAAAATCCTAAATCGGAAATCGGAAATCCTAAATCAGAAAACTGGTTCGCCTCTTGGTTTGACACTCCATATTATCACATTCTTTATAAAGAACGAAATTACAGAGAAGCTCAGGTTTTTATGGATAATTTGACGCATTATCTCAATCTTCCAGAGAAGTCAAAAGTACTGGATTTAGCTTGTGGCAAAGGGCGACATTCCATTTATTTGAATCAATTGGGCTACGAAGTCGTAGGTGCAGATTTGTCCGAGAACAGCATTGGCGAAGCCAAGAAAAACCAAAATGAAACCCTGCATTTTCAGGTACACGATATGCGCGAAGTTTTCGAAGATAAATTTGATGCCATATTCAATTTGTTTACCAGTTTTGGTTATTTCGAAAATGACGATGACAATTTGGTAACTTTAAAAGCGATGAAAGAAAGCCTGACAGAACACGGTTTTGCCGTAATCGATTTTATGAATGTGAATCAAGTATTGAATAATTTGGTTCCGGAAGAAGTGAAAACAGTCGAAAACATTGACTTCCACATCAAAAGATATGTAGATGAAGGTCATATTTACAAGGAAATTGATTTTGAAGCTGAAGGTCAAAAATTTCATTTCACCGAAAAAGTAAAAGCCTTAACGCTCAAGGATTTTGAAGAATTAATGGCTGAAGCCGGAATTTATCTTTTGGATGTTTTTGGAGATTACAAGTTGAAAAAATTTCACAAAAACGATAGCGAACGATTAATAATGATATTTAAGTAATGAACTACCTTTTACCTTTATTTTCTGTCCTGATAGGTTATAGTATCGCCTTGTTTTTGAAACCAAAAAACAAAACCAACCTCAAATTATTGTTGGCTTTCAGCGGTTCATTTTTGCTTTCGCTAACCGTGATGCACTTGTTACCAGGAGTTTACACAAGTAATAATCCTAACATTGGACTTTTCATAATGGCGGGGATTTTATTCCAAATTATATTGGAATTTTTCTCAAAAGGTGCAGAACACGGTCACGTTCACGGTCACGAAACAATGACTCATATTCCTTGGTTGCTTTTTATCAGTCTTTGCATTCACGCCTTTCTGGAAGGATTTCCCGTGAGTCATCATCACAATTTGGCGGTGGGAATTGCCATTCATCATTTGCCTATTGCCATCATCCTGACCACTTTTTTCATCAATTCGAGCCTGAATAAAAAAGCCATTTTTGCCTTTATGGTCACTTTTGCAATTATGACTCCACTTGGAACCATTTTATCGGAGTATTTGTCTGTATTAAACGATTATTACACCGAAATTACCGCCATTGTCATCGGGATATTATTCCATATTTCGTCCACCATTATTTTTGAAAGTAGCGAAGGACACAAGTTTAATATTGCCAAAGTTTCGATGATATTGTTTGGGATTGTATTGGCTTATTTTATTTAGTCTTTTTATTAAATAATTTACTAATTTTGTAAAAATAATTAAAATGGAATCAACTGTTTTAGAAAGAATTACCATAATACCAGATGTCTGCAATGGCAAACCAACAATCCGTGGAATGAGATTAACTGTAGAAACAATTTTGCAGTATTTATCCGCAGGAGATTCTGTAGAAACTATTTTAGAAGCTTATCCTTTTCTTGAAAAAGAAGATATTCAGGCGTGCATTGCATTCGCACTAAAAAACTTGTCTTCACATAAAAATGACATTCAATTAGCTAGTTAACTATGAGTCTTTCATTTTTAGTTGATGTGAATCTTCCAAAATTCTTCAGTTTTTTTAATGACAATCGGTTTGTTTTTGTAGCTGATATTGATTTACAAATGAGCGATACCGATATATGGAATTATGCTTTGAATAACGAATTGGTTATCCTGACAAAAGACACCGATTTCTATAACCGTTTCTTGGTTTCAGATAATGCTCCCAAAATAATTTATTTCCAATTAGGCAATTTCTCTTTAAAACAATTACATCAATATTTCAATGATAATTGGGAAAAAATCCAGTCTGAAATAGAAAATTCTAAACTAATTATTGCAAAAGATACTTATATTGAATGCATTTATTAATACATTTAAAATGAACTTCACAAAAACCACAGAACAATCCTCGAAATACGAACATTTAGAAAAAATGTCGGTTCAGGAATTGCTATTTAATATGAATCAGGAAGACAAAACTGTTCCTCTTGCAGTCGAAAAAGCTTTGCCACAAATAGAAACTTTAGTAACTCAAATTGTGGCTAAAATGAAATTGGGCGGACGATTGTTCTACATTGGCGCAGGAACTTCTGGGCGTTTGGGAATTCTTGATGCTTCAGAGTGTCCGCCAACTTATGGTGTTCCCGCAGAAATGGTCAACGGAATAATTGCCGGTGGCGACAAAGCCATTCGCAAAGCTGTTGAAAACGCCGAGGACGATACCAACCAAGCCTGGATTGATTTACAAGCATACAATATCAACGAAAATGATGTCGTGATTGGAATTGCCGCTTCGGGAACAACACCTTATGTGATTGGTGGTTTAGAAGCATGCAACGAAAACAACATCACTACGGGTTGCATTAGTTGCAACGAAGGAAGTCCGCTTTCGCTAACAGCAAAATTCCACGTGGAAGTTGTTGTTGGTCCAGAATTTGTAACCGGAAGTTCCAGAATGAAAGCCGGAACAGCACAGAAATTAGTACTCAATATGATTTCGACAACTGCAATGATTCAACTGGGGAAAGTAAAAGGAAACAAGATGGTCGATATGCAATTGAGCAACATCAAACTCGTGGATCGTGGTGTGAAAATGATTATGGGAGAAATTCCTGTTTCTTATCAAGAAGCCTCTGAACGGCTTGAAAAACATGGAAGTGTAAGGAAAGCAGTGGACAGTTTTCAAGGGTAATCCCAAATCTAAAATCTAAAATTTCAAAATGTCAACAAACAAAGAACTTTTATCCAAAGGAATTAAGAAATTAGCTTGGGCTTTACCGTTGCTATTTATTGGTCCATCGTTGATTCACAATGCGTTTATCAACAAGTTGAATGCGTGGCATTATTTGGTTTTAGGAATCGGAATTATAACTTGTTTGGGTGCAGTATATTTGGCTTTTTCAGGATTGAAAATAATGATGCGAAGTTTATTTAATGATTAATTTGTACATTTACAAAAAAATAGATTATGGATATTCAAGCCGAAATAAATTGGATACATCAAGAAATTGACAAAATAAAAGACCCTTCTTTTGTTGACAAGCTAAAACATTTATTGCTCTCGATAAACTCAACCTCAACAACTACAAATATTGATTATAATATCGATATTGAAAAAGCATTAGAAAGTATTAAGAACGGTCATTTTTACTCTGAAAATGAAGCAAGAGAAATTTCAAAAAAATGGGGTCGAAAATAATTTGGGCTTCCGATGCTTTGGAACAACTCGAAGATATTCATTTCTATATTCTTTTTGAAAGTAAATCCATTCAGATTGCAGATAAAGTGATAGATAAAATTTTTGAAAGCACTGAAATCTTAAAAACCAGACCAGAAATTTACAAACTCGATTCAAAAAAGAACAATAATGACGGGAGTTTCAGGGCTTACTTCGTTTACGATTATATGATTTCGTATCAAATCACTCCAGATTGTATTCAAATTCTTCGAGTTAGACATACATCAAGAAAACCCAAAAAGCACTAATGGAAAACCTCATAAACACCCATAGAACGTTCGAAAAAGTTTCCTTCATAGACAAAAAAGTCAACAATCGGGAGTTTGAAGATTGCGTTTTCAAGAACTGCGAATTCTCGAATAGTGATTTTTCAAATACTACTTTTATGGATTGCGAGTTCATTGATTGCAATCTTTCGATGACGAAATTAGCCGGAACGAGTTTGAAAATCGTAGATTTCAGAAATTGTAAATTGCTTGGAATTCAATTCCATACTTGTGCTGATTTCTTGTTCAGCGTGAGTTTTCAGGATTGTATTTTGGATTATTCGTCTTTTGCCAACAAGAAAATGCCCAAAACGAAGTTCAATTCCTGTTCTATGAAGGAGGTTTCTTTTATTGGAACGAATCTCAACAATTCGGTTTTTGAGAACTGCAATCTGGACAATGCTGTTTTTAATGACACCCAATTGGCGGGAGTTGATTTTACAACGGCACATAATTTTAAAATTGATCCCGAGTTTAATCCAATGAAAAAAGCCAAGTTTTCGACCCAAGGAATTGTGGGACTTTTAGACAAATATGATATTAAAATCAATTAAAAATTACGAATTACGAATTAAAAATTGTCGAAAATATACCTTAATATGAATTATCTCGAAAGCGTCAGAAAGCAATTTCTCTATTATAAAACATTGGGAGAAAAAGCGATGGATCAGCTCGAACCAGTCCAACTTTTTGTTTCAATAAATGAAGATACAAATAGTATTGCCACTATTGTGAAGCACCTATCTGGAAATATGCTTTCGCGCTGGACTGATTTTTTGACTTCGGATGGGGAAAAAGAATGGAGAAATCGCGAAGGGGAATTTGTTGACACAATCAAAACAAAGGAAGAATTATTGACAACTTGGAATAAAGGTTGGAGTTGTTTCTTTGAAGCCTTGAACGGATTGCAAACCGAACAACTTTCGAAAATTATTTATATCCGAAACGAAGGACATACCGTTATTGAAGCAATAAATCGTCAGTTGGCACATTATCCGTATCATATTGGACAAATTGTTTTCTATGCCAAAATGATGAAAGAAAGTGAATGGACGAGTTTGTCCATTCCAAAAAACAAGTCAAATAGTTATAACTCCGACAAATTTTCTAAAGAGAAAAGCATCAGGAATTTTACAGACGATGAATTGAATAAATTGAAATAAAGCAACAGACCTAATAAGGTTTTATAAAGTCAACAAATGAAAAAAATAATTATTCTGCCTCTGCTCCTAGTGTTGATTTCCTGCTATAATGCAGAACGTAATTGCAAGGGTTTTAAAACTGGAAAATTCAAATTTGAATATGAAATTGATGGTGTCAAGAAAACAACTATTTTTGAACGCAAAGACAGTATTGAAATTGAAACTTTCGAGGGTAAAACCGATACTTCGAGCATTCGATGGGTCAGCGATTGTGAATACATTTTGCGAAAAATCCACCCGAAGAATAGAGCAGAAAAAAATGCAATTAACATGAAAATTTTGACTACTTCGAAAAATTCCTATACTTTTGAATTTGGAATTGTGGGAAGCGATAAAAAGCAACGCGGAACTGTTGAAAAGATTTTAGATTGAAGAATTTAGATTTCAGATTTTAGATTGAAAGACACAAAAACCACAACTCACAACTCATAATTCATAACT
>DZAU01000054.1:10998-13849 GCA_022729635.1 Flavobacterium psychrophilum
AGATTTTAGATTGAAAGACACAAAAACCACAACTCACAACTCATAATTCATAACTAAATAAATGGAAATATTTTTAAACCCTGACGCTTGGATTGCATTATTAACATTGACATTTCTGGAAATTGTACTCGGAATTGACAACATCATTTTCATATCTATTGTCACTGGAAAATTACCTGCGGAACAACGCAAAAAAGCCACAAAAATAGGAATGTTCTTGGCTATGTTTATGCGAATTGTACTTCTTTTGGGGATTTCTTACCTCATCGCGATGAAAGAACCTTGGTTCAGTATTAATTTTGGTTTTCTTGATGCAAAAGTTTCCGGGCAAAGTTTGATTCTCTTTTTAGGAGGACTATTTTTGATTTATAAAAGCACAAAAGAAATTCACGAGAAAGTAGATTTAAAAGGTGAGGAGGAAAAAGAGTTGAAACATTCCGCCGTAAAATCATTTGGAAGTGTGATTGCTCAAATCATTTTAATCGATTTGGTTTTCTCTTTCGACAGTATTCTGACTGCTGTTGGAATGACCAATGGCGTTGCTGGAGCACTTTATATTATGATTACAGCTGTGGTTATTTCTGTTTTGATTATGATGCAATTTGCCGTTCCTGTGGGGAATTTTGTCAATAAACACCCATCAATTCAAATTTTGGGATTGTCCTTTTTGATTCTTATTGGATTTATGCTAATCACTGAAAGTGCTCATTTATCGAATGCATTAATCTTTGGAAACCACGTTAGTCCGGTGCCAAAAGGGTATTTATATTTTGCCATTTCCTTCTCGCTTTTAGTGGAAGTCTTGAATATGAGGGTGGATAAGAAAAAGAAGTAAAAACAAAGAAATTTTTTGATAGACCTCAAAGGTTTTAAAAACCTTTGAGGTCTAACAAAGAACCCATCAAAACAAAGTGATTTGTCCGTCTTCATCCGGTTGAATGTCTTCGATATCATCATCCGGAATTTCAACTTCGGTTTCGCCTTCTACTTCCAGTTCTTCCGGAATAACTTCTTCGGGTTCTTCATAAGGCAAAGGTTCCAAAAGATTGACTTGTTTCAATTTATCTGTGGTTAATTGATTTCCGAGTGCTTTGAAGCCTTTCACGGCGATGAAATTTTCAATATCCACTGTCTGATTTTCTTTTTGAACCCCTTTTACTTTGGTGAAAACCAATTCGGCCATCGGGCGATAATCAGTGGAAACAATTTCGAGTTGCGATTTTGCGTGTTCTGTGATAAAACTTTCTTCTTTTCCTTCATTTTCTACCAAAAAGCGTTTTACGTAATAACGTTCTTTTTCGCCGTCGTAATAAATGGCAGAAATTGGTTTCTTGGGATGCCATTTTTCCAAAACCACCATATCTTCATCAAAATGTGTGGATAATTCAGGAATAATTACCTTTAATTTTCCGGTTTGTGAAATCACTAAAATCTTGTCATTTGGACGAAATTCTCCCAGCAATTCTCCTCTGGCATCCACATTTAATCTTTGGACGGTGTCGTCGAACCAGATTTTTCTTGGTTTCAAGGTTGAAATTCCTTTTTCCTTGATTTCAATTTTCTTGATTGGATATTTGGTTACTAGATTCCCTTTTGAAGCTCGACCTTTTATAGCAATGTTTGCAAAATCTAAATCCCATTTCAACTTTTTGATGCTTCCCACTTGGCGCAGTAAAACCGTGATAACTTCGGCTTCTCCATTTGGATTGTGAGTAAAGTATAAAACTTGCGAACCTTTGGTTTCATTGGTCAAATCGTATAATTTATCGCGAGTTACTCCAGAAACATTGAATCGTTTTATGTATGCCGGACCTGATTTTCCATCACGATAAATCATATTGTAAATCGTTCGTTTGTCGCTTTTGTCAAAAATGGCGACGTGAATGATGTCTTTCCCAACGAATTTCTTGTCATCGACTTTGCAAATCATCATTTTTCCGTCACGGAGGAAAACGATTACATCATCAATATCAGAGCAATCTGTAACGTATTCGTCTTTCTTTAATCCGGTTCCAATGAAGCCCTCTTCCCTATTTACGTAGAGTTTTGTGTTTCGCAAAGCTACTTTGGTCGCTTCGATATTATCAAAACTACGCAATTCAGTTTGGCGTTCGCGACCTTTCCCAAATTTGTCTTTCAATTTTGTAAAATAAGCAATCGCAAAATCAATTAGATTGTCCAAATGATGTTGCACTTCTTTCATTTCTTCCTCTAATTTAGCGATAAAATCATCGGCTTTGTCAGAGTCGAAACGTGTAATACGAATCATAGGAATTTGAGTCAATCGCTGTAAATCATCGTCATTAATTTCTCTGACAAATGATTTTGTAAAAGGCTCAAATCGTTTGTACATATAGTCATACAAGGATTCTCTATCAGAATACAATTTGAAATCAATATACATTTCTTCACGAATGAATATTTTTTCCAAGGTCGAAAAATGCCATTTATTTTTAAGTTCTTCTAATTGAATTTCCAATTCTTGTCGGAGCAAATCAACTGTTCTTTCAGTCGAAATTTTCAACATATCCGAAACTCCCACAAACAGCGGTTTGTTGTCTTCAATCACACAACCTAATGGCGCCACCGAAGTTTCGCAAGCCGTGAAAGCAAACAAGGCATCGATGGTTTTATCTGGAGAAACTCCTGGAAAAAGATGAATTAAAATTTCAACATCGGCTGCGGTATTGTCTTCGATTTTCTTGATTTTGATTTTCCCTTTTTCATTGGCTTTCAAAATACTGTCAATCAAAGTTGTCGTATTAGTCGAAAATGGAATTTGGGTAATCACCAAAGTATTTTTGTCCAACTGCCCTATTTTGGCACGCACACGAACTCGTCCGCCACGCAA
>DZAU01000122.1 GCA_022729635.1 Flavobacterium psychrophilum
GCCAATTGATCGTCTGGAAGTGGTTTTTGTTTGTCCTCGTCTTCAATCACGTTTTGTAAAATTTTCTTGATTTCAAGCGTCGAAACATCTTCGCCTTGGTCGTTTTTCATCGCTTCAGAGAAGAATTCCTTAATCAGTTTCGTTCCATAAGGCGTTTCAACATATTTGCTGTTGGCCACGCGGGAAATTGTCGAAATATCAAGTCCTACTAAATCGGCAATGTCTTTTAGAATCATCGGTTTTAGCTTGGTTTCATCGCCTTCCAGAAAGTAATCTTGCTGGTAATGCGTAATCGCATTCATGGTCACATAAAGTGTTTCCTGACGCTGTTTGATGGCATCGATAAACCATTTTGCCGAATCCAGTTTTTGTTTAATAAACTGAACTGCATCTTTCTGCGCATTCGATTTGTCACGAGAACTTTTATAGGTTTGCATCATCTCCTGATAATCTTTGGAAACGTGTAAAGACGGTGCATTTCTTCCGTTTAGTGTCAAAACCAATTCATCGTCAACAATTCTGATAGCAAAATCGGGAACAACGTGTTCCGTAATTTTGTTGCTTCCGGTAAAAGAACCGCCTGGTTTTGGGTTGAGTTTTTCTATTTCGTGAATGGCGGTTTTGAGTTGCTCATTCGAAACAGCATATTTCTGTAAAAGTTTATCGTAATGTTTTTTGGTAAATGCATCAAACTGGTTTTCGATGATGTCAATTGCCAAAGCCACATATTCAGTAGGCGTTTTGTGTTTCAATTGCAGCAATAAACATTCCTGCAAATCACGTGCGCCAACGCCTGAAGGTTCTAATTCGTGAATGATGTGCAACATGCTGCCGACAGTTTTTTCATCGGTATAAATACCTTGGGTAAAAGCCATATCATCGACTAAATCGGGAATGCTTCGTCGAAGATAACCCATATCGTCGATGCTTCCTACAAGGAATTCTGCAATTTCTCGCTCGTCGTCATTCAATATAAAAGTGTTCAACTGATTGATTAAATCTTGGTGAAAACTTATTGGTGCAACCAGCGGCGACTCACGTTCTTCGTCATCATCGCTGTAATTATTGGCTTGGGTTTTATAATCCGGTGTTTCATCACTGCTTAAATATTCATCAATGTTGATGTCGCTCAAGTCTTCATTTTCATTATCATCATAATCGTCAAATTCGTCGTTGGTATCATCATTGTCGAATTCATCTTTATCGTAAATTTCTTCTTCGTCAGTTCCAGTTTCCAATGCCGGATTTTCATTCATTTCTTCCAGCAAGCGTTGTTCGAATGCTTGCGTAGGCAATTGAATTAACTTCATCAACTGAATTTGTTGTGGAGATAATTTTTGAGAAAGTTTTAGATTTAGAAATTGCTTAAGCATAAGGCACTAATTTATTTTTTTGCCACGAAGGCTCTAAGGCGCAAAGTTTTTATTTTATTCTGAAAAATGAAAAGTCTCAAAGAGAGTTTTAATAATAATTTGTGTTTATGAATCTTTTTATTCCGCTTTTTATTAATGGGACATTAAAATTAATTAGAAATCCTAATTGATTATCAGTTAATTTTAAATGACTAATGATTTGTGCTTGCCAGACCGGATTTATAATTTCAACTGCTTTTACTTCAATAATTACTGAATTTTCAACTATTAAATCAAGTCTTAATTTCTCTTTAAGTGTTACTCCATCGTAGATAATTGGCACATCAATTTGACTTTGAACCTCTAATCCAGCCTTGTTTATTTCATACGCCAAACAAACTTCATAAACTCTTTCCAATAAACCCGGTCCAAGTTCCTTATGAACTTTAAAAGCCGAATTAACAATTATCTTAGCTATTTCTTCAGTTCTATCATCTATCATTTTCGGCAATATTTAAAATTACAAAATAAAAAAACTTTGCGCCTTAGTGCCTTCGTGGCAAAATCCCCGTGTCTTAGAAGTCTGCGTTTTGTGGTGTTCTTGGGAACGGAATTACGTCACGAATATTGGTCATTCCGGTTACAAAAAGCACCAATCTTTCGAATCCTAGTCCAAAACCAGAGTGAACTGCGCTTCCGAATCTTCGTGTGTCAAGATACCACCATAATTCTTCTTCGTCAATTCCTAAGGCTTTCATTTTTTCGAGCAAAACGTCAAAACGTTCTTCTCTTTGTGAACCGCCAACTATCTCGCCAATTCCCGGAAAAAGAATATCCATCGCACGAACTGTTTTTCCATCTTCGTTCAAACGCATATAAAAAGCCTTGATATTCGCTGGATAATCAAACAGAATCACGGGACATTTAAAATGTTTTTCGACCAAATAACGTTCGTGTTCTGATTGTAAATCAGCTCCCCATTCGTTGATTATATATTGAAATTTTTTCTTTTTATTTGGAGTACAATCTCTCAAAATATCAATTGCTTCGGTGTAAGAAACGCGTTTAAAATTGTTTTCTAAAACGAAATTCAGTTTTTCCAGCAAAGTCATTTCGCTTCTTTCGGCTTGTGGTTTTGATTTTTCTTCTTCTAAAAGTCTGCTTTCCAAGAATTTTAAATCATCGCCACATTTATCCATTGTGTATTTGATTACATACTGAATAAAATCTTCGGCCAAGTCCATATTGTCATTCAAATCATTGAAAGCCACTTCGGGTTCAATCATCCAGAATTCTGCCAAGTGACGAGAAGTATTCGAATTTTCGGCTCTGAATGTGGGTCCAAAAGTATAAATTTGGCCTAAAGCCATAGCAAAAGTTTCGCCTTCTAATTGTCCTGAAACCGTTAAATTCGTATGTTTTCCGAAGAAATCTTTTTTGTAATCAATGTTACCTTCTTCGTTTTTTGGTAAATTGTCCAATGGCAAGGAAGTTACCTGAAACATTTCGCCAGCACCTTCTGCATCTGCACCAGTGATGATTGGCGTGTTAACATACACAAAACCTTTTTGTTGAAAATAGCTGTGAACCGCAAACGATAAAACGGAACGAATTCGCATAATAGCTCCAAAAGCGTTGGTGCGAACTCTTAAATGTGCATTTTCACGCAAGAATTCTAAAGAATGTTTTTTAGGTTGCATTGGAAATTTCTCTGCATCCGAATCACCAAGAATTTCTAATTTTTCAGCTTTGATTTCATATTTTTGTCCAGCGCCTTTGCTTTCAACCAAATCTCCAGTAACCGAAATTGCTGCTCCGGTTGTGATTCTTTTTAAAGTTTCTTCGGGCGTGTTTTCAAAATCGACCACACATTGTATATTGTTGATGGTCGAACCGTCGTTCAACGCAATAAATTGATTGTTTCTAAAAGTTCTCACCCAACCTTTTGCGTTTACTTCCTGAAGTATTGTTGTGCTGTTTAGCAAGTCTTTAACTCTCGTATGTTTCATTGTAATTTTAGATTTC
>DZAU01000123.1 GCA_022729635.1 Flavobacterium psychrophilum
CTAATAGCTTGCGTCTCTTAGCAAAATTTGAAACGCAGAAAATGGGCAAAAGTCGTAGTGAAACGAAGACCACGCATTCGGCGTGGGATACAAAATGGATAGGTTATTTCTTTACAGTTCCTTATGGCAATGTTTCTTTTTTGTCTCTTTCCAATATAGCTTTTAAGACACCTCTATGTACAAAAACATTCACTACACGCCATCCGGTGATGGCATAAGAATTTAAAAGTTCTTCAAAATCATTATCTTTTTTAAACGGGGTCAATTTTTGATGTATAAATTTATATTCTTTCATGAGACAGGTATGGTTAGTTAGTAAAATAGGTTGATTATGTTTTGGTAATTGTTACAGTATTTATCAAGCGATTATTGCTCTAAATAGATCGAAGTATTGATACCTTGAAAGTAAATTACGTGCAAAAGTACTCAATGTATAACGAAAACAGGAATAGAATTAAGTATTTTTTTCTTTGGTAGATTCAATTAGTATATTCAACATGGTTTTTATCTCATCCAATTCTATTTTAAGTTCTTTGATTTCCTTTTCAGCTTTTACATTTACATCAAAATCGTTTTCTGCTCTAATTTCAGCAAACTTCCCTTGTATATTTTGCCCAATCATCAACAAGGGCATCAAAAATATTTGAATCATATTTGAGATAAATAACCATAAAACAAATGCCGGTCCAGAGTCAAATTGCATCTCTTTTGGAGCTACAGTATTCCATGTTAACCAAATAATTGTCCATAAGAAAATAATGATAAAAAACCCCATTGTTCCTACTTTTTCAGTGATAAAAATGGCAAACTTTTGGGAGTCTTTGACAATACTTTGATAGAGATGGTTTGAATTTTTTAATTTACTCATAATTGATTTAAAAAAAGTGAAAGCAAATTTAAAAAAAATCACAACAATTCAATGAAATAAACATTAAATTGTTGTGATTTATTCAAAAGAATATCAGTTTATATCTGCTAAATTTGTGTTCCCGCCACGCAAGGCGTAGATCCGTGTGCCATTATTTCATCAATTCAAAACTTCTTTTAACAAAGTCGGTTAGATCTTTCCCTGTCAGTAGGTTTTGCGATAATTTGGCTAAATCCAATGCTTGATTTACATAATCTGTATGATGTTCTGCGTCATTCAATATTTTGCTCATCAAAGGATTATTGGTGTTTACTATTAAATTGTAAGAGTCCGGAAAATCCCCAAATCCCATCATACCGCCTCCACTGGCACTCATTTCTTTGTAACGACGCATAAACTCAGGTTGTGTGATGATAAAAGGAGCTTCGTCGCTGTCTAAAGCTTCCATTTGTAATGAATAAGTCTCTACCGGAACAATTTCTTTAATGATACCTTCTAATTTGGTTTTTTCCTCATCTGAAAGTTTGGATATTTTAGTATCGTCTTTTTTTATTAAATTATCCACAAAATCAGCGTCAACTCGAGTAAACTTCATTTTTTCGTTGTCAGTTTCCAATTTTTGCATCAAATGCGACACAATAGGAGAATTTAGCAACAAAATTTCATAACCTTTAGCTTGAGCTTTTTCTATAAAACTGTGTTGTTTTTCGGTATCAGAAGCATATAGCACAATCAAATTACCATCTTTATCGGTTTGATTTTCTTTAATTTTATCTTTAAATTCCTCTAAAGTGAAATATTTTTTATCCACATTGGGGTACAAGGCAAAGCTTTTGGCTTTTTCATAAAATTTTTCTTCCGACAGCATGCCATATTCTATAATTACTTTAATATCATCCCATTTTGGCTCAAAATTTTCACGATCATTTTTGAAAATGGAAGCTAATTTATCGGCAACTTTTTTGGTAATATGGTCTTTTATTTTCTTCACGGCTCCATCAGCTTGCAAATAGCTGCGAGACACGTTCAACGGAATATCGGGTGAATCTATGACACCTCTGAGCATTTGTAAAAATTCGGGAACGATACCTTCTACATTGTCAGTTACAAATACTTGATTTTGATACAGTTGTATTCTGTCTTTTTGTATGTCAATATTTTTTGTGATTTTTGGGAAATATAGAATTCCGGTCAAATGAAACGGATGATCCACATTTAGATGTATGTGAAACAAAGGTTCTTCAAACTGCATAGGATACAATTCTCTGTAAAAATCTTTGTAATCTTGGTCTTTCAATTCGGCAGGTTTTTTAGTCCATGCAGGATTGGGATTGTTGATGATATTGTCAACAGTTATTTTTTCTTCCTTAGCTTCTTCGCCTTCACCTACCGTTTTAAATTCTTCTTTTGTTCCGTGTTTTATGGGAATAGGCATAAAACGATTGTATTTTCTCAACAATTCATTGATTCTGCTTTCTTCTAAAAATTCTTTGGAATCTTTATCAAGATGCAACACTATTTCGGTCCCAAACATTTCTTTTTCAGTAGGTTCCAGTGTATAAACCGGACTTCCATCACATTCCCAACGCACGGCTTGACTTCCTTCTTGATAAGATTTTGTGAATATTTCCACTTTCTCTGATACCATAAAGGCAGAATAAAAACCAAGCCCGAAATGACCAATGATACCGGTATCGCCCAATTTGTCTTTGTATTTATTGACAAATTCTTCCGCACCCGAAAAAGCGATTTCATTAATGTATTTTTTGACCTCTTCCTCGGTCATACCAATACCTTGATCGATAATATGAAGCGTTTTTTTCTTTTTATCTATTTTTATTTCAATAATGGGATTTCCAAATTCCCCTTGTGCTTCCCCAATACTCATCAGATGTTTGAGTTTAAGTGTAGCATCGGTAGCATTAGATATTAACTCACGCAAAAAAATTTCGTGATCTGAATATAAAAATTTCTTAATAATAGGGAAAATATTTTCCGTTGAGATATTGATAGTTCCTTGAGACATAAAATTTGATTTAAAAATTTAGTTTAATTCTTTTTTCTTGTTTCAAAAAAAGTACCAAAGAGAATTTGGTGACAATTTGGCAGAAATTATCTTTGATTTAAACCTAAATGGTTTTTCTGTTTATTTAGGATTTGTAAAGAAATAACCTATTCATTTTGGCTTGTTCCACTCCGAATGCGTGGTCTTCGTTTCACTTCGACTTTTGCCCTTTTTCTACGTTTCAAATTTTGCCAAGAGACGCAAGCTATTATACCGCCTTGACTTTAAAATCTCTTTTTAACTACATTAAAGTTGTAGCGGCATTAATCCCGCAATATTGCGGGATAAATGATAAAATAGTCAAAACTATTTTATCATAACAATTGGTATAAGCTACAATTTGCGCCTTGAAAAAGAACAAAATTACTTCGCCAATTCTGTACACTTTATTTCTTTACAATTCCTTAGGGTAAGATTTTAAAAA
>DZAU01000055.1:0-9887 GCA_022729635.1 Flavobacterium psychrophilum
TTAGAATATCGCCGTTTTTTATTAAAACCTCGTTTCTTCCACTGCGGGTTTGCTTATCAGGTATAAACCAATAAAAGTTATCAAAGTGTTCACAATAATCAATTCGTTGTCGAACACATATCCGAACCAAGTAGCCGAATTTTCGCTGATTAGTAAAGTAATAATTGGCGATAGCACACAAATAAAAGGCACAAATTTGTCTTTTACCGTTTTTGATTTTACAAATAATCCAAAAGTATATAATCCCAAAAGCGGACCATAAGTATAAGAAGCAACCTTAAAAATCATCCCTACGACTGAACTGTCATTGATGGCGTTGAAAAAGAGAATGACTAAAAACATTAAAAATGAAAAACTGAGATGCACAATGTGTCGAGTGCGAACAATGTTATGTTTGTTTTGATTTTCCGCTTTATCCATTCCAAGAAAATCAACGCAAAATGAAGTGGTAAGTGCTGTCAAAGCTGAGTCAGTAGTGGCAAAAGTGGCCGCTGTTAACCCCAATAAAAACACTACCGAAGGAACAATAGCCAGATGATGAAAGGCGATTTCGGGGAATAGTAAATCGGTTCTGGGTTTGCCAGTGACTAAATCGGCAGGGATAGTAATGCCGTTTTTATTGGCATAAATATAAAGCAAAGCTCCCACGCTCAAAAAGAAAATATTAATAAGCACGAATATTCCAGTAAAAGTGAACATATTTTTTTGGGATTCTCCAATGGTTGCGCAACTTAAATTTTTTTGCATTAAATCTTGGTCTAAACCCACCATTGCAATGGTAACGAACATTCCGCCAAGGATTTGTTTGATAAAGTGAAATTTACTGGTAAGGAAATTATCAAAGAAAAATATCTTGGAATAATTACTGTTTTTAACCTCTTCGAAAGCACCAATGACACTCAAATTTAGACTGTCGCAAATAAAATAAATGGTTAGAAATACTGAGGTAACCAAGAAAAAAGTTTGCAAGGCATCAGTAATAATGATGGTTTTCAGACCACTTTTATAAGTGTAGGAAAAAATTAACAACAGCGAAAGTAAGACCGTCAATGCAAATGGAACTCCATAATAATCAAAAACAAATCGTTGTAAAACAATCACAACAAGATACAATCTAAAAGAGGAACCGATGGTTCTGCTGGCCAGAAATATTGCAGCCGCAGTTTTATAGGAGTAATAACCCAATCGTTTTTCGATATAACCATAAATGGAGGTCAGATTCATTCGGTAATATAAAGGCAATAATACTGTTGCGACGATGATAAAACCAATGGCATTTCCCAAAACAAACTGAAAATATTTGAATTGTTCGCCACTTGGCGCTCCCACTTCACCAGGAACTGAGATAAATGTTACGCCCGAAAGTGCCGTTCCAATCATTCCGAAAGCAACAAGATACCATTTAGAATTTTTATTGGCTTTAAAAAAAGCATCATTGCCACTATTGTTTTTACTGGTGCGATGTGAAATATAAAATAAAATGCCAAAATAAACAGAGATGAGAAGTAAAATAGTGAATGGTGTCATGTGATTTTTCTTTATTTGGGAGCCAAAGTACAAATTTTATCTAAATTATTTGCACAGTTTTTATTTGTATATCTACGAATTTACCAATCAAAAAAATAAACAAATTGATTACTTTTGCCGTTATGGAATTTTCATCAAAACTTTTGGAAAAAGCAGTCAACGAAATGGCTCAATTGCCCGGAATTGGTAAAAGAACGGCTTTGCGACTGGTGTTGCATTTATTGAAACAACCCAAGGAACAAACTGGGTTTTTGGCTCAAGCCTTAACGACCATGCGCGAGGAAGTGAAATTTTGTGTGAGCTGTCATAATATTTCTGACGCTGATATTTGCGAAATTTGTTCCAATAAAAAAAGAAATCACCAGATAATTTGTATTGTTGAAGATATTCGCGACGTAATGGCAATCGAGAACACAGGACAATTTCGGGGAATTTATCACGTTTTAGGAGGTAAAATATCGCCAATAGACGGTGTGGGACCAAGTCAGTTAAATATTAATTCTCTGGTAGAAAAAATAAAATCTGGCAATGTGAGCGAAATTATTTTTGCGTTAAGCTCTACTATGGAAGGAGATACCACCAATTTTTACATCTATAAACAAATACAGGATTGTGATATTATTACCTCCACCATTGCCCGAGGAATATCGGTTGGAGACGAATTAGAATATGCTGATGAGGTTACTTTGGGAAGAAGTATTTTGCAACGTGTACCGTTCGAAAAGTCCTTTAAAAATAATTAATTCATTTAATGAATGTCGATATTTTTAAATTGTTAAATGAAAAGCTATATTTGT
Organism: Flavobacterium psychrophilum; assembly: GCA_022729635.1. Classification (GTDB taxonomy): domain Bacteria; phylum Bacteroidota; class Bacteroidia; order Flavobacteriales; family Flavobacteriaceae; genus Flavobacterium; species Flavobacterium psychrophilum_P. The sequence continues at coordinate 2,325 of DZAU01000055.1, forward strand.
TTTAAAAATAGAATAATGAATAAATCTGTACTCTATATATTATTGGGAATTAGCCTGGTTTTCACTTCTTGTATTCCTACCAAAGACCTTGTTTACTTACAAAATAAAAACGGTACGGAAACGGAGATTCCCATTTCTGAAGTGTTGCTGAAACCTTATAGGCTTCAGGTAAATGATGTGTTAAGTATCACCATCAAAGCCGATGATCCAAAATTGGTCACTATTTTTAACCCTACAAATAAAGGCGAAACTGACAATGTAGGGTCTTCTTTATATTTTTCGGGTTACACGGTAGATGATCATGGCAATATCCGCATTCCGGTTTTGGGAGAAATTAACGCTATTGGATACACCGTTGAAGAATTAAGAATTAAAATTGAGCAACAACTCTTAGATGAGTATTTTAAAAAAGAAGCTAATATTTTTGTCATCGTACGATTAGCTGGTTTCAAATATACCATTAATGGAGAAGTGGGAAGTATGGGAACTAAATTCTTATTCCAAGATCATGTCAATATCATGGAAGCCATTGCAAATTCTGGAGATATTACCATTACCGGCGACAGAAAAGCGGTGACTATTATTCGTCAAACGCCTACTGGAACTGAAATGCACGATATTGACCTTACCGATGTTAACGTGATGAAGTCTCCCTATTATAATTTGCAACCCAATGATTATATCTATGTAAAACCACTCAAACAAAAATCATGGGGAACAGGAAAAACAGGAATAGAATCTTTAACTACCATCATTACCTTGATTTCGTTAGTAACGACTACTTTAGTGCTTTTTAAATTATAATACTAATCAAAAATGTTAGATATAAAAGATTTTTCAATTTTTGAAGGTCAGTCAGGATTTGATTTTAAAGGATTCCTGATCAAAATTGGAAGTTATTGGCGATGGTTTTTGTTGAGTTTGGCCATTACTTTTACCATAGCTTACCAAGTAAACATCCGTAAAGAAAAAATCTACGGAATGGAAACGCTTATCTCTGTCAAAGAAGAAAACAATCCTCTTTTTACCTCCAATACCAGTTTAGTTTTTAATTGGGGAGGCACTTCTGACCAAGTTCAAACCATAGCAACTACGCTCCAATCTCGCTCTCATAACGAGTTAGTTGTAGATAAACTGCAATATTATATTGGTTATTTAGCTCAGGGAAAATACAATATTGTCGATGCTTACGGTGTTGCTCCTTTTTATGTCAGTATCGACAAATCAAAAGGACAACTGGCAGGTGCTCTCATTCACATTAAATTTCTGAGTGAAAACGAATATGAAATTAAAATTCCTTTTGAGAGTAATTCAGTTTCGCTCATTACCTATGCAGACAACTCTTATGGTAAAACTTCGGTAGTAACTGGGGATTTTATCAAAAAATACAAAGTGGGCGAGCAAGTGACATTGCCTTTTTTAAATTGGAAACTGCAAATAAAAGATAATCCGGGTTTTTATAAGGGCAGCGAATATTTTGTCCAATTTAATGATTTTGACGGTACAGTTTCCGGCTACAAAGGAATCAATGTAAAGGCAGATGATAAAGGAGGATCCATTATTACTCTCGGAATGCAGGGAACCAATAAAGCTCGAATGGTCGAATACTTAAATTCTACTGTAAAAATGCTCATAAAAAGACAGCTGGACAGTAAAAACCAGTTTGCGACCAATACCATTGACTTTATTGACAGCACACTTGTGGCCATGGAATTGCAATTAAAAGAAACCACAAACGAGCTGAAATCTTTCCGACAAGGCAAAAACATCTTTAATATTGAAGGAGACGGAGCTAAATTTTCGGATAAAGTTTTGGAATACGATGTCAAGAAAGACGAAATTACCCGTAAAATAGCCTATTATAATTCCTTAAAATCCTATTTAAAAAGCAGCGACGATTATGCCAAGCTTCCGGCGCCATCAGTGGCTGGAATTGAAGACCCCAATATTGTGGTCAATGTTTCGAAATTAATTTCACTTTCTACCCAAAGATCAGAAATGGCTTATGCAGTAAAAAGTGAAAAAATATTCAAGGATTTCGACAATCAGATGGAAGCCGTGAAAAAGGTTTTATTAGAAAATATTGCTACCGCCAAAGCCTCTTTGCAATATGATTTGGCTATGGTCACCAGCAAAATCAACGAAACCGAAAGCACCATCAAACAACTTCCTGAAGACCAGCAAGAACTGATTAAAATCAAGAGAAAATACGATTTAAACGATAATATTTACAGCACTTTTCTACAAAAAAGAAGCGAGGCCGATATTGTGAAAGCTGCAAACTTGTCGGATATTCATTTTATCGACCCCGCAAAAGACGTTGGCGGTGGACTCATCGGACCCAAAACATCTGTAAATTACGTCTTGGCATTATTTCTTGGATTATTAATTCCTTTGCTATTTGTTTTCGGAATTTTCTTCATCAACAATGCCATTCAAAACACAGAAGATATTAGCAAATTGACACAAATTCCGTTAATAGGAGTTATCGGTTTGAGCAAGGATCACACTAATTTGGCGGTTTATGAAAAACCAAAATCGGCTTTGTCTGAGTCTTTTCGAGCCATTAGATCTTCACTTCAGTTTTTATACAAACAGCAAAATGTAGATGGAGCAAAAACACTAATGATTACTTCTTCGGTCAGCGGTGAAGGGAAAACATTTTGTTCTTTAAATATTGCCACAGTATTTGCTTTAAGCGAAAAAAAGACAGTGATTATTGGTCTAGATTTAAGAAAACCGAAACTGTTTGATGAATTTAATTTATCGAATGAAGTGGGTATTGTAAATTATCTCATTAAGCAAAAAACGGTCGATGAAATTATCAATCACACTGAAATTCCTTTTCTAGATGTGATTATTTCAGGTCCCATTCCGCCAAACCCAGCCGAAATGATTATGAGTGATGGAATGAAAGAATTAATCGAGGAGTTAAAGAAAAAATACGATTATATTATTTTAGATACACCACCAGTCGGCTTGGTTTCAGATGCCTTGGAACTAGCACAATATTGTGATGTAACCTTATATATAGTAAGGCAGAATTTCACCAAAAAAGAAATGATCACCTTGCTCAACAACAGAGTCAAACGTGGCGAGCTCAACAATACAAGTATTATTTTGAATGGATTTCAAAATAAAGCCAAGTACGGTGCCGGATATGGCTATGGCTATGGTTACGGTTACGGCAGTACAACCTATTCAAACGGGTATCACGAAAATGATAAACCAAAAAATATTGTTGAAAAAATCATTGAAAAATTTAGAATAAAGTAAATTCAACACAAGTTTTTTTAAGTGTAAAAAAAGAAAAGAAGGAATGAAAAGCACCATACTAATTACAGGAGGAGCAGGTTTTATAGGCTCTAATCTATGTGAATATTTTTTAACCAAAGAATACCAAGTGGTTTGTCTGGATAATTTTGCCACAGGACATCGGCATAATCTGAAGGAATTTATAAACAACAAAAATTTTCGTTTAATTGAAGGCGACATCCGAAACTTAACGGATTGTCATCAAGCAGTAAAAGGAGTGGATTATGTTTTGCATCAGGCGGCTTTGGGTTCTGTGCCTCGCTCTATAAATGATCCAATCACAACAAACGAAGTCAATGTTTCCGGATTTTTAAATATGCTCGTGGCTTCTCGCGATGCTAAGGTAAAACGATTTGTGTATGCCGCCAGTTCTTCGACTTATGGAGATTCAGAGGGTTTGCCAAAAGTGGAGGAAGTTATAGGAAAACCACTTTCGCCTTATGCTATTACAAAATACGTCAATGAATTGTATGCCGAAATTTTCAGCCGAACCTATAGTTTAGAGACAATAGGTTTGCGCTATTTCAATGTTTTTGGACGAAAACAAGACCCAAAAGGAGCTTATGCAGCCGTTATTCCAAAATTTGTAATGCAATTAATGCAACACGAAAGCCCGAAAATTAACGGCGACGGCAACTATTCGCGTGATTTTACCTATATCGATAATGTGATTCTTATGAATGAATTGGCAATGACCACCCAAAATCCAGAAGCCATAAATACAGTATATAATACCGCTTATGGTGACCGAAACACGTTGAATAATTTAGTACACTATTTAAAGGAATTTTTGTCAAAACACGATTCCAGAATTGCAGATGTAGTTATCGAATATGGTCCAAATCGGGTTGGAGATATTCCTCATTCTTTGGCCAGCATCGAAAAAGCGAAAAGAATATTAGGATATAATCCGCAGTTTTCTTTACAGCAAGGGTTGAAAGAATCAATAGATTGGTATTGGGAGAATTTGTAGAGACGCGATTAATCGCGTCTGTACGGGAATATAAAGAAAATAGATAAAGAAAAGATATTAATAAAATGAAAATCACAAAAATTTGTTGCATAGGTGCAGGATATGTTGGAGGTCCGACTATGGCAGTTATTGCGCAAAAATGCCCATACATTCAGGTTACCGTTGTAGATTTGAACGCCGAACGAATTGCGGCCTGGAATGACGAAGATCTCAATAATATTCCAATATTTGAACCAGGATTAAGCGACATTGTTGCCGAAGCCAGAGGCAGAAACCTGTTTTTTTCTACCGAAGTGGAAAAGGCAATTGACGAAGCCCAAATCATTTTTATATCGGTAAATACGCCTACTAAAACGTATGGAAAAGGAAAAGGAATGGCGGCTGATTTGAAATACATTGAGTTGTGTGCCAGACAGATTGCTAAAATTGCCAAAGACGATAAAATTGTAGTCGAGAAATCGACTTTGCCGGTTCGCACTGCCGAAGCCATCAAAAGTATTTTAGATAATACCGGAAATCATGTACAGTTCCAAATTCTTTCGAATCCGGAATTTCTTGCCGAAGGCACAGCCGTTCAGGACTTATTAAATCCAGACCGAATATTGATTGGAGGAGACACTTCGACCGAAGGACAAAAAGCAATACAAGCCTTGGTTGAGGTCTATTCGAATTGGGTGGCTCCTGAAAAAATATTGACTACCAATGTGTGGTCTTCAGAGTTGTCGAAATTGACTGCTAATGCATTTTTGGCACAAAGAATTTCTTCGATAAATGCCTTGTCGGAATTATGCGAAAAAACGGGTGCCAATATTAACGAAGTGGCAAAAGCCATTGGTACAGACAGCAGAATAGGTCCTAAGTTTCTCAAAGCTTCCGTTGGTTTTGGAGGTTCTTGTTTTCAAAAAGACATCCTGAATTTGGTTTACATTGCCAAATCTTATGGGTTAAATGAAGTTGCCGATTATTGGGAACAAGTCATTATTATGAACAATCATCAGAAAAAGAGGTTTTCCAATAAAATTGTTCAAACGCTTTACAACACCGTTGCTGATAAAAAAATTACGTTTCTCGGTTGGGCGTTTAAGAAAGACACTAACGATACCAGAGAATCGGCAGCGATTTATGTAGCCAATGATTTAATCAGCGAGCAGGCAGAAATTGCAGTATTTGATCCAAAGGTTTCCAGAAAAAAAGTTTTGGCAGATTTGGATTATTTAGAAACTAGGTCTTCTGAAGATAATGATGCAGCAACCAGTTCTTTTGACAGCCCTTATGAAGCCTGCAAGGATGCTCACGCCATTGCAGTGCTTACTGAATGGGATGAATTTGTGCACTATGACTGGCAAAAAATATACGATGGCATGCAAAAACCAGCCTTTGTATTTGACGGAAGAAATATTCTGAACAAGGCAGCATTAGAGACTATTGGATTTGTATATCAGGGGATTGGGAGTTAAGCCAGCCCCCTAGCCCCCGAAGGGGGAACAGGAAGGAGGGAAGTTTAGGGAAGGTTTCTATATAAAAAATGGTTCTACTGGAAATGTTTTTAACATTCTATTTTTTTTCAAACCATTAAGATATTAAGTTTGCTTCGCCAGTTCGCTTCGCTCGTGCCATTAAGAACACTGCAAAGCTTAATTTCCTTAATCTTAATGGTTTAAAATATTTGTAAATTTATATTTCGTAAATGTTTTGACTTTTCACACAAATCCCAGTAGAACCTAAAAAATAAATAAAAAACCAGGTTTCATTCATTGGAAGCCAAAAACTAAAATTATAAAATTGGAAAAAGAAATAAAAATAGCGGTTGAGATTCCTCCTACGTCGGAATGACAAAAAAACATCATTGGGATTGGTAATGGACAGTCATAAAAATAAATAAAAAACCAGGTTTCAATCATTGGAAGCCAAAAATTAAAATTATAAAATTGAAAAAAGAAATAAAAATAGCGGTAATAGGTTTGGGATATGTAGGTTTGCCATTGGCACGATTGTTTGCCACCCAATATTCGGTTGTGGGATTTGATATTAATCAGGCTAGAATTGAAGCTCTTAAACAAGGCAACGACAGTACTCTTGAGGTTGATTCTGCCAGTTTGCAAAAAGTGTTAGTTAAGACTCCTACGAATGAAATTGGTTTGTTTTGCACTTCAACCCTTGCCGAAATAGCCGATTGTAATTATTTTATCGTTACGGTTCCCACACCGGTCGATAAAAATAATCGCCCTGATTTAACGCCTTTGTACAAGTCCAGCGAAACCGTTGGCAAAGTATTAAAAAAAGGCGATATTGTAATTTATGAATCTACCGTTTATCCTGGAGTTACGGAGGAGGAATGCGTGCCAGTTCTGGAAAGAATCTCCGGATTACAATTTAATGTTGATTTCTTTGCAGGCTATTCACCCGAAAGAATCAATCCCGGCGACAAAGAACATACGGTAGATAAAATACTGAAAGTTACTTCGGGTTCGACACCAGAAATTGGACAAAAAGTGAATCTATTGTATCAATCCGTAATTACGGCAGGAACACATCTAGCGCCTTCGATAAAAGTAGCCGAAGCTGCTAAAGTTATCGAAAATTCGCAGCGCGATATCAATATTGCTTTTGTCAACGAATTGGCCAAGATATTTAATGTTTTAGAAATAGACACGCATGCCGTTTTGGAAGCTGCGGGAACGAAATGGAATTTTCTGCCATTCAAACCGGGTTTGGTTGGCGGACATTGCATTGGCGTTGACCCCTATTATTTGGCACAAAAAGCACAGGAAAGCGGGTATCATCCCGAAATAATTTTGGCAGGACGCCGATTGAATGACAGCATGGGCGAATATGTGGCTTCGCAGGTTGTCAAGTTGATGATTAAAAAGGGAATTACCATCAATGGAGCGAGTTTGTTGATGTTGGGTATCACTTTCAAGGAAAATTGCCCTGATGTTCGCAATACAAAAATTGTTGATGTAGTTCGTTCATTAGAAGATTATGGCATTAGTGTTAGCCTTTTTGACCCTTGGGCAAATCCAACAGAGGTTTTGCACGAATATGGAATTACCACCAGCAATCTACCGCCGTCAACCACTTTTGATGCCGTGGTTTTAGGTGTGGCGCATGCAGTATTTTTAGATTTGGATATTAATGCCCTAAGAAACAAAAATAGTGTTCTTTATGATGTGAAAGGGATTTTGAGTGAAGGGGTTGATGGGAAGTTGTGAGCCAAGATAAGCCCCCTAGCCCCCGAAGGGGGAGTAGAAGTGGGAAGTTAGAGGAGGGAAGTT
>DZAU01000055.1:9987-13658 GCA_022729635.1 Flavobacterium psychrophilum
AAGCCCCCTAGCCCCCGAAGGGGGAGTAGAAGTGGGAAGTTAGAGGAGGGAAGTTAGAGGAGGGAAGTTGGAAAATAGAAGAGAGAGAGAATATAAAAAAGAGAAAAATGAAAAAAATATTGATTACAGGAGGCACAGGTTCTTTTGGGAATGCGGTATTAAACGGGTTTCTTCATACAGATTACTTCAAAGAAATACGGATTTTTTCTCGGGATGAGAGGAAACAGGACGATTTGTGAATAGTTTAATTTTTTTAATTTGTTGAGAATAGTATATATCTTGAACTATTATAAAAGCATTTTTAAATAGCATGAATAACGAAATCGTCATATATCAGTCTGAAATTCTTTCCAATCATATAGAAGTTAGGATAGAAGATGAAACGGTGTGGCTTACTCAAATGCAAATGGCTGAATTATTCCAGACAACAAGGAATAACATAACGTTGCATGTCGGAAACCTCTTTAAAGAAAATGAGTTAGAGGCAATTTCAGTTAGTAAGGATTTCTTACTAACTGCCAGCGATGGTAAAAAATATAAAACCAAGCTATATAATCTCGATGTAATTATTTCGGTTGGATATAGAGTGAAGTCTAAAACTGGAACACAATTTAGAATTTGGGCGACAAATACATTGAAATCGTATTTATTGAAAGGTTACATTATTCAAGACAGAATTGAAAGTATTGAAAAAAAACTTCACGATCACAATACTAAAATAGAATTTTTACTCAATACTAATTTGCCTTCAAATCAAGGAATTTTTTATGACGGGCAAATCTTTGATGCTCATGCCTTTGTTTCTAAAATTATAAAATCGGCAAAAAAGTCCATTTATCTTTTTGATAATTATATAGACGAAACGGTTTTGAGTCAGTTGTCCAAAAAAGAAAAAGGGGTAAAGGTTGTTGTTTATACAAAAGAAATATCAAAACAATTACGGCTTGATATAGATCGATTTAATAAGCAATACGAACCTATCGAAATAGTTTTGTTTTCAAAATCACATGATAGATTTTTGATTATTTGACCAGACCGAAATATATCATTTTGGTGCATCATTAAAAGATTTGGGTAGAAAATGGTTTGCTTTTTCAAAATTAAATATAGATAGTAAGGAGATATTGAATAAATTATAAATCTAAAGAATAAAAACAAGTTATGTCAATTGTAAACGAATTGCACAAATAAAATCTAACTGATTTGAACATAAAATAAAAAGCTATTATGCAAATACAAGACAAAACACTTCTGTTCACAGTAGTACCAGTTCTTTTGTGAATGCAGTATTAAATTGGTTTTTTCATACAGATTATACCACCTTGAAATATTGTTTAGTCCAAGAAAGTTTAGTATAATGCTGCTGATTTCTCGGCAAAATAAAATACTTTGACAATTTATTGGACTAAATATTTTATTCAATCGGTATCACTTCAAAGAAATTCTTATTTTTTAGCATGAGGAGAAAAAACAAGACGATATGCGTACCCAATTTTAACAGTATTCAGCTCAAATAAGTTCGGTATTTGGCTCAAAACAAACGAAAACGAGCCGAATAATTAGTATTTTTGAGCCGAATAATGATACAACCTATTGCAGCTATGAAAAGCAAACTTGTTTTAGAGTATGTAAAACAGAGTTCTACTCTCATTTGTGTGGGTTTCAAGTTTCAGGTTTCAGGTTGCAGAAGAGGGAAGTTGGAAAATAGAAGAGAGAGAATATAAAAAAGAGAAAAATGAAAAAAATATTGATAACTGGTGGTGCGGGATTTATTGGTTCGCATGTGGTGCGTCTTTTTGTTCAGAAATATCCTGAATACCAAATCTATAATTTGGATGCATTGACTTATGCGGGTAATCTGGAAAATATTACGGATATAGAAAATGAGTCCAATTATACTTTTATAAAAGGCGATATCACTGATGAGCCTTTTATTGCAAAATTGTTTCAAGAACATCAGTTTGATGGGGTTATTCATCTGGCGGCCGAATCGCACGTGGATCGTTCCATCGAAGACCCGATGGCTTTTGTAAAAACCAATGTGATTGGCACAGTGAATTTACTCAATGCAGCAAAGAAAATATGGGCAAACAATTTTGAGGGCAAAAGGTTTTACCATGTAAGCACCGATGAGGTTTACGGTTCTTTGGGTGCCGAGGGTTTGTTTACAGAAACCACAGCTTATGACCCAAACTCTCCTTATTCGGCTTCCAAAGCCAGTTCGGATCATTTTGTGAGAGCTTATGGTGAAACGTATGGATTGCCTTTTGTGTTGACTAATTGTTCTAACAATTATGGTCCCAACCATTTTCCTGAAAAATTAATTCCGCTGTTTATTAATAATATTATCAATAATAAACCCTTGCCAGTTTATGGCGATGGGAATTATACCCGAGATTGGCTTTTTGTGAAAGATCATGCTGTGGCTATTGATTTGGTTTTTCATCAGGGGAAGAATCACGAAACCTATAATATTGGCGGTTTTAACGAATGGAAAAATATTGATTTGGTTAAGGTCTTGTGCCAAATAATGGATAAGAAATTGGGTAGGGAAGCTGGTAAATCAGCGAAATTGATCACTTATGTCAAAGACAGACCGGGACACGATTTGCGTTACGCCATTGATGCCGGCAAAATAAACAGGGAATTGGGATGGTCTCCCTCAGTGACTTTTGAGCAGGGATTGGAAATCACTATCGATTGGTACTTGAATAATCAGAAATGGTTGCATAATGTGACTTCGGGTGATTATGAGAAATATTATGAGAAGATGTATTCAGCCCCCCAGCCCCCGAAGGGGGAGTAGAAAGTTGAGCCCCCTAACCCCCGAAGGGGGAACAGGAGGAGGTAGCAGGCAGCAGATTACAGGTAGCAGAGTAAAGAAAAAAGATTGCAGATTACAGATTGCAGAGCATAAAAAATAGAGAAAAGAAGAAACAATGAATTGGTATGTAGTCTATACTAAGCCCAAGTGGGAGAAGAAGGTAGCGGAGCGGCTGAATGAAATTGGGGTGGTGACTTATTGTCCGTTGGTTACGAAAGTGAGTCAATGGTCAGATCGAAAAAAAATGGTAAGTGTACCTTTGTTCCATTCCTATATTTTTGTTCAAACCGAAGAGAAGTATCGCAATCGTGTATTTGAAGTTTCAGGGGCAGTTCGTTATTTGTTTTGGTTGGGGAAACCTGCAATGGTAAAGGATTCAGAAATTGAAGCTATTAAAAATTGGCTTTCTGCTCCGGATGTTTTTGAAGTTTCTTTGGATAAGTGGAGAAAAGGAGATAAAATTGTGCTTGATTCTGGTCCGTTTATAAATCAACCAGCCATCATTCAGGAAGTAAAACAAAATCATTATATTTTGATTTTAGAATCCTTGGGTTGTGTGCTTAAAGTGGAAAAAAGAGAGGTTTAATCTTGAGGTGGGTTCTATAAATTAGTTTTTACTTTTAATTCAATATTTTCCGATGATGTTTTTGTTTTATTTTGGCATCTTTTCCCCATTTTTTCATTCAAATAGCTTGCTATTTGAATGAAAAAGCAGAAAAAATCTATCCAAAATAATTTCAAAAACAGCTATCGGCTAATTTATAGAACCCACCTTGATTGTTTCCGCCACGGCGGACAGGTCATTCTTCGCAATGACTGGAGAATTTGTCCCTGCTACAGAAAACGA
>DZAU01000124.1 GCA_022729635.1 Flavobacterium psychrophilum
TAAGAGACGCAAGCTATTAGCTACAATTTGTGCCTTGAAAAAGAACAAAATTACAACGCCAATTCTGTATACTTTATTTCTTTACAATTCCTTATGAAAGTTGGTTATTGTTCCACGTGGAACAAAAAAGTTTAATAAAATAAAAATGTTCCACGTGGAACATATAAAAGCCTATCTAAAAGTTCGCAAAGATAGGTAATAATCTTCTTGTGTTCGCATTTCTAATTGTTCGGTTTTTGTTTTATCCTTATATCCCAACAAATGGAGGATTCCATGAATAATAACACGGTGTAATTCGTCTGTTAAATTAGTGTTGTAGGTTTTGTGATTTTCCTTTATTTGTTCGATAGATAGATAGATTTCTCCATTGATTATTTTAGTATCTGAGTAATCAAAAGTAATAATGTCGGTTGGATAATCGTGATTTAAAAACTTTTTATTTATATCGGTTATAAATTCATTATCGCAAAACACATAATTGATATCGCCTACATCTTTTTTGAGATTAAAGATTGTGTGGGAAATCCAATTTTTAATTTCCTTAGTGTTTTTTAGAACATATTTTGTTTGGTAATTGAATTTGATCATTCTTTAAAGGATGCAGTATTATAGTGGTTGATAAGGATAGTTAGGTAAAATGAATTTTAATTATTAATAGTCCTGTTTTTAATAAAAATAACTTCTAAAAAAATCTGATTTGTTTTATCAAGAATAACTACTTTTGAAAATATTGATTTACTTTTTGATTGATCTGAGGTTGAAATGGTAATGGTTCTCTGTTAAGTAATTCTTGTTGGTTTAATTTTTTGTAAAATTCTTCTAAATATTTTGGAGAGGGTGATTTAAAATCTTCCTTGTTAGTGTTTGAAATTCTATTTTCTTCCATTCCTTGTTCATAGGCAGCATTTTTTAGTTTGAGTAATTCGTTTTCCATGCTCATTATTTTACTTAAAACATCCTTAGTGATGCCTTTCTCCAACAACATTTTTTCTAAATTTTCCATTTGTTTCAACACATTTTGAACTTGTAATTCCAAGCCAAGTCCTTTGAGATTTTCTAATTGCTTTTCAAGAGCTTCTCTTAACATAGATTGCTGTTTATAAATCTCGAAAAGTTCTTTGCTTTGTTGTTCGGCATTTGAATTTTTACCATTACTTCCATTTTCCCCTTGCTTTCCTTCTTTCTCACCTTTCTTCCCTTTATTTTCTAATGTGTTTTTCCCTTCTTGATCCCCTTGCTTTTCGCCGTTTTGCATTTTGCTTTGCATTTTATCTTTGAGTTCTCCTTGTTTTTGGATAATATCGGGTAAAGAAAAAGATTGTCCACTTCCCTTACCTTTTCCTTGTCCCATTGCGGGTGGTGGATTTTGTAAATTATCCAATAAACTAGCTAACATGGCGGCTAAATCATTGGCAGCGGTCATGACAAACTGCTGATTGGATCGGGTTTTGGGTATTTGATTTTCTGATAAGGATTCATTAGATTCGTTGAGATAGTATTTGGCATTTGCAACATACTCGTTGATGCGTGAAGAAAGTTTGGCTTGACGCATGGCAAGTGTGAATAAACTATCGTCTATGTGTTCAAAATAAGTTTTTAGTGTGTTTTGTTTTCTAAGATTGGTAGAAAGATTTGCAACACTTTGAGAATCTTTACTTAAATCATTGAGTAGATTTTCTTGTTGGTAAGAAAAGGTAATGAGATTTTCGATTATTCTGCGTAATGATGCTATGTCTTCATCAATCATGTCTCCTTGCATATCCATCAACATGGATTGCATGTTTTTAGACATTTGCTTCATTTTATTGGCAGCTGATTGCTGTTTTTTTTGTGCATTTTGTTTTTGTTTTGCATCCAATTGTTTAGAGGCTTGCTCCATCTCTTGTTTAACGGCTTCTTGTTCGGGTTTTTGTTCGTCCAATTTCATAGGTTCTTTTAGTTCCGAGTTTTGTTGGATCATTTCTTTGATTTCTTCTTGAACCTTCTTAAACTCATCGTTGAGTTTATCTTGATTTGCTTTTGTATTGATATCGGAATCTTTTAACTTTTCTTGCTTTTGGGCAAGTTCGGCTAACTTTTCACTTATTTGTTGTGCTTTTTGTTCTACATAAAACCTTTTAGTCAATTCTAGTAATTGTTCTAAACTTTTTTCTTTTTGCTTATTGTTTGCACTTAATTTTTGAATTTTATCTAATAAATCCTCTTTTTTTAGTTTGTCTGTTAGTTTTTGCAGCTCTTCCAAAAGCTTCTTTTGTTCTTCGGATTGTTTGAATTCTTCTATGCGTTTTTGAATTTCTTCCTTTTTTTGGTTCAGGTCAGGATTCGTTGTTTCATTTTGATTGTCGAGGTTTTCTTTTAGATTTTCAGTTTTTCTCTGCATCATCTCTTCATATTGCTGTTGACGTTGCAATAATTGTTGTACTTGTTGTTTTTCATTGAATTTAATATCCGATTTATTTTGCATTTGTTTTTGAAATGCTTCTAATTCTTTTTGGTTTTTTTCTTGTTTATGCAACAATTTATCAATATCATCTATGTTTTGCTCTTGTTGTAAAAGTAATTTTTCTTGGAGCTGTAACTCAGAATCTTTGAAATAAGAATACGTTTTAGATTTTGTAGATTTGAAACGATTGACGCCATCATTGTCAAAAACTTGAAAATAAAACTCGTATTCTGTACTTTCGGTTAAATTCAAATTGGATGGAAATGAAAAATAAAAATCGGTGATGGTGGTTTGTGGGATAGGTATATTTTTGACGGATTTTTGCTCCGGGTTTTGAATTGGATAATAAACTACTTGTAGTTTTTGAAGTCCGTAATCATCGGAAAGGCGACCTACAAAATGTGCTTCTCCAAACTTTAGGCTGTCTATATCAGTTTCAATTTGAATTTCGGGATAAGCATCTTTTAGGACTGTAATAGAAAATGGCAGATTTTCATAGTCTTGTAATTGTTTATTTGAACAAGAAATATTGTATTGAAAATTATTTAATAATAACCTTTTTAACTGATAATTTTGAACGTGTTCATTAAAGTTAAATGCAAAACGTTTCAGTGAATCGATCAGGGTAACCTCAGAAGTATTAAGAGTTTTGATATTCCAAGTGATGTGAGTTCCTTCGGGAATCGAGGCATTACCGGTATTCTCAATGATCTCATCGGGTTTTTTTAAATGAGGTGGATAGTGTAAGTTGAGCTTAATAGATTGAATTTGTGGAACAGGAATAACTAAAATATCATAGTCTTTGGAAACCACTTCATTAGCTTCAAAATGAAAATTTATATTTTGTTTTATGTCATTTAGTTGATAGGAATA
>DZAU01000125.1 GCA_022729635.1 Flavobacterium psychrophilum
ACGTTTCGGGGCTTTGAGATGGTGGGGATTTCGTAACCTTTCAACTTTCTGCTTTGCAGATTTATAATGCGAAGCGGTAATTCCACTAAATCCCCACTATATCAAAACGGCTGTTGGCGGTTCGTTGTTTTTCCTCTGCTTCATTTCAATTTCTTCATTGCATTACTTTCCGACAGAGATTTCATTTGAGCAATAGCAACTTTGTTGAGTTGGATAAGTCGTTCGTTTTGCGGTAAGTTTTGTTGAATAAGTAAAGCATTTATACTTTCCATATTACTCAACACAACCAATTGTACTAATGTTGCATAATCTCTTATGTTTCCGTTTTTATCTGTATTGGTTTCTCTCCATTCTTTAGCTGTTATTCCGAAAAGTGCAACATTTAATAAATCCGCTTCATTGGCGTACACAAAACTTGCTTGTTGTTTTGTGATTTCTTTCGGGATTAGGTTTTCTTTGATTGCGTCTGTATGGATGTGATAATTCACTTTTGCTAAAGTTCGTTGTAAGTTCCATTCTAATTTCAGACGACTGTTTTCATCATCTTTTAGTCGTTGAAATTCGTTGACTAAATAAATCTGAAATTCAGGGCTTAACCACATTGCGAAGTGAAAAGCAATGTCTTTGTGTGCAAAAGTTCCTCCGTAACGCCCTGCTTTAACAATCATTCCAACCGATTTTACACGGTCAATCCATTGTCCAACAGACATTATGAACCTGTTTGTTCCTGCTTCTTGTCCAATTACCCCGAATTCGGGGTAATTAAAATTCGGGTTGTTGATTTTCTCCCAAACTCCCAAATATTCCAATGTGTTTTTATTGGATATCCATTTCCCAATTAGTCCACTTCCTTCCCGAAAAGAAGTCGTCATATCAGTCAAGCAGATATAGTCAGTTTCATTTTGATGAATAACTGTAATTGTGGATTCGTTGACGTTTAATGTTCTTCCTTTTGCCATATTATCTCTTGTAAGCGACAAATTTACAAAAATGTATGAGCTAAATTAACCTTGGTCGTCTAAATAATCCTGCCAAATTTCTTCCCATTCATTTCTGTGAGCTTCCGCTGATGAATATGTAGAATAATCAACTTCAGTTTTTTCGTTATATTCTTGTTTTTCATATTTTCCAGTTTCAGGATGTTGAATATAACCAAAACGTGATTTATGCTCAACAGTCATCACACTTGTTTTTCCTAAATCAGAATTTGTTTGCAATTTAAAACACTTTATTGTTGCTAAATTTAAAGTTACTCCGCCGTGTGTAACTACTCGTGGTGAATCCATATTTTTTAGTTGTTGTTTAGTCCAAATGTTCTTGCTCCAAGTTTGTTTTTAAAAAGATGTTCCTTTTTAATCGCTTCATCTGCTGTTATTGTTCGGGGCAACAGCATTAAAATTGAAAACTGAAAATTGTTTCCGTAGTTTGGATTGTTTTCAACCAATTCTTTTAGCGTTTTGTTGTTGCCGTGTCCGTTTGTTGAAACATAACTTTTCCAACGTCCCCAAATTCCGTCTTCGCCATAAGCTGAACCAACGTACAGTTTCCCTGTGTTTGTGTCGCTTATCAAATAAATGCCTTTGGTTACAGAAAGCATTTTTTTCCAATCGCTATATTGTTTTGTAACAATTTCTTTTAGTTCGTCAAAGTTTAGAATGAAATCGAAATAATCTGTGAATTGCTTGTAATGAAGTCCAGGGTGAATTTCGATAACTTCCATTTCATTTTTTATCCATTGATGCCAAGAGATTGCATTTTCCCACCGAATAATTACACGTTCTTTTAAGTCGTTAAACTGTTCTTTGACTTCTTCCATTTCATATTCAAAATGGTAGTCTGCAATTTTTTGTCTATTGGTCAATTTATAAACGCCTATAAATCTTGATAAAAGTCCTTCTTCTCCCACGAAAGAAATAATATAATCAACTCCGTTGAAAACGTCTTTTGATTGGGAGTTTTGGTAGGCTAAAAATTCAGGCAAGCTGGTTCTATACAAATTGTATAAATCTTGTCTGTTGTCTTTGTGTCTTATAAGTTTGACTTTTGCATTTTTGTCAAGTCCTCGATTGTAAAGTAATTCTTGAATTGTTATCATTTTTTGAGTATGGTATATTTATTGAATTGAAAAGCAGTTTAGTTTCAATAATTTTCAAGTATATATCTGACTAATTTATCGCTATTAAATTGTGTATTTGTGTAATCGTTCATACTATCTATGTTCATAAAAAGAGAAGATTCATTTCTGCCAAAGAATTTCAAATGTCCTTTAAAAAATAAATCTCTTTTTTCCTTATTTGTGAGAACTTCGGATAGTTGTTGTTTTAGTAGTGGTTTGTTTACAATGTTAGGATTGTTGTCAAAAATCGTATTGAAAATATTCACATAGCCAAGATTGCTATATGGTGTAAAGTCATCTACTATTTCTATACAAGCGGAAATGTAATTTTTGACGGTAGAATTGACATCTTTCAGATTAGTGTTTGGTTTATTATGTGTTTCCGTTTCGTTTTCGATAAATTCGGATGGACTTCGTTTATATGTAGTATGTGCTTTTTTTATGCTGTTTGTTTTGAGATAATTATCACTGTTTGACGCAACTTTATATTTGTAGTCCATAAGGTCGCAATCTTTTTTGCGTAATTCCTTCTTTTTATTATCAACAAGTTTATAATCGTTTCCGATTGATTTAAAATCATTGTCATAATACTCAGTTTTTGTTTCGTATGTGATTTCGGCACAACCTGAATTAAACTCATTGGTTTGTTTCTCAAAAGCAAAAGTTTTTCCGTTTTTATCGAAATAGTGATTTAGTGCAAGAAACCAATCTCCGCTTTCACTGGCAGGTATTTCACAAGCGTAGATTATATGACCAGTTTTATCTTTAACTATGTTAAAAGTAGTTTCAATATCTTCTGGAAAATTTTCATTTACTATTTGAAATAAATCAGAACGGTCAATTCGTTTTACCAAAACAGTAAGATTTTTTTGGCTTTGTGATACTAAAGAATCTATTTCTATTTTTCGTTGTTTTAGAATGTTGTGAGGATTAACTTTTGTTAATGTTTCAGTTGTCAAAGAGTCATTGACGATATTTGTTTCTTTTGTTGTTTCTGCTTGATTATTTTTACAAGATGTTGTAAAAATTGTCGCTACAAAAATTAGAACACTAAAAAAATCTTTCTTCATACATTTTTATTTAAGAATCTGTTTGTCAATTAAGTTGTGTCTAATTTGTAAATTTAATTTCTACCTATTCGGTTCGTTACAATGACC